>NZ_JAVDVV010000026.1:0-76115 GCF_031457035.1 Methylobacterium sp. BE186
CCGGTCCTGGCCGGGCCGATCGTGTTCGACCGCGCCCGCGCCCGCGAGCGCTTCTCCATCCGCGCAACCCTGCGCGAGACCCGTATCCCCGAGGAGCTCCGCCAGCCATGAGACCCGGCCCCGCCCTCCGCTTCGCCGTCTTCCTCGGCTGCAACGCCCTCGCCCTCCTCCTCGTGAGCGGCCTGATCCTGTCGCCGGCGCTCGGCCTGCTCTCGGACCAGCAGGAGGCGATCGCGCGGATGGAGCCGCGCCTGGAGCAGGCGCGCTCGGCCATCGCCCGCGCGGCCGCCCTGTCCGAGCAGGACCCCGCAACCCTGCAGGACCTCGCCCAGCGCTTCGTGCAGGGCGAGACCGAGAGCCTGCTGCAGGCCGACCTGCTCCTGCGCCTGCGCGAGATCGCCGAGAGCCACGGGGTCGCCTTCGCCTCCGTGGCGAGCCTGCCGGAGCGGGAGGCGATGGGCCGCCGGGTCGTGGGCGCGCGGATCGAGTTCCAGGCGAGCGACCACCGGGCCGCCGCCCTGCTGTCGAGCCTGGAGCGGGGCCCGGCCTTCCTGTTCATCCGCAACGCGCAGCTCTCCGCCGCGGGCGCGCAGCTCTCCGCCGCGGGTGCGGAGGAGCCCGGCGAGGACGCGGTCTCGGTCAGCGTCGAGGTCTACGGAGTGGCAGGATGGTCGCGCAGCTGATACCCGCCGCCTCCCGCGGCCTCCCGGCTCCGCCCGGACTGCTCTCTCCGCGGGAGGGGGTGGCCCCGCGCCGCGGGGTCTCGGCCCCGAGCCGGTCCTGGCTCCTGACCCTGGCCTGCGGCGCGCCCGCGCTCGCCGCCTCGCTCTGGGTCGCCTGGGCGGGGCTCCTCGGCCCGGTCGGCCCCGCCGCCGGCGCCGAGGCGGAGCCGCGCGTCGCCCGCCCCGCGCCGGCCCTGCCCCTCCTGCACGCCGCCGCCGAGACGGGCGTCGCCGAGATGCTGATCGAGAAGCCCCTGTTCTCGCCGAGCCGCGCCCGCGCCCCGAAGGCGCCCGTCCTGGCCGCGCAGACGATCGAGGCGCCACCCCCGCCCCCGCCGCCTCCGTCCCGTACCGTACCGAGCTATACGATGGGCGGTGTCCTGATTTCGGCCTCGGGTCGCAAAGTGTTGCTCCGCAGGCACAAGGGCGATCGCGGCTGGTGGATCGGCGAGGGAAAAACAACGTCCGATGGATGGAAAGTATTGACCGTCACCGCTGAAAACGTGAACCTGTCCTGCGACGGTCAGGAAGTGCTCCTCTTCCTACGCCCGCATAGGTGAAGGTGAACGGGGGCGGGCAGTGCGATGTTTCTGCCGGGACACGGGGCGGGCCGTAATTCGCGTCGACTGAGGCCTGCGACCCTCCGTCCGCACATCAGACTTCGGAACATTGGTCGAGTCACGCGGGCCTGCGCGGCTGTTCTGGTCGCGCTCGGCCTCGGCGCGGCCTCGCTGCGCCCCGCTGCCGCCGCGCCGCGCCAGGCGGCCGAGATGCCGGAATGGGCCGGGCGCGATCCCGCCCCGGCCCTGCCCGACGACGGCAAGCGCCGCCTCGGCGCGAGCCCCCGCACCCCGGATCCGGCCGCGCCCGGCGCCCCCGACAAGACCCGCATCGGCATCGGCTCGGGCAAGTTCTATGGCGAGCCGCGGCCGGCGCGCCCGCCCGCGGAGTCGGCCGCCGGGACGCACACGCTCAACCTCGTCGACGCGAGCATCCAGGAGGCCGCCGCCGCCGTGCTCGGCGACATCCTGGGCGTCAACTACACGATCGACCCCAAGCTCGAGGGCAAGCTCACGCTCCAGACGACGCACGCCGTCACGAAGGCGGGCGCGACGGAGCTGTTCGAATCGGCGCTGCGCAACGTCGGCGGCGCCCTCGCCCGCAGCGGCAACGTCGTGCGCGTGGTGCCGGCGGAGCAGGCGACGGCGGGCGGCCGGATCGGGATGGCCGACCGCGGCGGGCCCTCCGGCGTCGGCAATGCCGTGAAGGTCCTGCCGCTCCGCTACGTCGCGGCCGCCGAGATGAAGCGGCTCCTGGAGCCGATCGCCTCCTACGGCGGCGTCGTCCGGATCGATCCCTCGCGCAACGCGCTGCTCCTCTCCGGCACCGACCAGGAGATCGCCGCGATGCGGGAGGCCGCGTCCGTCTTCGACGTGAACTACATGAAGGGCATGTCCTTCGCCCTCGTGCCGGTGCGCTCCCTCGACCCGGAGGAGGTCGTCGAGAACCTGAGCAAGGCCTTCGCGACGAACGGCGAGGGCGCCATGAGCGGGATGGTGCAGTTCATCCCGAACAAGCGCCTGAAATCCGTGCTCGTGATCTCGAAGCAGCCCGAGTACCTGCTCACGGCCAAGTCCTGGATCCGCAATCTCGACGGCGTCGCCGGGGGGCGCCGCAAGGAATTCTTCACCTACGTCCTGCGCAACCGGCAGGCGAAGGACGTGGTCGACGTCCTGAACGCGATGTTCTCGGACGAGACGGCCGCCCGCGAGGTCCGCTCCGCCCGCTCCGCCCGCACGGGGCTCGGCGACGGGCCGGGCAACGGGGCGCCCCTCGGCAACGGCAACGGCAACGGGTTCGGCGGCGATGCCGGGCCGGGCGGCTTCTCGGTGGGCGGGGGGAGCCAGTTCGGCGGGGGCGGCCTGGGTGGCGGCGGCTTCGGCGGTGGCGGCATCGCGGTCGGCGGCGGCTTCGGGGCGGGGGGCACGGGCCTGTCCGGCTCCGAGCGCTTCCTCGACGGGCCCCTCCCCCGGGTCGACGAGAACGGGAGCTACCGCTCGGCCGGGATCGGCGCGGGCGACAACGGCGAGCCCCGCATCAAGATCGTCGCCGACCCGTCCCAGAACGCCCTCCTGATCCTCGCCGCCGAGAGCGATTACCGGCGGGTCGAGCGGGTGCTGGCCAATCTCGACGTGCTGCCGAACCAAGTGCTGATCGAGGCGACCATCGCCGAGGTCCAGCTCAACGACGACCTGCGTCTCGGCGTGCGCTGGTTCTTCCAGAACCGCAACGGCTCGCGCTCGGGCACCTTCTCGGACCTCGTGAGCGGGGCGGTCGGCTCGGCCTTCCCCGGCTTCTCCTTCGTGGCCCGGGCGGCGGGGGGGCAGGTGACGCTGAACGCGCTGAACGACGTCACCCGCGTCGACGTCCTCGCCTCCCCGAGCCTGATGGTCCTCGACCGGCGCACCGCCGTCCTGCAGATCGGCGACCAGGTGCCGATCCAGACCCAGTCGGCCCAGAGCATCCTGACCCCCGGCGCGCCGGTGGTGAACTCGATCGCCTACAAGGACACCGGCGTGATCCTCTCCGTGACGCCGCGGGTGAGCGAGTCCGGCCGCGTGCTCCTCGACATCGAGCAGGAGGTCTCGACGGTCCAGCGCACCACCTCCTCGAACATCGACTCGCCCTCCTTCGGGCGGCGCAAGGTGCGCACCACGGTCGTCGTCAACAACGGCGAGAGCATCACGCTGGGCGGCCTGATCCAGGACCGGACCACGATCGGGGAGACGCGGGTGCCCGTGCTCGGCGACCTGCCGATCATCGGCAACGCCTTCAAGGAGAAGCAGAACCTCGTCGAGAAGACCGAGCTGATCATCATGCTGACGCCCCGCGTCGTGCGCGACCTCAACGAGGCGGCGGCGGTCACCGACGAGTACCGCAACCGCGTCCGCAGCGTCATGCCGACCCGCGACCCGGTCCAGCGCCTGATGACGAACGTCAAGCGCAGCATCGAGTGAGCGGGGCGGCCGGGATGGAACAGGTTCGGTCCTCGCTCCGCGGCCTCGATCCCGCCTCCCCGGCCTTCGCGGAGCGCTTCGGCGCCTTCCTCGCGGAGGAGGGGCTCCTCGACCGGGCCGCCGTCGAGCGGGCGCGCCGCGCCGCCACCCTCTCGGGCGACCGCTTCGACGCGGTGCTGACGAAGCTCGGCATCCTCTCGGAGCCGGCGCTCGCCGCGGGCCTGTCGCGCTTCCTCGGCCTGCCGCTCCACGTGCCCGGCGAGGGCGCGCCCGAGCGCCTGCTGCCCGACGCGCTGCCGGCCCGCTTCGTCACCGAGAACCGGGTCCTGCCGGTGCGCCTGGAGGGCGGCGTGCTGACGCTCGCCGTGGTCGACCCGTTCGACCGGATGCCGCTGGAATCGGTCGGCCTCGTCGTCGAGGAGCCCGTGCGCGTCGAGATCATCGCGCCGGCCGATTTCGAGCGCCTCGCCGCCCAACTCTACGCCGATCGGAGCGCGGCCGGGGCGGCCGGAACGGGGCTGGAGGCCGACCACAGCGACACCGACCTGCAGCGCCTGCGCGACAGCGCCAGCGAGGCGCCCGTCATCCGCCTCCTCGACCAGATCATCGCGGGCGGCGTCGAGGCCGGCGCCTCCGACATCTACATTGAGCCGACCACCGCCTCCCTGCGGGTGCGCTACCGGGTCGACGGCGTGCTGCGGGTCGTCGAGGAGGCGCCCGCCCGGCTCTCGGCGGCCGTCGCCTCCCGCGTGAAGATCCTCGCCCGTCTCGACATCGCCGAGCGCCGCCTGCCCCAGGACGGGCGCATCAAGATCCCGGTCCGGGGCCACGAGGTCGATTTCCGCGTCGCGACGATCCCGACGATCGACGGCGAGGCCGTGACGATGCGCGTCCTCGACCGCAGCCGCGTCACCCTCGACTTCGCGAGCCTCGGCTTCGAGAGGGGCCAGATCGAGACCCTGACCCAGCTCGCCGCCCAGCCGAACGGGATCATCCTTGTCACCGGCCCGACCGGCAGCGGCAAGACCACCACGCTCTACACGATGCTGCGGCAGGTGAACCGCCCGACCGCCAAGATCTTCACCGTCGAGGACCCGATCGAGTACCAGCTCTCCGGCATCAGCCAGGTCCAGACCCAGGAGGGTATCGGCCTCGACTTCCCGGCGATCCTGCGCTCGATCCTGCGCCACCACCCCGACATGATCATGATCGGCGAGATCCGCGACGAGGAGACGGCGCGCATCGCCGTGCAGGCCTCGCTCACGGGCCACCTCGTCTTCTCGACGCTCCACACCAACAGCGCCGCCGAGACCATCACCCGCCTGATCGACATGGGCATCGAGCATTTCCTGCTCGGCTCGACCGTGCGCGGCATCGTCGCCCAGCGGCTCGTGCGGCGGCTCTGCCCGGCCTGCGCCGCGCCCCACCCGGACGCCCCGGTGCTCGCCGCCCACCTGCCGGACCGGGTGCCCGCGCTCCGGGGCGCGGGCGCCCCGGACCTGCGCCGCCCCGTCGGCTGCGAGGCCTGCCAGGGCAGCGGATATGCGGGCCAGCTCTCGATCGCCGAGCTGATGCCGGTGGATTCCCGCCTGCGCGACGCCGTCCTGCGGCGCGCCTCCGGCACCGAGATCGAGGCGCTCGCCCGGGCCGGCGGCGTGCGCTCCCTCTACGAGGACGGGATCGTCAAGGCCTGGCAGGGCCTGACCGCGGTCGAGGAGGTGCTGCGCGTCACGAGCGGGATCGAGGCGCCGCCGGCATGAAGTTCCGCTACGAGGCCTTCGACGGGGCGGGCAACCTCCTGGTCGGGGAGATCGAGGCCGCCAGCGCGGAGGAGGCCCGCGCCTTGGTGCGCGCGAGCGGGCCGACCCCCTTCGCCCTGCGCGCGGCGCGCCCCCTCGACCTCCTCTTCAAGGAGGTCCGGCTGGAGATGCCCGGCGCCAGGGCCGCCGACGCGGCGCTCGCCCGCCTCGCCCGCGACCTCGCCGTGCTGCTCCAGGCGGACGTGCCCCTCGACGCGGCCCTGCGCATCGCCTCGGCCACCGCCGAGGACCGGCGCATGGCCGACCTCGCCCTGCGGATGCGCGAGGGCATCCTGCGCGGCGCCTCCCTCGGCGAGGTGATGGAGGGGATGCCCGAGGCGTTCCGGCCCGATTGCGTGCGGATCGTCCAGGCCGGCGACGTCAGCGCCGATCTCGGCGCCGCCATGCAGGACCTCGCCGACCTCCTCGACCGCCGCGTCGAGATCCGCGCGCGGGTCCGCTCGGCGCTGGCCTACCCCTCGCTCCTCGTCGGGCTCGCCGCCGTCTCCCTCTGGATCGTGCTCGGCCTCCTGGTGCCCGCGGTGACGCCGATCTTCCACGAGAGCGGCATGGAGTTGCCCGCGATCCTGGCGGCCCTCGACGCCCTGCGCGCGCATTCCGGGACGATCCTCGCCCTTGCCGCCGGCCTCCTCGGCGCCCTCGGCCTCGCCCTCATCCTCGGCCGGCGCAGCCCCGCCATCCGGCGGTGGCTCGACCGCCTGCGCCTCGCCCTGCCCGTCACCGGGCCGATCGCGGAGACGCGCGAGGCCGCCCGCTTCACCCGCACCTTCGCGACCCTGATCAAGGCCGGGGTCGCTCCCCTCCAGGCCCTGCAGACCGCCTGCACCCTGGTGCGCAACAGCGTCACCCGCGCCCGGCTCGAGGCGAGCATCGCCGACGTGCGGGCCGGCGCGACGATCGGCGCGGCGATGGAGCGGGCGGGCGCCCTGCCCCTCGCCGCCCGCCACATGATCACGGTCGGCGAGGAGAGCGGGCGCCTGCGCGACATGCTCCTGCGCGCGGCCCTCATCCTGGAGCGGCAGGACCAGGCCCGGACCGACCGCCTGCTCGCCATCCTGACGCCGGCCGTCACCGTGCTCGTCTCCGGCATGATCGCGGCGATCATCCTCTCGGTGATGAGCGCGATCCTCTCGATCAACGACCTCGCCCTGCAATGACGGGCCCGCGCCACGGCCGGACGCGCGAGGCGGGCTTCAGCCTCGTCGAGATCCTCGTGGCCGTCGCGATCCTGTCGGGGGTCGTCCTCCTCGCCGCGCCCCTGCTGCGGCGCCCGCCGGCCGAATTGCAGCTGCGGGCCGATCTCGGCCGGCTCGCCGCGGCGCTCCGGATCACGCGGGCGGCCGCGATGATGCGCAACGAGCCCCTCGCCCTCGTCCTCGACGCGGAGCACCGCCGCTTCGCCTCCCCGGCGGTGCCGTCCGTCGCGATCGACCCCCGCACCGAGGTGAGCCTCGACCTGCCCGATCCGGGCGAGCGGGCGGGCGCGGCCGGCCGCATCCGCTTCTTCCCGAGCGGGCGCTCGACGGGCGGCCGGATCCGCCTGCGCCTCGGCGGATCCGAGGGGCGGCTCGATGTCGTCTGGGCGACGGGGCAGGTTCTCGCGCAGCAGGGTCTCTCAGCCCATGCCGCCGGGCGCTGACGCGGGCCGGGCGGCGCAGGGCGGCTTCGCCCTGCTGGAATTCCTGGCGGCCTTCACGATCCTGACGCTGTTCCTCGCCGCGATCCTGGCCGCCCTCGCGGTCGCGATGCGCGGCGACCACCAGGCCGCCTTCCTGACCCTCGGGAGCGCCCTGGCCAAGGGCCGGCTCGCGGCCGCGGGCGTCGACTACCCCTTGCGCCCGGGGGCGACGGGGGGCGTGCTGCCGAACGGCTATCTCTGGCGCGCCGACATCGCCCGCCACGCCCTCGTCCCCCTCGGGCCGGGGAGCGCGGCCGCCGGCTACCGCGTGGCGGTGAGCGTGGCCGAGCCGCCGGAGCGCGGCGGGCGCTCGCTGACCCTGCATTCCTTCGTGCTCGACCGGGCGGGGCGGCGATGATCGCGATCAACGCGCGCATGTCCGGATTCGTGATCGCGGAGGCGCTCGTCGCGCTCCTCCTCCTCGCCCTCACCCTCGGGCTCTCGGCCGGCATGTTCGGCTTCGCCCGGCGGCTCTCGCAGGCCGGTCACGGGCGGGACGTCCTCGCCCAGACGGTGGCGGGCGGGGGCGCGCTCGGGGGCTGGCTCGCCGCCGCCGCCCCGATCCGCCCGGCGACGCCGGCGGGTCCGGGACCGGTCCTGTTCGAGGGGCGGCCCGACCGCCTCACCTTCGTCACGGCGAGCCGGGGCGACGTGCAGCCGGCGGGGCTTCTCGCCGTGACGGTCGGCTTCAACGGACGCGACCGGGGCGCCCCGACGGGCTCGATCCTGTTCGACGTGGCGCCCCTGCCCGTCGGGGCCTCGCTCCTGCCCGACCAGGTGGCGCGCCAGACCCTGATCGCCCGCGTCGCCGGGGCCCGCTTCGGCTATTTCGGTGCGCTCGGGGAGGGGCGGCCGGCCGCCTGGCACGATGCCTGGACCGACGCGACCCGCCTGCCGCAGCTCGTCCGGCTCCGGGCGGAGATCGATCTCGGCGGCCGCGTCGAGCCCCTCGACCTGTCCTTCCGGGTTCCCGGCTCGTGAGCCCCCTCAGGCGCCGAGCGCCCGGTCGATCAGGTCGAGGACGCTCGTCCCGGTGCCGATCTGCAGGACGGCGATCCCCGCCGTGCCGAGGGCGAGGAAGGGCCCGAACGGGATGCGGCGGCCCGTGTCGAAGCCGGGATCGAGGAGGCGCCGGCCGCCCATGTAGGCGAGGGCCGTCAGGCTCGCGAGGAGGAGCATCGGCGCGAGCCCCTCGAGGCCGGTCCAGGTCCCGGCGGCGGCGACGAACTTCACGTCCCCGAGGCCCAGCCCGTGATAGCCCCGCCGGGACCGGAACGCCGTCCGCACCCCGAGGAGCAGCCCGCCGCCGAGGAGCGCCCCGGCGAGCGCCGAGGCCGGCTCGACCGTGCCGAGGAGGAGGCTCGCCCCGAGCCCCGTCGCGAGGATCAGCAGGTTGACCGCGTCGGGGATGATCATCGCCCGGATGTCGCTCGCCGCCGCGGCGCCCGCCAGGAGCAGCAGCACGAGGAGGGCGCCGGATTCGGGGCCGAGGCTCATCGGGAACCGCTCACCGACGGGCCCTCACCGCGGGACGCTCAGCACGGGACCTGCCCGCCGGCGGCCGGGACGAGGGCACCGGAGGGACCGCCCTCGCGCCATTCCCGGATGCTGTAGCCCGCGGGCGGGCCCGGGGTGAACTCGACGATCGCCTCCCGGGCGGCGCGGGCGCCGGAGCGGGTCACCGCCTCGCCGCGGATCAGGACGGTCCGCCCCGGCGCCTGGGCGAGGAAGAAGGGCGTGCCGGAGCGCTCGGCCTCGGCGCGGGTCCGCGCTCCGGTGACCGCGAGCAGGGTCGCGGTCGGGGCGGCCCGGGCGTTGAGGCCAGGGCTGCCGGTATGCACCGTGACGAGAGGCACCAGGGCCTCGAACAGGGGGCGGTCGATGCCGGGCACCTGCGCCAGCTCCATCACCGAGCGGAAGAGGGGCGGGGCGGGCTCGGCCGCCCCGCGGCCCGGCTCCCGCTTGGCCGCCTCGCGCAGGCGCAGGAGGCCGAGCGTCGCCGGGCCGGCCTCCGGCGCGACGCCCCGGACGAGGGCGGCCACGAGTTCGGGCGTGCCCGCGTTGAGATCGACCTTGCCGCTCTCGTCGGCGACCGCGACGGCGAGGGTCGTGCCGTCCTCCAGGGCGCAGAGGCGGGGGCCGTGCGGTCTCGGCCGGGCGGCGGCCTCCTGCCCTCGGGGGACGTCTGCGAGGAGTTCGAGGATCGCGAGGTGGACGGCGCCCTCGGCCCCGGCCTCGGCGCGGGCGAGCTGCGCGGTGGCGCGCGCCTCGATCGCCCGGTAGCGGGCCGCCGCGATGTAGGTGGCGATCATCAGCCCGATGAGGCCGATCATCCAGATCACCGCCACGAGGGCGAAGCCCGCCTCGCTCCCGGTCTCGGTCCGGAGCGGCACCGGGCTGGCCGGTCCCGGAGGTCGGGGCGCTGAGGGAGGCGGGATCATCGCGCGCTCGGGGAGGGTTCGCCGCGGCTGGGGCGAGCTTGAGCATAGCACGGGGCCGCGGCTCCGGTCGCGTCCGGGACTTGCCGGCGCGGCGCCCCCGCCCCTACCCTCGCCCGCGCCGGCATCCCGGCGAAGGTCCCGGGCCGACCCGCCGGGCAGACGTGTCGTGGAGGCCTGTCATGGACGATCGCTCGGTCGCGGACGTGGAGGAGATCGCCGACGCGGTCATCGACCTGATCGCCCGCCGCCTGAACGCGGGCGTGCGCGCCACCTCGGTCGCCGCGGGCATCGCGGTGGCGCTGACGCGGCTCGGCGAATCCGGCGCGCGCGGGGCGGAGCTGCGGGACGCGATCCTCGCCGTCCTGCAGCCGAGGCCGCCGGCCTGACGTCGTCGCGACGGGCCGGCGGCTCCGGAAGCCCGGGGCCTGAGCCCGCTCAGATGTGCCAGGCCTGCTCGACGCCCGCGGCGAGGTGGTGGTGGGCCTCGGCGGAATCGGTGATCGCCGCCGCCACCGCGGCGCGCGAGGCGCCGTGCTCCAGCTCGCCCTGCCAGTAGCGCGAGCCCCCGTCATCGGCCCCGCGCCCGAGGGCGTGCTCGTACAGGTCCTCGACATAGGCCGCGTTGCTCAGGCCCGCCGCACGGCCCTGGTACTCCGCGGAGCCCAGGAAGGTCTGCGCCACGTCGTGCAGCGAGGCGCCGTGCTCGATCGCGTCGCGGAAATGGTGCAGGCCGCCGGCGTCGGGCGCGCGGTTGAGGAGACCGTAATAGAGCCGCGCGACGTCGCCCGCCTCGAACGTCCCCCGAAGATGGGCGAGGTGCTCGTCCGAGAGGACGAAGCCGAGGGCCACGTCCTCCCGCGAGGCGCCGTGGCTCAACTGGCCGGTCCAGTAGGACACGCCGCCGTCGTCGCCCGTGCGATGGAGGTTGTCCTCGTAGAGCTTGTTCACGAAGCCGCGGTCGTCGAGGCCGTCGTGCCGGCCCTTGCCCTCGCCGGACTTCAGGAATTTCTCCACCACGTCGTGGAGCGAGTCGAGGCCGCTGACGTGGCCCATCCAGGACGCGAGGCCCGGCGCGTCGGGCGCCCGCCCGAGCAGGCCGTCGTACAGGGCATAGATCAGGCTGTCGTCCGCGCCGACGAGATCATCGAGGCCCATGGTTCTCTCCCCTCTTCCGCTGTCGGGGCCCGCGGAGACGGTTCGGAACCTGTCGCCGGCGGGCCGGTGCGGACCACCACTCGCATCGGGGCGGCGCGGGTCGATACGGCCGTTCGTCCGAGGTCGTTCCGACCAAGGTCCGAGACGCCGGTCCGTTGACAGGGGGCTGCGGGCGGCGCCGGGGCCGGCCGGGTCAGGAACCGGACGGATCCCTGGGAGCGGGGGTCAGGCGGGGCGGGCGATCCCGGGCAGGCCGCCGAGGGTCGCGAAGCCGATCGCCGTGCGCGCGGTCACGATGGCCTGCAGGGTGTCGTCCGACGCGCCGCAGGTGAGCGCCCGCAATTCCAGCATGAGCAGCCGGAGGAACAGCGCGTCCGCGCCCTCGCCCTCCCGCAGCATCGACAGGAGTTCCCGCATGAAGGCGCAGGGGGGCGATCCCGGGGGTGGCACTGTCGGCATCGGCGCAAGCTCCACGCGCGTGCGAACACGAATCAGTGTTTCGCAGACCGGTGGTGGCGCACCATCACCTGGGTTAACGTGAAGTTGCAAGTCTTCCGCCGCGCCCCGCCGGGTCGGTCACGGGAGGGCGATCACCCCGCTGGCGCGCATCACAGAACCGGCTCGACCCATCTCAGCACGGCCGCGAGCCGTTCGGCCTGCGCGCGGGTGAGCCCGGAGCAGAGCGCGGTGCCGTTCTGGTAGACGGCGAAGCTTCCGTCGGCGACCGCACGAACCTTGATCGAGGCCATCAGGCGTCCCGTCCCGACAGGCGCGCGAGCGCGCTGAGGCCGCGCTCGGTGATCTGCCAGGTGGCGAAGGTGTCGCTGAATCCCCTGTCCGGGAGCGGGCGGAGCGAGCGAAGAGCGCCGCGGCTCTCGAGGGCTACGAGCCTGCTGTGGTCGCCCGGCCAAGTTCTGTCCGGTCTTTGCTTGATGGTGATCTGACGGTCGGCCGCCTCTGCAGCCTTTCTGAGGAGGCGTCGCTCGTGGTTGACCAGCATCGTCTCTCCCGGATGCGAGGGGAATCGTAGGCACTACTTACGTAGATCTTGGCCTATATGGTCAAGCTTGGCAACCCGCGCCGGGCCCGCCGGCGCGATTCCGGTGGTGACGAGGCGCCGTGCGCGGCGCGCCGGCGGAAGGCCCGTCAGGTCCGGGCGATGGCGATGCCGCTTCCGTCGACGAGGGAGAAGCCGATGCCCCCGCGCCGCAGGGCCGCGACCACGCGGCGCCGGGCCGAGGACGCCGACGCCTCGGTCTCGCCCTCGAGCTTGCGGATGGTCGCGAAGGACAGCCCGCTCGCCAGGGAGCAATCCATCATCGACCAGCCCAGCATCTTGCGCGCGGCACGCAGGTGCTTGCCCCCGAGCGCGGATTCGAGCTCGTCCCTCAGGAAGCCGTCGACCGGGGCCGACGGGATGCCGCCGACCCGCGAGGCCAGGGTGGCCCAGCTCTCGATGCGGCCGGACGCATCGCGGACGGGGACGTAGACGAACCGGAACGAGCCGGACGCCCCGTCCGCGAGGACGAGGCGCTTGAATGCCTCGAAGGGCCGGCCCGCCCGCATCAGCGAGCCGACATGCTCACGGGTGCGGGAGCGGTCCTCCGCCGCGACGACGCAGGTGCAATCGTCACGGAACGCCTGTTGCGTGACGCCGGTCAGGCTGAGGAGCTCGCGCGAGCCGACGCGCTGCGCCTGTGCGTAGAGCGAGGCATGGGTCCAGGATTGGGTCTCCCGAAACAGGGCCCAGCGGCGGCGCTGCTCCGCCCGGCGGGCGTCCGCCAGGGCCTCCCGGTCCGTCACGTCGAGGATGAAGCCCGACGCCGCGGCCGGGCGCCCCTCGGCGTCGAGGAAGATCTCGCCCCGGCTCTCAAGGGTACGCACGGACCCGTCGGGCCGGACGATCCGAACCGTGTGGGCCCTGAGGAGGCCCGCGCCGAGCACCTCGACCTCCGTCTCGAGGACCTCGCGGTCGGCCGGGTGGGCCAGCGCCCGCAGGGCGCCGTAGCTCGGGCGCACGGCGCTCGCCTCCAGCCCGAGCAGGGCGAAGAGGCCCGGCGACCAGCTCTGCTCGCCGGAGGCGAAAGTCCAGCACCAGCTCCCGGTCAGCCCGCAGGCTTCGAGGAGGCGGAAATAGGCGAGGGAGGAGAAGACGGACCGGGGGTCCGGGGTATCGAGGCGTTCCATCCGACCGTGACGTGCCCACAGGGTATCGGTGGCTTCCGGCCCGCTCCTCGCGGAGCAGGAGCCCTCTCCCGGGCGGGAGAGAGCCGGCGAGGCATACGGGAGATTTAGCCCGGCCGCAGCCCCTTGGCGGGGCCGGGCGGGAGAGGCCTCAGCGGGCGCTGCCGGGCCGGGTCGAGCCCGTCGCCTCCGTTGTCCCGGGCTTGAGGCTCCAGAGCTCCGTCGGCAGGCTGACCGGCGCGCCGGGCTTGTAGTCCGCCGAATCCTGGATGTGCGAGGTCGTGACGTAGATCGTGCCGTCCGGTCCTTCGGAGAACGTGTCGGGCCAGCGAAGCTGCGGGTCCTGCACGAGCGTCGTCAGGCCCGTGCCCTTGCCCGACAGGTCGCGCACCTTCACCGCGTTGTCCTGCGGCGAGGTCACGTACATGCGCCCGTCGTGCCGGGAGATCAGCAGGCCGTCCGCCACTCCGTTCTCGCCGACCGTGACGATCTTGGAGCCGAGCGTCCTGTCGGTGAGCATCTCGGGCACGACCGAAGCCGTGGCCCAGCCGGTGAGCGCGTCGGTCGGCAGGCTGTAGAGCGTCTTGCCCTTGATCGCCTGCCAGTACAGCGTCCCGCCGTCCGGCGAGAGGGCGATGCCATCGGCCGAGAACTCGACGCCGCGCCCGTCGGGCCGGCGCAGCGGCTTGCCGTCGTAGGTCACGGTCACGCTCTTGTCCGGCATCGTCGAGGGATGGCCGGAGAGCACGCGCTTGGCCTTGCCGCTGTCGATATCGACCACGATGAGCGCGCCCTCGGCCCCGGAATCGGTCAGGTAGGCGGTCTTGCCGTCCGGCGAGATCCGCACGTCGTTGATGTAGGAGGCCTGCATCACCGTGTCGGTGCCGAAGGGGATCGTCTTGACGACGCGGTTGGTCTTGAGGTCGATGCCGACGAGCTTCGGCCCGTCCTTGACGACGTGCGCCATCGCGGGGGCGGCGGCGTCGACCACCCAGAGCCGGTCCTGCCCGTCGGCCACGACGCTCTGCACGCAGACGAAATGGTCCTTGGGCGACACCTCGTCGGCCTTGGCGTTGCGCCAGGAATTCCAGGCCTCGTCCGGATAGGGCACCGGCTTGCCGTCCTTCAACTCGGCGACCGAGACGGGCGCGTCCTCGCTCCAGCGGGGGAAGTTGACGAAGATCCGTCCGTCCCGCGACACGGTCACGCCGGTGACCTGATGCTCGAAGCTGGCGACCTTCGTGAGCTGGGCCTGCCCCGTGGTCGGCGTCTGTGCCTGGGCCGAGGCGGGCGGGATCGCGCCGGCCAGCGGGCCGCCCAGGAGGAGCGCGGCCAGGCCGGCGCGGGGGTTTCTCAACATGCTCGGTGACCTCGTGAGATGGTTCTCGTTCCGGGGAACGCGGGCAGGTCCGCCCAAGCTCCCGCCTGCGACACCTCCCGCCTGCGACACCTCCCGCCTGCGACACCTCCCGCCTGCGACACCTCCCGCCTGCGACGCTTGCCCGCGCGAGCCCCTGCCCGATCGCGGGAGCCGGACCGGGCTTCCGGAACCGGCTGCGCCGCCGGGCTCGCGCCGACGCGTTGGAGGAGGGCTGAGGCGGGGCTTGGGCGAGGCGGATTTCGGCGCGCCGCTGTCGCCGCCCGGCGGTGGCGCTCCTGGCGCGGCCGGGCTAGCGTGCGGCCTCCTCCGCGGCCTGCCGCGGCTTCCTGCCCGGCGCTCCCCGATGGTCCATACCGGCTACAACCCGGCGCTCGTCGCCCTGTCGATCGCGATTGCGGTGTTCGCCTCCTACACCGCCCTCGATCTCGGTGCGCGGCTGCGCGACGGCGCGGCGGGCCCGCGCTGGGCCTGGGTCGCGGGGGCGGCGGTGGCGATGGGCGGCGGCATCTGGTCGATGCACTTCGTCGGCATGCTCGCCTTCGAGATGGGCCTGCCCGCCGCCTATGACCTCGGCCTGACGGTCCTGTCCCTGCTCATCGCCGTCGGCGTCACGGGAGCGGCCTTCACCGTCGTCAGCCGCCCGGCGGCCGGAATCCGGGCGGTGCTCGTCAGCGGGCCGCTGATGGGCCTCGGCGTGGCGGCGATGCACTATACCGGCATGGCGGCGATGCGCATGCCCGGCAGCCTCGCCTACAGCCCGCCCGTCGTCGCCGTGTCGGTCGCCATCGCGGTGACCGCGGCCACCGCCGCGCTCTGGCTCACCTTCCGCCACAACAGCGTCTGGCAGAAGCTCGCCGCCGCCTGCGTGATGGGCGTGGCGGTGGCGGGCATGCACTATACCGGCATGGCCGCCGCCACGATCACCGCGCAAGGATCGGGCGCCCACGCCGCCCACGCCGCGAGCCTCGGGGCGGATCAGCAGAACCTCGCCCTCGCCGTGGCGGGCGCCACCTTCCTGATCCTGTTCCTGGCCATGCTCGCCTCCTCGCTCGACCAGCAGCGCGTCCAGGCCGAATTGCGCATGAGCGAGGAGCGCTTCCGCGCCGCGGTGCAGGCGGTGCGCGGCGTGCTCTGGACGAACGACGCCGAGGGGCGGATGGTCGGCGAGCAGCCGGGCTGGGCGGCGATCACGGGGCAGAGCCGGGCCGAGTACCAGGGCTACGGCTGGGCGGATGCCGTGCATCCGGACGACGCCCAGCCCAGCATCGACGCCTGGAACGAGACGGTCGCCAAGCGCCGCACCTTCGTCTTCGAGCACCGCCTCCGCTCGGTCGACGGCAGCTGGCGCCATTTCGCGATCCGGGGCGTGCCGGTCTTCGACGGGACGGGCTCGATCCGCGAATGGGTCGGCGTGCACACCGACATCACGGAGCAGCGGGAGGCGGAAGCGGAGCTGCGCGAGTCGAACGAGGAGATCCAGCGCTACGCCTACATCGTCAGCCACGACCTCCGGGCGCCGCTCGTCAACGTGATGGGCTTCACGAGCGAGATCGCGGCCACGCGCGGCGAGGTGCGCGCCGCGCTCGCCGGCCACCCGGAGGCGGAGCGGATCGACGCCGATCTCGGTGAGGCGCTCGGCTTCATCCAGGCGGCCGTCACGCGGATGGAGAGCCTGATCGCGGCGATCCTCAAGCTGTCGCGGGAGGGGCGCCGCACCTTCGTGCCCGAGCCCCTCGACATGGCGGCCCTGGTGCGGGGCCTGCGCGATGCCCAGCGCCATCAGGCCGAGACCCGGGGAGCGAGCGTCACGGTGGCGCCGGACCTGCCCGGCATCACGGCCGACCGGCTCGCGGTCGAGCAGATCTTCGGCAACCTCATCGACAACGCCGTGAAGTATCTCGACCCCGCCCGGCCCGGCCGCATCGCGGTGACCGGCCGGGTCGTCGCGAGCGGCTATGCCCGGTTCGACGTGGCGGATAACGGGCGGGGCATCGCGGAGCAGGATCATTCCCGCGTCTTCGAGCTGTTCCGCCGCGCCGGCCCCCAGGACCAGCCGGGCGAGGGCATCGGGCTCGCCCACGTGAAGGCGCTCGTGCGCGCCCTCGGAGGGCGCATCGACCTGACCTCGCGGCCGGGCTCGGGCACGACCTTCAGCGTGTTCCTGCCCGGCCATGCCTCCCGCGGCCAGCGGACGGCGGTCGAGGCGCTGCGGCTCGCCGCCGAGTGAGGCCGGCGCCCCGGAAGGGGAGGATCTAGCGGGTCGGGGCCGCGAGCCAGGACGAGACCGGATCGATGACGTAGGCGGCGATCGAGGCGGCCCATGCCCGCGCCCGGGAGACCAGGGTCCGGCCCTCGCGCCGGGCCGCCTCCTCCTCGGCCGCGCGGGCGGCGAGGAGCGCGGCGACGTAGCGGTCCTCGCCGGCCTTGCAGGCCGCGAGCGCCTCCCTCTCCGCGGCGAGCTTGCCGAGGCTCTCGGGCTGGCCGGAGAAGGCGTTGCGCACGCAGCGGTGCCATGCGTGCCTGAGGCCGTCGAGGTTCGGGGCGGGCCCGGCCGTCGTCTCGTCGGCCCGCGTCGCGGGCACCGGGAGGGATAGGACGACGAGGATGCCGAGAACTGCCGTTCGCATGCGGGGGCTATCGCCGATTCGGCCCGGCCACGGAAGTCGCGGGTCTCCCTTCGCGCCCGAAACACCTCAGGCCGGTCGAAGTCCGACCCCTCCCCCGATCGGGTCGACGCTGTTCACGCGCGGGCCGCGGATCCGCGGATCCTGCCGCTCCCAGGCATCGAGCACGCCGTTGGCCGCCGCGACGATCTCGCCGGGTGCGGCGGCGTCCACCCGCGGGCGGATCGCCTCCACGAGGCGCGCCAGGATCGTCTGCTCGGTCTGCGGGTGGGTCGCGCCCGAAATCTGCCGGGTGTAGGCCGCGTAGACGTTCTCGGCGATCGTCCGGGCGACGCGATCGGCGGCCGGGGTATCCTGCTCCATGCTCTCGCTCTCCCGTTCGCGTGACGGCCCCGATCGGCCCGGGGCCGGCCGCATCGCCGCACGCTCCTCCTCCGGGAAAGGCCCTGCCGCCCGGCCGGTTCCGATCGCCGCCCGGCCGGCTCTGCCGGAGGCGCTCGGCGCGAGGCGAGGTGTCCGGCCGGCGGGCAGGGCTGCGGATCTGTTCCGGAAGGTGATTTTTTATAGTATCAAATAATACTTATCGAATAGAGCCGGTACGATCAAGACATTCTCTTGTTCAGCTTAAATAATACTGGTCAAATACGCCAATTCGACAAGCACATGCCGGAGGGCGCCATGACCTCTTCTGTCGGGCCGCGTACCGAAATGTGCCCCCTTCATCCCGGTTCATTCGAGGCTGCCGCCCGGGATGCTGCCTGTCCCTTCGGCTTCACGGATGTCAGGGTGGCGCAGGGCCTCCGCACGGTGCTGATCGAACGCGACGCGGATCCCGAGGGCCTCGTCCGCGCGGCGGAGCTCGATCCGCGGATCTTCGACGGCCGCAGCCTGAGCGTCCCCTTCGTCGCGCTCGGGCGCCTGTTCGCCCTGGCGGCCGAACGGACGCGCTGCCCCCATCTCGGCCTCCTCGTCGGGCAGCACGCCGACCTGGGGTCGCTCGGTCTGGTCGGGCTGCTGATGCGCCATTGCGCGACGGTCGGGGATGCCCTGCGGGCGCTCGAGGCGCATATCGGCGTGCAGGACCGAGGCGCCGTGGTCGGGCTCGGCATCGAGGCGGAACTGGCGGTCCTCAGCTACGCGCCGCACGAGCCGGTCTCCGAGGGCGCCGCCCTCCAATCGGAGCGGGCGCTGGCGGTGACGACCAATATCCTGCGCGCCCTGTGCGGATCCGACTGGGTCCCGCTGGAGGTGCTTCTGCCGCGCTCGGTCCCCCCCGACACGGGCCCGTACCAGGACTTCTTCTGCGCGCCGGTCCGGTTCGACCAGGAAATGGCCGCCCTGGTCTTTCCCGCCCCCGTCCTAGCGCTGCCCATCGCAGGGGCGGACCCTGCCATCCGCCGGCGGGTGGAGGATCAGGTCCGGTGCCTCGAGGCGGCCCAGCCCCACACCCTGGCGGACGACCTGCGCCAGTATCTCCGGACGGCGGTGACCCGCCGGCGCTGCCGCGCGGAGCGGGTGGCGCGCCTGAAGTTCCTGCACCGGCGCACCCTGAGCCGGCGGCTGCGCGCCGAGGGCACGAGCTTCCGGCGGCTCGCCAACGAGGTGCAGTTCCAGGTGGCCAAGCAACTCCTCACCGACACGACGATGGGCTTGGCGCAGATCTCGGCGGTCCTGGATTTCTCCGAGCCCGCGGCCTTCACCCACGCCTTCCGGCGGTGGTCCGGCACGACGCCGAGCGCTTGGCGCAAGGCCAACCGTCCCGCGGACCTGTCCCGGCGACCGGAGGGCGGTCCGTGAGCGAGACGAACTCCGCCGCTCCGAGGGATCCGCCGGATCTCGGATGAGGCATCGGAGGCCCGACCATGATCCGGGCGCTTCTGATCGGGCTCGCCCTGGCCCTCCCCGCGGGGGCGGCCCCGTCGACCGCCGCCGCCAGCCGCGTCCGCATCGACTATGTCGTTCCGCGGGCTGCGGCGATGCAGGAGATCTACCGCGACATGAAGGGGCGGCGGGTCCTGGAGGGCCTGCGCGACATCCTCAGCGTCGTTCGCCTGCCGCGGCCTCTCACCCTTCGCCTGTCCGAATGCGGGAGCGAGGCCAATGCGTGGTACGCGCCCGAGACCCGCTCCGTGACGGTCTGCTACGAGTACATCCAGGACATGCACGCCCGGGCGCCGCAGGAGACGTCGCCGACGGGCGTGACCCGCCACGAGGCCATCGTCGGCCCGATCGCGCAGGTCTTCCTGCACGAGACCGGGCACGCCCTCTTCCACCTGCTCGACGTGCCCGTCCTCGGACGGGAGGAGGACGCGGCCGACCAGTTCGCCGCGCTGGTGCTGCTGCGCCTGAGGGCTTCCCAGGCCCGGCCGATCATCGACGGCAGCGCCTTCCTGATGGGAAGCTACGCCCGGGAGGAGACGGCCGACAGGGAGGCGCTCGCCGACGACCACGGCCTCGTCCAGCAGCGCCTCTACAATCTCCTGTGCCTCGCCTACGGCTCGGACCGGCGCGCCTTCCGCTATCTCGTGGAGCGCGGCGACCTGCCGGAGGAGCGGGCGCGGGGCTGCGCGGCCGAGCACGACCAGGCGGCCTTCGCCCTGGACCGGCTGTTCCGGCGCCACCTGCAGGGGGGGCGCATCGCACGGGATCGGGTGCGCCGGGGCTTCCGCTGGGCGTATCGATGAGGGGACCCCGCGGCCTCGCCGCGCTTGTCCCGAAGGATCAAGCAGCCGGATCGCACGGGCGTCACTCTGCGTCGCCCGCCTTCCGTTCGGGAACGGGAGGCGCGCGGGCAGAGTGGGAGTGCAGGAGATGACGCCACGCAGATCAGCCGCAGCGACCATCCTGGCGTTCGGCCTCGCGCTCGCCGGCCTCCTGGCGCCCGGCCCGGTCGGCCTGCGATCCGCCGAAGCGGCTCAGGGCTGCGGTCCCGGATTCCATCGCGGGCCCTACGGATCCTGCCGGCCCAATGCCTACGGCGCCTATTACGGTCCGCGCGGGGCCTACGGTTACCGCGGGGGCGCGGTGTATCGCGGCGGCGCGGTGTATCGCGGGGGCGCCGTGTACGGACGCCGGGCCTATGGCGGCCGCGTCTACCGCGGCGGCGGTGGCTATGCCCGGCGGGGCGTCTATGGCGGCCGCGGTGCCGTCGCGGGCAGGGGCTTCCACGGCGGGGGCCGCTTCCGGCGCTGAGCCCGGGTCCCCTCCCCTACGGTCTGCCGCCACGAACCGGGCGATGTCCGGTCCGATCAAGGGCCGGGGCGCCGCGGCGATGGGAGCGGCCGCGATCAGCTGAGACGGCTCCACCAGAGCCGCCACCAGAACGTGATCCAGTTACCCGTGCGCAACTCGTCGTCCAGGCGGGACACGATCAGGCGGACGATGCTCTGCAACGCCGCGCAGAGGGCCAGGAACAGGGCGGGCAAGGTGGCGTAGTCGATCGCGAGGGTCCGGGGCATCCAGCCGAGATAGCCGGCCAGGAGCAGGACGGGGCTGGCGAGCAGCAGCCATGCCAGGCAGGCCGCGGCGCAGATCGCCACCGGGACGGTCAGGATGAGGATGAGCGCCCGCCAGATCATGCGGAAGCCCGCCTGCGCGGGGGGACGCGTCGCCCTATCGTCATCGCCGGCTCCCGATCGACCGGATTGCTCGAACGCGGGGTACCACCCTGCTCCGGCGCAGTTTCCGGTCCGCCACGGACCGCCCATCCTAGCCCGTTCCGGCGCAGCCTCGTCTGCGCGCGCCGCATGCCAAGGGAGGATGCCCTGCGGCGAGGCCCGGGCTGGCCCACCGACCGAGGCGCCCTCACCGCATGGCCTCGATCGTCCGCACGGCCTCCGGAGTGAGGAGATGGCGGCTCCAGCCCCCGCGGGTCCAGGCGGCGGCCCGGCTCGGACGCGCGAGCAGGGATAGGGCCGCCACGACGACGGGTATCGCGCTCGGCGGATCGAGGCCGGCCGGGCTCAGCTCCTCCTCGGCCCGCGCGAAGGCGCCCCGCCGGGCGAGGAGGTCGCGGCCGGTGCGCAGCAGGGCGGCTCGCGATCCGCTGCGCAGAGCTTCGCCGATCAGGGCCTGGAGGGCGAGGCGGGTGCGGATCCCGGGCCGGCTCGTGGCGACGCCCGCGGGCGCCTCGCCGAGCGAGACGCCGATCAGCAGATCGGTCAGGCAGAGGCCCGACAGGGCCGCTCCCATCGGCTCGACGAGCCGCGGGTTGCCGTCGATGTAGAGAGGGCGCTGGCTCGCATCGAGGAAGTACTCGAGCGAGAGGGCCCCGTGCCACGCCAGGGCCTCTCCGATCCGGGCCATGTCGGCGAGCACCTGAGGGCGGGCGACGCTCTCCTTGAGGGCCGCCCCCCCGCCGCCGCCCTCGATGAGGCGGCGCGCGGCGTGGAAGCCGACGAGGCGCCCCCCCTGGAACACCGCCTGCGCCTGTTCGAGCGGCGCATCGATCCAGGCCTGGACGAGCACGGGCAGGCCGGTGCCGGCGGCGGAGAGCTCGGCGGCGGCCCGGTCCCGCGCCGGCGCGTCGCGGACGATCCAGGTGCCGCGGCTCGCGGTGCCCAGCGCGGCCTTCAGCACGAAGGGGTAATCCTCCAGCCGGCGGACCTCCCGCCCGTCCTCCAGGATCGTCGTGCGCGGCTGCGAGAGGCCGAGCGCATCGAGCAACCGGCTGAATCCGAGCTTCGAGTGGAGGCGCGCGTAGCTCTCGAAGGGCGGCACCGCCAGGGCCGCGTGCGGCCTGACCTCGTCGGCGATCCGGGCGAAGAGGTAGCCCTGCTCGTGGATCGGCAGGAGGACGTCGAAGCGGCCGGTCGCGAGGAGGTCGCGCACGAAGACGCGGTAGCTCTCCGGCTCGGACCCGAGGGGAGGACAGCGGTAGCGGCGGGCGACGAGCCGCGAGAACCGCCCGAGGCAGACCCGCTCGGGATCGCAATAGGACACCTCGTGGCCCGCGAGCGCCAGGGCCGTGATGGCTTCCCGGGCGGACGTGCTGCCGCCTTCCGACAGGAGGATGCGCAGCCGGCGCCGAGAGACAGTCCCGTCGACCATCCATGCCTCTAAGCCGAAAGGAGTACGGGAAGTCTAGGCGCGTTTTGACAAGACTTCCATGTCATGTACCGCACTGGCAGACCGGTCTTCGCAAATGCGGGTTCGCACGGCCGAGTATGGGTGAACAGTTGAAGATGTGCGACATGCAAGGGGGTGTGCGATGGCCCGGGCCCTGGTGACCGGAGGCTGCGGCTTCATCGGCCGTCATCTGGTTGAGTGCTTGCTCTCGCAGGGCTTCGACGTGCGGATCCTCGACGTCGCGGATCCGGACGGGAGGCCGGAGGGTGCCGCGTTCCGGCGCGGCTCGATCCTCGATGGCGGCGACCTTGAGGCCGCGATGCGCGGCGTGGATCGGGTCTTCCACGTCGCGGGCATCTCGCACCTCTGGGTGAGGCGCCGGGCGGATCTCGCCGAGGTGAATGCCCGCGGAACCGAGAGGGTGCTTCGGGCCGCCGCCGCGGCCCGGGTGCGGCGCGTCGTCCACTGCTCGACCGAGGCCGTGCTGCTGGCCGAGCGCCTGCCGCCGCTCTCGGCCATGGCCGGGCCCTACACCCGATCCAAGCACGCGGCCGAGGCGGCCGCGCTCGCGGCGGCTCGCGACGGGCTCGACGTCGTGATCGCGAGCCCAACCGTGCCCATCGGGGCAGAGGACCGCAACCTCACCCCGCCGGCCGCGATGCTCGCCCGCTTCCTCGCCGGCCGGACCCCCGCCTATCTCGATTGCACCCTCAACCTCGTGGGCGTGCGCGACGTGGCGGCCGGCCTCGCCCTCGCGGGCGACCACGGGCTGCCCGGCGAGCGCTACGTCCTGGGCGGCGAGACCGTCGCCCTGCGCGATCTGCTCGCCGAGGTGGAGCGCGTGTCGGGCCGCAGGATGCCGCGCCTCACCCTTCCCGCGAGCCTCGCCCTTCCGGTCGCCGGACTCGCCGAATGGGTGGCGGACCACGTCACCGGCGCGCCGCCGGCCGCGACGCGCGAGGGCGTCCGCCTCGCCCTGCGCGCCGCGCGCGTCGACGACCGCACCGCCCGCACCGCCCTCGGCTACCGGCCGGCCCCGATCGCCGGCGCCCTGGCGGAGGCCGTGCAGTGGCTCTGTGCGACCGGACGGTCTGTCGCCGCATCGCGGACCGGCGCGCCGGTGCCGCGGGGAGCGACCGAGCGCGGATCGAAGCCCCCTGTCGGATCGACGCTCGGCCGCGGCGCCCGGCTCCGTGCGAGCGCCGCCGCGCCGCCTCGAGAGCCGCTCGGCCGATGATGCGGGGAGCGGTTTCGGCCGAGGCCCCTCCCCGAGGCCCCTCCCCGAGGCCCCTCCCTTTGCGAGCCCACGGGCCGGCCCGGCCGGGGGAAGCACGCCGTTCCGGTCAGCCGAGCCCGGCGAAGGCCAGGCGGTTGAGGAGGGTGTAGCTCGCCTCGAACGTCATGATCGCGACGAAGACGAGCAGCGCCGCGGGCGGAACGAGGATCGCGTAGACGAGCGCGAGGCGCTCCCAGGCCATGTGCATGAAGACCGCGACGATCAGGCCGGCCTTCACGATCATGAACAGCAGGATCAGGAACCACCGCAGGGATCCCTGGAGGTGAAAGTAATCCACGAGGTACGAGCAGCCGCTCAGCACGAACAGCCACCCCCATACGAGGAGATAGAGGCGGATCGGGTGGGCCTGCTCCGGGCCCCCTGCCGTGCCGGCGGACATCGGACGTCTCCTACCAGAGATAGAACAGGGCGAAGATGAAGACCCAGACCAGATCGACGAAGTGCCAGTAGAGGCCGAGGATCTCGACGTTCTCGTAGCGCCCGCGCTGACTCGTGAAGAAGCCGCGCCGGCCCGTCTCGAAGTCCCCGCGCCAGACCTTCCGGGCGACGACGGCGAGCAGGATGACGCCGATCGTCACGTGGGTGCCGTGGAAGCCCGTGATCATGAAGAACGACGAGCCGAACTGGTCGGCCCCCCAGGGATTGCCCCAGGGGCGCACGCCCTCGTGGATCAGCTTCGTCCACTCGAAGGCCTGCATGCCGACGAAGGTCGCCCCGAGCAGGGCCGTGACGATCATCAGCAGCGCCGTCCTGACGCGGTCGCGCCGGTAGCCGAAGGCCACCGCCATCGCCATCGTTCCGCTGCTCGAGATCAGCACGAAGGTCATGATCGCGATCAGGATCAGCGGCATCTTCGTGCCGCCGATCTCGAGGGCGAAGACCTCGCTCGGGTTCGGCCAGGGCACGGTCGTCGACATCCGCACCGTCATGTACGACAGCAGGAAACAGCCGAACACGAAGGTGTCGCTCAGGAGGAAGATCCACATCATGGCCTTCCGCCAGGATGCGCCGCCGAAGGCCTGCCGGTCGGCCGACCATTCGCGCGAGAGCCGGCGCCACTGACTCGGCCGGGTCTCGGCGGGAGCGACGGATCGGAACGCGAAGCCGGTCATGCTCTTCTCGCTGGTCTCACAGGGGGCCGCACAGGGCGAGGATCCAGCCCGACCAGGGCGTCCGGTACAGCACACCGAACAGGACGAGCCAGATCGCCAGGAGGGCGTCGAGATAGACGGCGCAGAGGAACGCCGCCGGGCGCAGGTCGCGCGGGTCGGCCGCCCTGAGCGCGCGCACGGCGATCACCGCGAGGGCGGCGACCCCGCCCGCGACGTGCAGGCCGTGCAGGGCCGTGAGCAGGTAGAAGAAGGCGGCGCCGGCGTCCGAGCCGGGTCCGGCCCCGAGGTCGAGGAGCCGGCGCCAGGCGAGCCACTGCCACGCGAAAAATCCCGCCGTGGCGGTGCCTGCGGCCGCGAGCGCGAGGAGGAGGCCGTCACGCTCGCCCCGGCTCGCCGCGCGCTCGGCGCCGTGCAGGGCGACGCTCGCCAGCGCGAGCAGACCGGTCACCGACCACAGGATGCCCGGATCGGGCAGCGTCTGCCAGGCCTCCCGCGGGACGCGCATGGTGTAGGCGGCGACGAGAAGGGCGAAGAGCAGGCCGATCGCCGCGAGGAGCACCGCGAGGCCGAGCCTCGCCGGCGCGACCGGTGGGGGGCCTGCCGGCACGCCGAGCGTCATCCCGGTCTCGAGCCACGGCTTCGAGGCGAGCCGCTGACGCGACAGCCACCGCGCGGACAGTGCGGCGAGAACGGCGAGATAGAGGAGCACGAGGGTCATCGCGTCCTCATACCGGTGCGGGCCCGGGAGCGCGGCCCGGCTGGTTCTGGGGGATGAAGTCCTCGGCCGCGCCCGGCACGCTGTAATCGTAGGCCCAGCGGTAGACCACGGGCGGGGTCGCGCCCCAGTTTCCGTGCGGGGGCGGCGTCTCGGGGGTCTGCCACTCCAGGGTGGTGGCCCGCCACGGGTTGGGGCCGGCCGGGGCGCCGTGCGTCAGGCTGCGCACGAGGTTGTACAGGAACACGATCTGGGCGGCGCCGACGAGGAGGGCGACGACGCTGATGAAGGCGTTGAGCGTCGCGACCGAGGGTGTGACGAAGCTCAGGCCCTCGATGTCGAAATAGCGGCGCGGCACGCCCATCAACCCGAGATAGTGCATCGGGAAGAAGATCGCGTAGGCGCCGAGGAACGTGGCCCAGAAGTGCAATTGCCCCAGCCGCTCGTCGAGCATCCGGCCGGTGACCTTCGGGTACCAGTGATAGAGGCCCCCGAAGATGACCAGGATCGGCGCGACGCCCATGACCATGTGGAAATGCGCGACGACGAACATCGTGTCGGAGAGGGGCACGTCGACCACCACGTTGCCGAGGAAGAGACCGGTCAGGCCGCCGTTCAGGAAGGTCACGATGAAGGCGATCGCGAACAGCATCGGCAGCGTGAGGTGGATGTCCCCGCGCCAGAGCGTCAAAACCCAGTTGTAGACCTTGATCGCCGTCGGAATGGCGATCACGAGCGTCGTGGTGGCGAAGAAGAACCCGAAATACGGGTTCATGCCGCTGACGTACATGTGGTGCGCCCACACCACGAAGCTCAGGGCTCCGATGGCGACGATCGCCCAGACCATCATCCGGTAGCCGAAGATGTTCTTGCGCGCGTGGGTGCTGATCAGGTCCGAGACGATCCCGAAGGCGGGAAGCGCCACGATGTAGACTTCCGGATGGCCGAAGAACCAGAACAGGTGCTGGAAGAGGATCGGGCTGCCGCCGTTGTAGCGGAGGCGCTGCCCGGCCTCGACGATCGCCGGCATGAAGAAGCTCGTGCCGAGGAGGCGGTCGAGGAGCATCATCACGGCGCCCACGAACAGGGCCGGAAAGGCGAGGAGCGCCAGGATCGTGGCGGTGAAGATGCCCCAGATCGTGAGCGGCATCCGCATCAGGGTCATGCCGGGCGCCCGCGCCTGGAGCACGGTCACGACGTAGTTCACGCCGCCCATCGTGAAGCCGATGATGAACAGGATCAGGGAGAGGAGCATCAGGACGATGCCCCATTCCTGGCCCGGCGTGCCGGAGAGGATCGCCTGCGGCGGGTAGAGGGTCCAGCCGGCGCCGGTCGGGCCGCCCGGCGCGAAGAAGCTCGCCACGAGGACGAGCACGGCCAGCAGATAGATCCAGTAGCTCAGCATGTTGACGTAGGGGAACACCATGTCCCGGGCGCCGAGCATGAGCGGGATGAGGTAATTGCCGAACCCGCCGAGGAAGAGGGCCGTCAGCAGGTAGATCACCATGATCATCCCGTGCATGGTGATGAGCTGGTAGTATTCCTTCGGTCCGATGAACGAGATCGCGCCCGGAAAGCCGAGCTGAAGCCGCACCAGCCATGACAGGACCAGCGCAACGAGGCCGATCGCGAGGGCGGTCGACGCGTATTGGATGGCGATGATCTTGGCGTCCTGGCTGAAGACGTACTTCGTCAGCCAGCTGTGAGGATGGTAGAGTTCGACGTCCTCGCTCTCCGCCCCCGGCAGGGGCCCGGCGGTTCCCAGCTGAGCGTCGGCCATCGGCTGCGCCTCCTCATCGGTCCGACGGGGCGGTTTGCTGGGCGGCGACGCGCCGCTGCCCCCTGCCCGCCGGAAGCTGGGCGAATGTCCGCTGGCGCTGGAGCCACGACGCGTAGTCGGGCTCGGCGTCGACGACGACGCGGCCGCGCATCGCGTAGTGGCTGACGCCGCAAACCTCGTTGCAGAGGGCGTCGAAGGTGCCGACCCGGGTCGGCGTCAGCCAGAAATACGTGACCGTGCCCGGGATGATGTCCATCTTCGCCCGGAATTCCGGCACGTAGAAGTTATGGATGACGTCGACGGAGCGCAGCAGGACCTTCACGGGCCTGCCGAGGGGCAGATGAAGGTCGCCGTCGATGACGACATCGTCGCGCCCGGCCGCGTCCTCCGGGTCGAGGCCGAGGGGGTTCTCCTCGCCGACATGGCGAATGTTCGCGGCGCCGAGGCGCCCGTCCGCGCCCGGCAGGCGGAACGCCCACCGCCATTGCTGCGCGACGACCTCGACCTCGGAGGCGCCCGGCGGCACGCTCACGAACCGGTTCCAGACGACGAGGCCCGGCGCGAGGAGGGCCGCCACGCCGAGCCCCGTCACGACGGTGAGCCAGACCTCGAGGCGGCGGCTCTCGGGCTCGTAGGCCGCCCGCGCGCCCGGCCTGTGACGGAAGCGGACGAGGCAGTAGGCGATGAACAGGACGATCGCCGTGAAGGCGATGCCCGTAATCCAGAAGGTGATGATCAGCGTCGCGTCGATGTAGCCCCAATCCGAGGCGATCGGGGTCCACCACCATGGGCTGAGGAGATGGAAGGCGATCGATCCGACGGCGATCAGTACGAGGACGGGCGCCATGTCCGATGCCTTCCCTCCCCTCAGGGGGCGATGGTCCGCCGGTAGAGGTGCCACGTCGCGTGCCCGAGAATGGGCAGCACCACGGCGAGGCCGACGAAGAGCGGAAGCATTCCCGCGACGAGGAGCCCCGCCACGATGAAGCCCCACATCAGGAAGGTGCGTGGGCTGGTCCGCACGGCGTCCAGGGAGGTCTCGATCGCCGCGAGGGCGTCGACGTTGCGATCGACGAGCATGGGAAGGGAGATCACGCTGATCGCGAGAGCGAGCAGCGAGAACGCGAAGCCCACGAGATTGCCGACGACGATCAGCGCCCACCCGCGCGCCGTCGTGAGCACATCCGCCACGAAACCGAGGATCGTCTCGGGCCTGTCGGTGCCGTACAGGGTCCAGTAGAGCCCCATCGCGGCGACGAGCCAAGCCAAGAAGATCGCCGTGAGCAGGAGGCCCACCGCGAGGATGGGCCCGGAGGCGTGGGTGCGCAGCGGCGCGTAGGCGCGCGCCCAGTTCGGATCGAGGCCCTCCGCCCGCCTCCGGCTGAGTTCATAGAGGCCGATCGCCGCGAAGGGGCCGACCAGCGCGAAGCCGGACGCGAGGGGGAACAGGAGCGGGATCAGATCCTGCTCGAACGTCACGGTGGCGATGATCAGGCCCGCGACCGGATAGATCGCGATCACGAAGAGCACGTGCGTCGGCATCGCGAGGAAGTCCTCGACGCCTTTGGCCAGGGCGAACCGGAGATCCTGTGCCGAGACCGTCCGCACCTCCGGACGTGTTCCGACGTGGTGGGCGAAGATCGCACGCAGCGTCGTCATCGCACCGTCCTTCCTCGGGAAGTCGTCTCGCTGCGGCCGGGCCGCCCCTCCGGACGGGCCTCGTGCCCTCGCGAGAATTCAGCGCGGCAGGAAGACAATATAACGTACTGTGCCCTCGCACTTCCAGAACGTTTGATAATTCACTTTGCAAATCCAAGCATTCGTGCCGAGCGGAAAGGTCCGGCGAGCGGCTCGGCAGATTGGCCGGAGGCCCGGCCCAGACCCCGGGGCTAGGCTTCCCCGCTGCCTCGACGGAGAAGGCCGCCGACCTGATCCGGCGTCAGGCCGAAGCGGGACAGGAAGGCTTCGTCGAACGGGAAGCCCGTCCGTCCGACGCGGGCGCTCATGTCGCGCCGCCAGGCGCTGTACGGACCGTGGGTCTCCGAGTGATTGGCGGAGGTATTGACCACATAGGCGCCGGTCGCCCTCAGGCGGACGACCTTCGCTCCGCGCTCATGGGCGGTTTCCGGCCAGCGGTAATGCTCGTGAAGCGCGGCGTGCGGGTCGCGCCGCAGCGGATCCGCAGAGTCCGGGATGAGCCGAGCCACGATGCTGGAGCCGCAGAGACGGTGGAACGCGCCGTCGAAGATCTCCGGATCGGGAAGCGGGGTGGCGCGCAGGGACCGGATGTCGGCGGCGAAACCCTCGGCGATGTATCCGCCGAGCGCGTCGGGCGGGATCGTGGCCCGGGCGATCTCGACCAAGTGCCTGTCGATCCAATCGTCGGCATCGAGGAACATCAGCAGGCCGCCGCCCTGGGCGAGGACGTGCCGGGCGATCGCGTGCTTCTTCCTCCCGCTGTCGAGGTTGTCCGCCCGAACGTCGGCGGCGGCCCAGTCGGCGGCAAGGATGGTCGTCCGGTCGGCGAGGCACGGAAGGGGCGGCTCGTCATGGGCGGCGATGACGATGCGGAAGGAGCGGTCCGTCTGCGCGGCGGCGGAGGCCAGGGTCAGGCCGAGAAGCGCCGTCACGAGGGGCCAGTCGGCTGCGGCCTCGCGGGCGATCAGCGGGATGCCGAAGGTGAAGGGCTCGGCCACGGTCGGGGCTCCTCAGGTGCCGGCGGGGGCCTGCGACCCGGGCCGGATCGCGGAAGGGGTCGATGCGGCGACATGCGCCCCATAGAGACGGCAGCAGCGCGCATGGCAGGCCCGTACGCCGTCATCCGCCAGGAATGCGTCGTAGAGGGTACGGGCGGCCGGCAGCCTGCCCGCGATCGTCGCATCCTCCTCCTCGTTGCGGTCGAAGACCGGCCAGTTCGCATCCCGATCCCAGTCGATGTTCAGGCCTCCGCCCCGGCGATGCTTGACGACGTAATCGTCCCAGGAGCGCGTGTTGTAGTGGTTGACCTGAGCCAGCCTCCAGGAGACCGCGCCCGGTTCCGATTGCAGGAATTCGTTCCGCGATTCGTCGTGGAAGTAGGCGGGCAGCACGTCGCCGGCCCCGTTCACGTAGCGGAGCGTGCCGAGGGCCTCGGGACGTGGGAAGCGGGGCTGATGCGGCAGCAGCTTGCACCCGTACGCCCCGGCCCTGGTGAAGAGCGTCTTGTAGGGCCGGTTCACCCCGTGCCCGCGCGGGGCCGCCCGGGTGAAGCGCTCCGTCACGAAGTCCGGCGACCACGCATGGTGGCCGGAACTGCCGAAGACGCGCCAGTTGACGAGGACGGCCGTGCACCCCGGAACGGCCTCGATGAGGTCCGTGACGCGCCCCTCCCCGACGTGGACGTTGAGGAACTCGTCGGCGTCGAGGACCATGATCCAGGCTGCCTCGGCGAGGACGGGCAGCGCCTCCGCCCGTGCGTAGGCCGCGAGTTGCGGCTTGTCGTCCGGGCCGACGGCGTGCGCCAGATGGGTGACGAGGCCGAGCGCCTGGAGCCGGTCGAGCAGGGCGGGCGATCCGTCGACGCAGTCGTTCGTGCAGACGACGATGTCCGTGAAGCCGATGGCGCGGTGATAGGCCAGCCATTCGAGGATGTAGGGTCCCTCGTTGCGCATGGTGGCCACGAGGAGGATGCGGCAGGGTCTCTGCGCCTCGAACGGCGGGACGAGCGAGGTCATCAAGCTGCGGTCAACCGTCGATGCGCTGCGGCACCCGGACAAGCGGAGGGTCCGGGTGAAGGTTCCGATGCCGTGCCGCTCCTCGCCGCCGCCGCCGAACCGCTCCTCGCCGCCCTCGCGTCCCGCGGGTCAGGTGCCGATGAGCCAGGTCAGGCCGAGGGCGACCGCTCCGTGACCGAACAGCTTGCCGAGCAGGACCAAGGGCAGGAAGAGGCGGAGATCGGCTCTCAGGAGCCCGGCGACGGTCGTGACGGCATCACCGAAGGTCGGAAGCCAGCACAGGGCCAATGCCCAGACCCCGTACCGCTCGAACCAGGCCGCGGCCTTGTCCAGGGTGGCCGGGGACAGGGGAAACCAGCGGCGCCCCGCGAGGCCGGCGAGATTGCGGCCGATCAGGTAGTTGACGGTCGCGCCCGTGACGTTCCCGGCAACGGCGGTCGCCACGAGGGCGACGGGACTTCCGGCCTGGGCAGCCATGAGGCCGGCCATGGCCATCTCGGAAGAGCCGGGCAGGAAGGGCAGGAACGTGCCGGCGATTAGCGCGGTGACGAACAGCCCGACGAAGGCCGGCAGAGCATCCATCGGATTCCACCCGTCGACGCGCGAGCCCGATCGATCCGGCGTCGCGACGCGTCCAGTAAACCCGGCCCGTCGGGGCGAGGCCAGAGCGGCCGGACCCGCGCGTCCGAGGACGGGCTCAGAGGGCGCTGAGGAGTCCGCGGCCGCAAAGGGTCCGGATCTTGCCTTGCGGGCTGCCGACAGGCGTCGTGCAGGCTTCCCGCCCAGCACGCCTGCTGCAAGCCGCGCAACGGAGCGCGGCCGGATGCCGGGATCCTGCCCGGCGACGCCGGCACGCTTTGCAGAAGCTCTCAACCGACAAGGACACGACATGGCCTATCTCGCGCCTGCAGAATTCGCCACCAAGATGGTGGATGCCGGTGAATCCAAGATCCTGATGTCGACCCGCGACACCGTGATCCGCGCCTACATGGCCGGCGCCATCCTGGCCCTCGCCGCGGTCTTCGCCGTCACCATCACGCAGCAGACCGGCATCCCGATCCTCGGCGCCGCCCTGTTCCCGGTCGGCTTCTGCATGCTCTACCTGCTCGGCTTCGACCTGCTCACGGGCGTGTTCGTGCTGGCGCCGCTCGCCCTGCTCGACGGCCGGCCGGGCGTGACCTGGAGCGGCGTGCTGCGCAACTGGGGGCTCGTCTTCCTCGGCAACTTCCTCGGCGCCCTGACCGTGGCCCTGATGATGGGCTTCGTCTTCACCTTCGGCTTCACCTCGCCCCCCGATCAGGTCGGCACCTACATCGCGGGCATCGGCGAGCGTCGCACGGTCGGCTACGCAGCGCACGGGATGGGCGGCTGGTTCACGATCTTCATCCGCGGCATGCTGTGCAACTGGATGGTCTCCACCGGCGTCGTCGGCGCCATGATCTCCACCACCGTCAGCGGCAAGGTGATCGCCATGTGGATGCCGATCATGGTGTTCTTCTACATGACCTTCGAGCACTCGGTGGTGAACATGTTCCTGTTCCCCTTCGGACTGCTGATGGGCGGCCATTTCTCGATCGCCGACTACTTCTTCTGGAACGAGATTCCGACCGTGCTGGGCAACCTCGTCGGCGGCCTCGCCTTCACCGGCCTGACGCTCTACACCACGCACGTCCGCACCGCTCCGAAGCGGACCGCGATCCGCACCGAGCGCCGCCTCGCGGCCTGATCCCGGGCTTGACCGGAAGGACCTCGGGCCGCATGGCCCGGGGCTCGCCCCGCCGAGGCTCGCGATGCCCTCAGACCTGACGCTCTCCCTCGGGCAGCACAGCGAGCGCGGCCGCAAGGCGACCAACCAGGATTTCCACGGCGCCCTGATCCCCGAGCGCCCCACCCTGGCGCTCAAGGGCGCCGCGGTCGCGATCGCGGACGGGATCGGCAGCAGCGCCGTCAGCCACGTCGCCAGCGAGACGGCGGTCAAGAGCTTCCTCACCGACTACTACGACACGCCCGACACCTGGCCGGTGAAGCTGTCGGCGCGCCGCGTCATCGCCGCCGCCAATTCCTGGCTCCACGCCGAGACGCGGCGCAACCGCGACCTGCACGATCCCGAGGGGAGCCGGGACCGGGGCTACGTCACCACCCTCAGTGCGCTCGTGCTGAAATCGCGGACCGCCCACGTCTTCCACGTGGGTGACGCCCGCATCGCGCGCGTGATCGGCCGGTCGCTCGAAATTCTCACGGAGGATCACCGCGTCGTCCTCTCACCGGGCGAATCCTATCTCGGCCGGGCGCTCGGCGCGTCGTCCCACGTGGAGATCGACCACCACACGGTCGGGATCGAGCGGGGCGACGTCTTCGTCCTGACGACGGATGGCGTGCACGAGCATCTGCGGCCCGAGGCCGTCGTCGCAGCCATCGCCCGCCACGGCGACGATCTTGACCGGGCCGCCCGGACGATTGCCAATCTTGCCTACGAGAACGGCAGTGGCGACAATCTCACCGTCCAGATCGTGCGCGTCGATTCCGTTCCGGACGGGGAGCCGATCGAGCTCTCGGGCAGGGGCGATGAGCTGCCGCCGGCCCCGCTCCTCGATCCGCCGACCCTCTTCGACGGTTACCGGGTACTGCGCACGCTGCATGCGAGCCACCGCAGCCACGTCTATCTCGCGGCCGATCCGGAGACGGGCGCGACGGTCGCCCTCAAGGTACCCTCGACCGAGCTGCGCAGCGATCCCGCGGGCCTGCGCCGCTTGGTGATGGAGGAGTGGATCGCGCGGCGCGTCGACAGCCCGCACGTGCTGAGCGCGCCTCCGCAGACCCGCCGACGGAGCCACCTCTACACGGTGATGGAGTATGTCGAGGGCCAGACCCTCGCGCAGTGGATGCGCGATCATCCGGAACCGGATCTGGAGGAGGTGCGGCGGATCGTCGAGCAGGTTGCCCGCGGCCTGCGCGCCCTGCACCGGCGGGAGATGGTCCATCGGGACCTGCGCCCGCAGAACATCCTCATCGACGGGGCCGGGACCGTGCGGATCATCGATTTCGGCTCGACCCGGGTCGCCGGCCTCGCCGAGGAGGGTGCGGTGGACGAGCCGCTGCTCGGAACGGTCCAGTACACCGCGCCGGAATGCCTCGCCGGCCATCCCGCGACGCAGAGCGCCGACCTCTTCTCGGTGGGCGTCATCGCCTACCAGATGCTCACCGGGCGCCTACCCTACGGCGCCGAGGCTTCGCGCGCGTTCAGCGAGGCCCGGGCTCGGCGCCTGCATTACGTCTCCGTCGCCGCCGCGCGCCCGGGCCTGCCGCCCTACGTCGACGCGGCTCTGCGCAAGGCGGTGCATCCGAACCCGTCCCACCGCTACGAGGCCCTCTCCGCCTTCGTGTACGACCTGCGCCACCCGAATCCGTCGCTGCCGGGCGTGCGGCGGGCACCCCTCCTGGAGCGACATCCCGTCCTCTTCTGGAAGCTGCTCTCCGTCCTGCTCGGGCTCGTCGTGCTCTATTTGCTGGCGAGCCGATCACCGTGAACTCGCGGCGCGCTTGAAGCCGACAGCCCGTTCACCGAGGGTCGTGTCCGCATCGCAGCGTTCGAGACCGTGAGGGCTCCGGCGGCATCGTGCACCTCGGGTTCCGTGAGCGCACCCGGGCCGGGTCTTCCTGAGGGCGGACGCAGGCCGGAACGGACCGGGCCGGTCGGTGCGGCAATCCAAGAGGGGTGCGCCCGTGGATCCGCTCGACCTTCGTTGCGGGCGCCCCCGCCCCTCCCCTCGTGCGGGCACCGGGCCATCCAGTCAGGGCATCGGATCGGACCGTCATGAGCCGGCCCTTCGAGGGCCGGGAAACGCCGATCAGCACTTGAAGACGGTTTCGGAAGCGAGGCCGGCTCTCGCGCAGGCATTCCTCGTGTCGACGACAAGTCGTGCGTGCCGGACGATGGTTTCGTATGCGACACCGTCGTGATCCGTCACGATGAGGACGGCCGTCGCGCTGGCGAGGATCTGCGGGCTGATGTCGGTCGAGCGTCTCCCGGCGAGGTGGGGAAACGCCCGGGTCGGTGGGATCACCGGCACGAAAGGATCGTGAAAGGTCACGTCGGCGCCGCGCGCCTCGATCAGGTCCATCAGCTTGAGGGCCGGGCTCTCGCGCACGTCGTCGACGTTGCGCTTGTAGGCCATGCCGACCAGCAAGATGCGCGCGCCGCGCAGGGGCCGGCCGAGCTGCCGTTCGAGAGCGAGCGCCAGGCGCTCGACGACGTAGTGGGGCATGCGCCGGTTGATCTCGCCCGCGAGTTCGATGAACCGCGTGACGACGTCGTGCTCCCGCGCCTTCCAAGTCAGGTAGAACGGGTCGATGGGGATGCAATGGCCGCCGAGGCCAGGCCCCGGCTGGAACGGCATGAAGCCGAAGGGTTTCGTGGCCGCGGCCTCGATCACCTCCCAGACGTCGATGCCGAGTGCGTCGTAGACGACCTTCAGCTCGTTCACGAGGGCGATGTTGACGGCGCGGAAGATGTTCTCGGTGAGCTTCACGGCCTCCGCTGCGGCGGTAGACGAGACGGGGACCGTCCGCGCGACGATGCCGTCGTAGAGCAGGCAGGCGAGATCGCGCGCGATGTTCCCGTCGCCGCCGACGACCTTGGGCATGTCGGCGAGGGCGTAACGGCTGTTGCCGGGGTCCTCGCGCTCGGGCGAGAAGGCGAGGTGGAAGTCGCGCCCGCTCCGGAGCCCGGTGGCTTCCAGGATCGGCTTGAGAACCTCCGTGGTGGTGCCGGGCCACGTGGTCGATTCGAGCACGATCAGCTGACCGGGCCGGAGCGTCGCCGCGATGTCCCGCGCGGTGGCCTCGACGTAGGAGAGATCGGGCTCGCGCTGACGCGTCAGGGGCGTCGGCACGCAGATCAGGATCGCGTCGGGGCGCGACAACCCGGTCATGTCCGCCGTCGCCCGGAGGCGCCCGGTCGCGAGAGCCGCACGCAACCCGTCCGTGTCCAGATGGGCCATGACCGGCTCGCCCGCGTTGATCCGGGCGACGCGATCCGGATTGATGTCGAACCCCGTGACCCGGAAGCCCGCCCGCACGGCGGCGAGGGCCAGGGGCAGGCCGACATAGCCGAGGCCGATCACGCCGATCTCGGCGTCGCGCTCTGCCAGGCGGCGGGCGAGGTTGGACATCGTCGCCTCACTGGTAGGGGTCGGCCGCGTCGCGCAGGCCGTCGCCGAGGAAGTTGAAGGCGAGCACCGTCACGAGTACGGGCACGACCGGCCAGAGCAGCCAGGGGTAGAGCTGGACGGCGGCGAGGTTCTGAGCCTCGTTCAGGAGGACGCCCCAGCTCGTCACCGGAGGACGCAGGCCGAGGCCGAGGAACGAGAGGGCCGTCTCACCGAGGATCATGGTGGGGATGGCGAGCGTCGCCGAGGCGATCAGGTGGCTCATGAAGTTCGGGATCAGGTGGCGCGCGATCACGCGGGCGGGCGTCGCGCCCATCAGTTCGGCCGCCTGCACGAAATCCTCCTCGCGCAGCGCGAGGAGCTTCGCGCGCACCGCCCGGGCGAGGCCCGGCCAGTCGAGCAGGCCGAGGATGATCGTGATCCCGAAGAACACCCAGAGCGGGCTCCAGGTCGGCGGGAGCGCGGCGGAGAGGGCGAGCCACAGGGGCAGTTCGGGGAGCGAGCGCACGATCTCGATCAGGCGCTGCACGGCCGCGTCGGGCGCGCCGCCGAAATATCCGGCGATCCCGCCGAGGATCAGCCCGAGCGCGAAGGAGATCGAGACGCCGACGAGCCCGATGATCAGCGACACCCGGGCGCCGTAGACGAGGCGCGAGAGCAGGTCGCGCCCGAGCCGGTCGGTGCCGAACAGGAACAGGGTGCCGCCCTCGGGCGGGCAGACGAGGTGACGGTCGGCGGGGAAGAGCCCGAGGAACGGGTAGCCGTCGCCGCGGCACAGGAAGCGCAGCGGCTGCGGGCGGCTGCGATCGCTGCGATAGTCGCGCCGGAAGGTCTGCAGGTCGAGCTCGGCGCGATAGGGATACACGAAGGGCCCCACGAATCGTCCGTCGTGGAACAGGTGCAGGCCCTGCGGCGGTGCGTGGATGAAGTCCCCGTTCCGCCGGGCCTGCCCGTAGGGTGCGAGCCACTCGACGAACGGCACGCTCGCGTAGAGGGCGGCGAGGACGAGGGCCGAGGCGACGGCGAGCCGGTGGCGCAGGAACCGCCGGAGGAACAGCCTCCACGCGGAGGCGGCTTCCCCGCGGCCCGGTTCGCCCGCATCGGGATCGAAGGGGCCGGTGTCGACGAAATGACCGGGACCGCCCACCCTCTCCATCATTGGGCACCGAGGCGGATGCGCGGGTCGAGCCAGACCAGCACGAGGTCCGAGATCAGCATGCCGACCAAGGTGAGCCCGGCGATGAACATCAGGATGAAGCCCGCCATGAACTGATCCTGGCTGCGCAGGGCGTCGAGCAGCAGGGGGCCGACCGTCGGCAGGCTGAGGACGAGGGAGACGAGCACCGAGCCCGAGACCACATGCGGCAGGAGGTTGCCGATGTCGGCGACGAAGGGATTGAGCGACATCCGGAACGGGTATTTCAGGAGGGCGCGCAGCGGCGGCAAGCCCTTGGCGCGGGCGGTGATCGTGTAGGGCTTGGCGAGCTCGTCGAGGAGGTTGGCGCGCATCCGCCGGATCATCGCCGCGGTGCCGCCGAGCCCGATCACCAGGGTCGGCACGACGAGGTGGGCGAGCAGCGAGCGGACCTTCGGCCAATCCCAGGGCTTGCCGGTGAACTCCGCGTCGTAGAGGCCGCCGATCGAGAGACCGAACCATCGATTGGCGTAGAACAGGAGGATCAAGGCGAGCAGGAAGCCCGGCACCGCGAGCCCGACATAGCCCAGCACGGTGACGAGCGCGTCGCCGGCCGAGTGCCGATGGGTCGCCGAGTAGAGCGCGATCGGGATCGCCACCGCGTGGACGAAGATCACCGCCGCGAGGTTGACGACGAGGGTCAGCCAGAGCGCGTCGCCCACCACCTCGGCGACCGGCCGGTCGTACTCGAAGGACCAGCCCCAATCGCCCTGGATGAGGCCGGAAAACCCCGCCGGGCCGGGCCACAGGCCGATCCACATCAGGTATTGCTCGGTGACCGGGCGATCGAGGCCGTATTGCCGGATCAAGAGCTCGGCCTTCGCGACGGAGGCGGCCTCGCCGCTCGCGCGCAATTCGGCGATTCGGTTTGTCAGGAAGTCGCCCGGCGGCAGCTTGATCACCAGGAAGACGAGGGCCGAGATCACGAGGAGCGTGACCGCCATCGTGGCGCAGCGGCGCAGGACGAGGCCGATCACTTGGCCTCGGCCCTTCGGTCGGCGGGGCGATCCCAGAACACCTCGTCGAGGCGCTGCACGCCGATCATCGCGGTCGGCTCCCAGGAAAAGAGCGCGCGCTCGGGGAGATTGGCGAGACGGTCGGCCGCCACGACCGGCTGCAGCGCGCCCGCGACCGTGCCGATCACCCACTGGTTCTCGGCGTGATTGCGCAGCATCTCGCGCCAGATCTCGCCCTGGCGGCCCGCGTCGTCGGTCCCGTTCCACTCTTCATTCAGCGCGATCAGGCGCTGGACCGCCGCCACGTCGCAGGGCTCGCCGCTCCGGCCGCGAGATTCGACATTCAGGCTCCAGCGCGGCCAGGCATAATGGTCGGGCTGGGCCGGGCTCAGGCCCGTCGGCGGCATGATCGCGGTCGCGACCGCGAGGTCGAGCCCCTGCGCGGCCACCATCATCGTCATGCCGGCGAGCGACCGGCGCCTCAGGTTGGTGCGCTCCTGCGGCTTGACCACGAGCCGGATGCCGACCTCGCGCCAGAACTCCGTGATGAGGAGGAGACCGTCGAGGATCATGGCCGCCTCGCCGTCGCTCTCGACCACCACCTCGACCGGGCGCCCGTCCGCCATCAGGCGGATGCCCGCCGCGTCGCGCCGGTCGAGCCCCGCCGCGTCGAGCAGGCGGACGGCCTGCTCCGGATCGTAGACCGCGTGGAGCGTCCGCAATTCGGGCGCGAAGAGCGGGCTCTCGGCGACGACCGTGTCGTTGCCCTCGGTGCCGAGGCCGAAGAGCAGCGTGTTGTTGAGGGTGCGCCGGTCGATGGCGAGCGAGAGTGCCCGCCGGTACCGCAGGTCGCGGTTGAGCGCCCGCCAGCCCGCATCGAGGGTGGTGAGGTTCGGGTAGAGCGCGATCTCGGAGCCGCGGGCGATCGGCCAGAGGAGCGTGCGGTAGCCGTGCGCCCGCTCGCCCTCCTTCAGGCTCGGAATGTCCGACATCGACAGGCCGCGGAACATGAGGTCGGCCTCGCCCGCATTCGTCTTCGGGGTGAGCAGGCCGGACGCGGTCACGTCCATCAGGATGCCGTCGAGATAGGGCAGCTGCGTGCCGTCGCGGTCGACGCGGTGATAGGAGGGGTTGCGCTCGAAGACGAAGCGCGTGGCCGGGCTCGGCGTGCGCGGCCGCCAGGCCTGAAGGGTCGGGCAATCGGGGTTGGTGAGTTCGTAATTGTCGTCGAGGCGGTTGTGGAGCGCCGCCCAGCCGCGCAGCTTCTGCGCCTTCGCGGCGGCCTCCGCGGCCTCGCGGCCCGCATGGCGTGGATGATACGGCCTCAGGTAGTGGGCCGGGCGGTAGATCAGCGGGTCGCGCGGTGCGGCGAGCGCCGGCAGGAAGCGGGGGTTCGGCCGCTCCCAGAGATAGCGGATCGTGATGTCGTCGAGGATCTCGACGCGCGGCGGCTTGGCGTCGACGAGGAAAAAGTCCGGAGGACCGCCGGGGCTGAGCTCGGGCTCGTTTGCGACATCCTCCCAGTAGTAGCGGAAATCCTCGGTCGTGAACGGGTGGCCGTCCGACCAGCAATGCCCTTTGCGGAGGCGGAAGGTGAAGCGGCCCCCCTCCTCGTCGCAGCGCTCGAGCACGTCCGGCCGCAGGACGAGATCGGCGTCGTAGCCGACGAGGCGGGTGTAGCCGTAGACGGAGAGATAGCGGACGTCCCGCGCCCTGGCGATCAGCGTGCGGATGCTGCCCCCGGCCGTGCCGCGCCGGCGCCCCCGGGCGGCGAGATCGACGACGAGCGGGGTCTCGGGCAGGCGCGTGGCCGCACCCGCCTCCGGGGCGGCCTGCGGCGCGGCCGGGCGCAGAAGGGCGGCTGCCGTCAGGCCGGTGACGAGGCTGCGCCGGGACAGGCCGCCCTCCGCGGCCGCGCGCTCGCGCCCGGGCGCTTCCTGCGGGAGGCCGGTCCGATCGACGCTCACGGGCTCGCCCCTTCGGGGCCGGCCCCGCGCCGGCGCAGGGTCACGGCGGTCAGCCGCGCCGGCGCGTATCCGGTCGCGCGGTGCAGGTCGTCGAAGGCGTGGGCGCGCGCGATGCAGGCGGCGGCCTCGCGCATCAGCGGGTCGTTGGGACGCTGCTCGAAGGCGCGGCCGTTGTGCAGCCAGCGGATCGGCTCGGGATCGTCGCGCAGGGCCGTGACCATGGCGATGGTCGGGTGGGCCGGGCCTCCGTGGGCATGGATGCGGTGGCCGGCCGCGTCGTCGTCGAACAGGAGCCGCGTGATGCCGCGCGCCCTGGCCTCGACGACGCGACGGGCCTGCGAGACGTGATCGTCGAAGAAGGCGACGGTCGCGTCGGGATCGAGCGCGCTCAGATCCGCCCGCGCCCAATCGACGGTCGCGTAGTGCGCGCGCGCGTCGCGGTACTGGAGGCCGGACAGGTCCGGGTCGTGGCACCGAATCTGCGCCTCGGGGCAGGCCTGCCGAATCACCCAGGTCGTCAGGCCGCGGAATACGCCGGACTCGATGACGAAGCGCGGCGCGAGGGTGCGCATCGCGACGTAGAGCTGCAGGGCGCCGTTGAAGCCGCTGCCCCCACGGCGCTGCCTCACGGGTGCGTGTGGGATGAGGGACCAGAACTCCTCGACCATGGCGCGCACGGAGCCGCGCACCGGGATGCCGGCGGCGGCGAGGTCCGCCTGGAGGATCGCTGCCGCGTTTGCCAGCAGATGCTCGACCTCCCGGCCCGAGAGCGGCCGGTGGATCCAGTCGGGATTGGCCGGCACGAGATCGTAGCCGAGGCGGTCGAAGAACGGCACGAGCATCCGGCGGCGCAGCCGTTCGAGGAGGATCGGCCGCGCCCGCATCAGGCCGCCTCCCGTGCGTGCGCGGCGCCGACGCGGATGCGGTGGCCCGGCTCGATCGCCCGCATCGTTCCCGCCTCGTCCGGGGCGAGGCGGAAGGGCTCCGGCCATCGGTCGGGGTCGGACGCCTCCCCGGTCACGGCGGCGAAATCCAGCGGGTGGTCGAGGCTGGGATCCGGCACGGCCGCGAGCAGCGCGCGGGTATAGGGATGGGCGGGATTGCGGAACAGGGCGGCGCGCGGCGCCTCCTCGACGATCCGGCCCCGGCACATCACGCTGATGTCGTCGGCCATGTAGTCGACCACTGCGAGATTGTGGGACACGATCAGGTAGGAGAGGCCGAGGGCTGCCTGCAGGTCCTTGAGAAGGTTGAGGATCTGCGCCTGGACCGAGACGTCGAGGGCCGAGACCGGCTCGTCCAGGACGAGCAGGCGCGGATTCAGCGCGAGCGCGCGGGCGATGCAGATCCGCTGCCGCTGGCCGCCCGAGAAGGCGTGCGGATAGCGCGCGAGCGCGGCCGGATCGAGACCCACCATCGCCATGAGGTCGCGGGCCCGCCTGCTCCGGAGCCGGGGCTCGACCCCGTGGATCTCCATGGGCTCGCCGAGGATCTGGCGCACGCTCATGCGCGGATCGAGCGAGGCGTAGGGATCCTGGAACACGAGCTGGACGAGGCCGCGATAGGCGAACAGCCTTGCCCCTTCGAGGTCGTGCACGTCGGCGAGGCCGGCGCCGGCATCGAACAGGACTCGCCCCGAATCGGGTGCCAGGGCGCGCATCACCATCTTCGAGACGGTGGTCTTGCCCGAGCCGGATTCGCCCACGAGCCCCAGGGTCCGGCCGCCCGCGAGGCGCAGGGACACGTCCGACACCGCCCGCACGATGCGGGGCTTCGCGAACAGGCGGCCGGCCCGCAGCACGAAGCTCTTGCCGACGCCCTCGACCCGCAGGATGTCCCCGGCCGGCGCGGCGTGCCGGTCCATCGGCGGGATCTCGGCCCGCGCCGCGCGGATCGGCGCGAGCCGCTCGCCCGGCGCCATGTCGAAGCGCGGCACCGCCCGCATCAGGGCGCGCAGGTAGGGATGGCCGGGCCGGCGCAGGACGGTGTCGCGCGGTCCCGATTCGACGAGCCGGCCGCGATAGAGCACGGCGACGTCGTGGGCGATGTTCGCGACGATGCCGAGATCGTGGGTGATCAGCAGCATCGCCATGCCGGTCTCGTCCTGCAGGCGGCGCAGGAGGGCGAGGATCTGCGCCTGCGTCGTCACGTCGAGGGCGGTGGTCGGCTCGTCGGCGACGAGAAGGGCGGGCTTGAGGATCAGCGCCATGGCGATCATGGCGCGCTGGCGCAGGCCGCCCGACAATTCGAACGGGTAGGTCGTGAGGGCGCGGGCCGGGTCGGGAAAGCCGACGCGGGCGAGCGCCTCGCGCGTCTCGGCATCCGCCTGCCGGCGGCTCGCCCCGGTGTGAACGCGCAGGGCCTCGCCGATCTGGTCGCCGATCGTGTGGAGCGGCGACAGGGATGTCATGGGCTCCTGAAAGATCATCGCGATGCGCTGGCCGCGTAGAGCGCTCATCACCGCTCCATCGGGGATAAGAGCAGCGATGTCAGTCGGTTGGGCCCCCTCCGCGAACAGGATGCGGCCGGTGGTGATCTCTGCGGCAGGGGGCAGGATCCGCAGCACCGCCTGCGCCGTCACCGACTTGCCGGAGCCCGACTCGCCGACGAGTGCGAGCGTCCGGCCGGCCCCGACGTCGAGCGACAGGCCGTGCAGGACCTCGGCCCTCCCGGTATCGGTCCGGAAGGCGACCGACAGGTCGCGGATCGACAGGAGCGGGCTCACGGCAGCCTCGCGCAGGCGGCGCTCCTGGCCCTGGGTCGCGCGGCCGCCGGTGCCGCCCGGAACAGCCGGCGGGGGTCGGCGAAGCGCACGGCCGGATGCCGGGCGAGGAGGTCGAGGAGGCGTTCGAGGAAATCCCAGAACGCGGCGTCGTGGGCGCCGTGGTGCGTGAGGAGCCCGATCGGCGTCTCCGGCGCCTCCGTCAGGATGCGGAGCAGGCGATCGACGAGGCGGTGCGGGTCGACGAGGCTGCGGGTGCCACGCCAGTCGATCGGATCGATCTGCGGGTCGTGGCGCAGGAGGCCGGGGACCTCCCCGGCCGCACCGGGCGCGGCCGAGAGCGCCTCGTATCCGAGATCCGGCAGGGCCGCGGCGAGATGTCCGTCCAGCCGGTTCCAGGGCGGCACGAAGACCGGCAGCAGCCGGTCGGCCGGAAGCCGCGATCGCGCAAGCCGCAGCGCCTCCTCCGCCTCCGCGATCAGGACGGGCAGGGACCGGTGCGAGCCGAACTCCGCGGGGCGGCCCCCCGGCGGCGCGTGATCGGCGTGGACGAGGCCGTGGACGGCGAGGCAGGCCCCCGGCGCGCGATCGACGCGTCTCGCGAGCGAGGGCTCGACCCGGCCCGGAATGGCCGCGATCAGCACGGGGAGGCCCGCCTGCTCGGAGAGGGCGAGCAGCCGGTCGAAGGCGGGCGTCGCCGCGACCGCGTCGTCGTCCCGCCACCAGACCGGAACCCGCGCGCCCTCGCGGGCCGCGGCATCGAGCCCCGCGCGCAGGCGGGCGAGCGCAGCCGAGACCGGGTCGCCCACGCGCCGCGTGCCGGGCACGTTCGCCGCAGGCGGACCCGCCGTTTTCGCCGCGAACAGGTCCTCCATGATCGCCACCGAGCGCGGGCCGCCGTCGAGATCGATGCCGTGCGGGGAGAGGGCCGGGGCCGAGAGGGCCTCGCGCACGCTGCGGAGCAGCGCGTCGGCATCGAGGTCCGCTTCCGGGAGGACGCGTGCGAGGCCCCGCGCGGCGAGGTGATCGGCGCGCAGGCGCTGCTCGGTTTCGCCCCCCGCCTCGAAGGGGACGAGCACGGCGGGCGTGCGCGTGGCGAGAAGATCGACCGCTGTGTTGTAGCCGCACTGGCTGACCGACAGGGAAGCGCCCGCCAGCAACGCACGGTAGTCCGGGCGCGCCCGGTCGACGACCCCGTCCGGCAGGTCGCGGCCGATCTGGGAGAGTGCCGCATCCGGCACACCGTGCCCGACGAGGATCCGCCAGCCGAGATCCGGCGCGCGGTGCGCAGCCTCGGCCGCGGCCCGGAACAGGCCGAGCCCCGCAGCGCTCGACCCGGCCGCGACCAGGATGCCCGAGCGTCGGGCCGGGGCCGGCACCGGCGTCCCCTCGTCGATGTAGCCCGTCGCGTGCAGGCGCTCGGCGAGGTTGGGATCGACCGGCCAGGATGCTCCGAGCGGGACGAGGCTCGGGTCGCCGTGGACGAGCACGGCGTCGTAGAGATCCCGAAGGCGGGCCTGCGTCTGCGCGATCCGGCCCGGCTTCCCGGGCGCGACCAGGATGTCGCGAATCGAGGCGAGGACGAGGGGGCGCGGGCGCCGCGCGCGCGCAGCCTCGACGAGGCTCAGGAATTCCCCGGCCATCGCCCGCCGGCCGAACGGGAACAGCTCCGTCACGACGACGTCCGGCCGCGCCCTGTCGAGGGTGTCGAGGAGCATCGCCCGCCGCCGCGCCATCAGGCCGGGGCTGGCCTCCCCGCCGTCGGGTCCGAGCAGGCGGCGGAAATCGGTGCCCTCGACATGGACCGGCGGCAGCGCCACGAGCCGGACGCCGCCGAGGCGCACGAGGGGCGCTGGGCGCCCGCCGCTGACGAGCAGGGCCTCATGGCCGGCCGCAGCGCAGGCGCGCGCCAGCGCCGCCGCGCGGGTCAGATGGCCCGCCCCGAGGAGGTGCGTGACGGCGATCAGGACGCGCATGGGCAGCCCGCCGCGTGGGGACCGGGAATGCGCCGGGCCGGCGCCGGGACCAGGCCGGCCGAGGCCGCGAGGCGCGCGCCGATCAGGTCGATGCCGGCCTCGTGCGTGAACTCCGCCCTCAGCCGCGCGCCCGCCGCCGCGGCGAGGCTTCGGCGCCGTCCCGGATCGCGGGCAAGCGCCAGGATCGCATCGGCCAGGGCCGCCGGATCGCCCGGCGGCACCAAGACCCCGTGCGTCCCGTCGGTCACGAATTCCGGCGTCCCCGCGAAGGCGGTGGCGAGGATGGGCAGATCCTGGCTCGCCGCCTCCATCAGGACGTTCGGCAGGCCGTCGCGGTCGCCGGAGGCGGCGGCCTTGGTCGGCAGCACGAACAGGTCCGCCTCGCGCATCGCCGCGATCACGCGCGGCTGCGCCTGCGCGCCGTGGAACGTGACGCGCCCGCGAAGGCCCTGCGACCTGGCCAGGGTCTCGAGTGGCCCGCGCCGCTCCCCGTCCCCGATCAGGTCGAGATGCCAGTTCAGCGCGCCGGGCAGGCGGGAGAGAGCCGCGATCAGGTCGTCCTGTCCCTTCTTGGCGACGAGCCGTCCGACGCAGAGCAGCCGAACGCAATGTCCGGGGCCGGACCCGTCGCGGGGCGGGCGCCGCGGGCAGGGTTCGGGAAAGCGCGCGAGATCGAGGCCGTGATAGGCGAGCGCCACCCGGCCGGGTGGCGCGAGAGCGTTCAGGCGGGCGAGGCCGTCGCGCGTGCAGGCGACGGCCCATGCGCAATCGGCGAGCTTCTCGGACAGGTCCCAGGCCGGCGTCGTCCAGATGTCCTTCGCGTGGGCCGAGACGCTCCAGGCACGCCCCGTCAGCAGAGCCGCGTAGCGGGCGACGCTCGCCGGGGCGTGCAGGAAGTGGGCATGCAGGTGGGTCGCCGCATCCGGCACTTCGCGGGCGAGGACGAGCGCCTGCCCGAGCCGGCGCAGGCGCGAGGGCGTGGGGTCCCGCACGAGATCCCGCGCGACGGTGCGCAGCAGCCTGCCGAAGGCCGGACGCCGCGCGGCCGCGATCAGGCCGCGCAGCACCCGCACGGGCGCCCGGTGCAGGTATTCGGGCAGATAGGTGACGGGCGCCCGTATCGCCGCGTGCATCGGGTGCCGCTCACCCTCCGTGGGGCGCCGGAGAGACCAGATCTCCAGGCCGAGGCCGCGCCTTTCCAGGGCCAGGATCTCCTGCGCGATGAAGGTCTCGGACAGCCGCGGATAGCCCTTCAGCACGATCGCGATCCGCGCGCCGGTTCCCGGCGGGGCGTCGGCGTCGCGGGCGCTCATGGATGGGCGCATCCGAGGCAGGGTTCGGCGCGGCTTTCCACGAAGGGCGGCCCCGGCGACGGGCCGGCGGCCGGATCGGCGAGGAGCGCGCGCAGGCGCTCGACCACGCCGCCGAGCCCGTCGAGGAGGCCCGGCTCGACGAAGCGCGACGGCACCGGCTGGTCCGGGAGCCCTCGGAGCGCGGCGGCCATGCGCGCGGCGCCGCGGCCCGGCCCCGCATGAGGCTCGGCATGGAGCACGCGCGCGAGGCCGAGCGCCTCGGCGGCGACGGCGCGGATCTCCTGCTCGCGCCGCGGCTCCGTGCGCGGGACCAGCAGGGCCCGCCTGTCGAAGGAGAGGATCTCGCAGAACGTGTTGTAGCCGCCCATCGCCACGATGCCGGCGGCCCGGCTCATCAGGTGCTCGATCTCGCTGTCGAAGGTGATCGCCGAGAGGCGGCCGGGCTGCCGGTCGATCCGCGCCAGGAAGGCCGTGCGAGTGTCCGCATCGAGAAAGGGCCCGAAGGCCACGATGGCCGGGAGCGGCAGGCCCGGATCGGTCTCGTAGGCCGAGATCACCCAGTCGATCAGTCCGGCACCGTCGCCGCCGCCGCCGGGGGTGACGAGGAGGAAGGGGGCGCCCGCGAGCGCCGGCTCGGAGCGGCCGGGCGGCCAGTCCGGGACCTCGCGGCGCAGATAGCCGAGGTAGACCAACCTGGTCGCGGGGCCGAGGGGGAGCGCGCGCAGCGGCTCGTGGATGCGCGGCACGCCGTAGACCCAGATCTCGTCGTAGTAGCGCTCGATGGCCTCGACCGCGCCCTTGCGCGCCCATTCGGGTGCGAGGCGCTCGCCGTCGTCGAGGATGTCGCGCAGGCCGAGCACGCACTTGCCGCCTTGGACGGACAGGCGCTCGAGCGTCGGCAGGAACTCGCCGTGCAGGCCCGTCGGCTCCTTGTCGATGATCGTCAGGTCGGGCCGGAACGCCTCCGCCGTCGCCGCGACGATCGCCGCGCGCTCCGCGATCCGGTCGTCGAGGGCGCTGCCCGGCTCGAAGGGGGCGTAGATGCCGTCGACGCGCTTGGTGACGACCGGGAGCCGCACCGCGGAGACGCGGTCGGCGAAGCCGAACCGGTCGACGAAGGGCGACCCCGAGACGATCACCACGCGCGCCCCGCGCTCCGCCGCGACGATGGCGTGGGCGATGGCGCGCGACCGGCGCAGATGCCCGAGCCCGAACGTGTCGTGGCTGTAGATCAGCACGCGCGGGGCCGAGGCGGGGGCGTCCCTCACCGGAAGCGTTCCATCTCGAACACTCTTCCTCTGGCGGCGGATCGGTCTGGACGGCCGATGCCTGGCCCCTCGCATGAAGCGGCCAAGCATGACAACTTCTAGATGTTCCATGTTTGTCAAGTCCAGCCGAGCGGAGGGGCGAGCCCCGAACCCGATGCGTGACCTGCAGCCGACCCTGTTCCAGTACATCTGGGCGCATTCGAAGCGCGATCAGCTCGCCATCTGCGCCGTTGTGTTCGTTTCCTTACCGTTCTACTTCGCGTCCCTCGACCTGCCGCGGCGAATCGTCAACGACGCGATCACCGGCAAGGCCTTCGGCGGGGGTCGCCGGACGGCCCCCTTCCTCGACCTGACGATCCACTGGCCGCTCTGGGCCGGCGGCGGCGCCACCACGCTGTTCGAGGGCTTCCAGCTCGAGCGGATGGAACTGCTGATCGGCCTCTCCGCCCTGTTCCTTGCGCTCGTCCTGATCAACGGCGCCTTCAAGTTCTGGATCAACCTCTCGAAGGGCGTGCTCGGCGAGCGCATGCTCCGCCGCCTGCGGTTCCAGCTGTTCGCGCTGATGCTGCGCTTCACGCCGGAGGCGCAGCGCGAGGTGAAGGCCTCGGAGACGGCGACGATCATCCGCGACGAGGTCGAGCCGATCGGCGCCTTCATCGGCGACGCCATCATCAGCCCGGTCTTCCTCGGCACGCAGGCGGCCACCGCCCTGACCTTCATCCTCCTGCAGAACGTGTGGCTCGGCCTCGTCGCGGCCGCCATCGTCGCCGTCCAGTTCATCGTCATCCCGCGCCTGCGGCGGACGATCCTGCGGCTGAGCCGCGAGCGGCAACTCCGGTCGCGGGAGCTGGCGGGCCATGTCGGCGAGGTCCTCGAGGGGCTCGACGCCGTGACGGTGAACGATGCGGGGCGCTGGGAGCGGGCGGAATTCGGCGGGCGCCTGCACCGGCTCTACAGCCTTCGATTGCGGATCTACCGGCGCAAATTCGCGATCAAGTATCTCAACAACCTGCTGGCGCAGGTGACGCCGTTCCTGTTCTACGCCGTCGGCGGCATGTTCGCCCTCCACGGACAGCTCGATATCGGCCAGCTCGTCGCCGTCCTGGCGGCCTATCGCGACCTGCCGCCGCCGCTGAAGGAACTCATCGACTGGGATCAGCAGCGCCTCGACGTCGAGGTGAAGTACGAGACCGTGGCCGCGCATTTCGCGGCCCACCGGCTCCGCCGGGCGGAGGCGGAGGAGGCCGAGGGCGCGGCCGTCCCGGCGGCCCGCACGCTGGAATGGGAGGGCGTCGCCCTGAGGAGCCCCCATGACGGTGAGCTCGTCGCGATCGCCGATGCGACCGTCCCCCTGCCGGCGCGGGTCGGCTTCGTGGTGGAGGACGGGGAACTCGCCCATGTGCTGGCCCGCGCGCTCGTCGGCCTCGACTCGCCCCAGAGCGGGGCGATCCGGCTCGGCGGGCACGACCTCGTCGGGCTGCCCCAGTCGGTCCGCAGCCGGCTGATCGGCTATGCGGGCCGGAGCCCGAACCTGTTTCCCGGCTCGATCCGGGACAACGTCGTCTACGGGCTGCACCGGATCCCGACCGGACCCGTCCCGACGGACGCGGACAGGCAGGCCGAGGCCCTGCGGACCGGAAACCCCGTGGAGACGATCGAGCAGAACTGGATCGACTACGCCCGGCTCGGCGTCTCGGGCGCGGAGGGGCTCGACCGGCGGATCCTGGCGCTGCTGGCCGGCCTCGGGATGGAGCGCGACCTGTACCGGTTCGGTCTCTCGACGATCTGCCGGGACATGCCCGACCCCACGATCGGCACGCGCCTGATCGCCGCGCGCCGGCACCTGCAGGCGCTCCTCGACGGCGCCAAGCGCGGCGGCCTCGTCGTGCCCTTCGCCGCGGACCGCTACAACGACGAGGCCACGGTCGCCGAGAACCTGCTCTTCGGGGTGCCGCGTGAGCCCGGGCTGATGGATCGGCTCGCGGCCGAGCCGGCCTTCGTCGAGGCGCTCGGCAGGGCGGGGCTCGGGGACGGGCTGGTCGGGATGGGCGTGGCGATCGCCCGCAACCTCGTCGAGATCTTCCGCGACCTGCCGCAGGGGCACACCCTCTTCCGGCGGTTCTCGCTGATCACGCCCGACGCGCTGCCCGACTACGTCCGCCAGCTCGCCCGGATCGACGCGGATGGCGGGCTCGAACCGGAGGACAGGGCGGCCTTCCTCGCGCTGACGCTCCGCTACGTCGAGACCCGCCAGCGCTTCGGCCTTCTCGATTCGGCGCTCCAGGTCCGGATCGTGCGGGCGCGGGGCCTCGTCCAGGCCGCGCTCGGCGGAATCGACGGCAACGGGATCGAACCCTACGATCCGGATCGGATCAACCCGCGCATCTCGATCCTCGAGAACCTCCTGTTCGGACGCATCAGCACGCGGCGCATGCATGCGGAGGCCGACATGCGCGAGCACGTGCTGGCGGCGGTCCGCCGCTTCGATCTGGAGGAGTGGATCGAGCGGCGCGGCCTCGACGTCGATGTCGGCAACCGCGGTCAGCTTCTGACGGACGATCAGCGTGCGCGGATCGAGATCGCGCGGGCCGCGCTCACGCTGCCGCCGATCCTCGTCGTGGAGGATTCGGGCGTGCTCGACCGGGCGCTGATCGGGTTCCTCGCCGCATCGGACTGGTCCGGGCGGGAGACCTCCCTGGTCCTGTTCACCGCCTCCGCCGCGCTCGCGGCCGGATTCGACCCCTGCATCACGGTCGGGAGGACCGGAGCCCGACGGGCGACCGCGGGATCCGGAGAGCCGGGCGATCCCGTCGCGCGGACGGCGCCGGACGGGCGCGGTCCACGCCTGCGGGCGGACCTCGGCAAGGAGCGTGGGCTCAGCCGGGGCCTCCCTCCGCGGGGGCGAAGATCGTGACCAGCTCCCTGCGCCCGGCGAAGGGCTCCCGCCCGATCTCCCGCCATGCGGCCCGCTCCGGCGTGCCCTCGACGGCCGCCCCCGAGGCCAGGATCATGGCGCCGTAGCGCTTGGTCGCCTGTTCCAGGCGCGAGGCGACGTTGACCGCATCGCCCAGGACCGTGAATTCCATCCGCTCCTCGTCGCCGACGATGCCGCAGAAGACCTCGCCGACGTGGATGCCGATGCCGATCCGCACCGGATGCGGCATCTCGTGCGTCGCGTTCCAGGCCTCGACGATCCGGACGAGGTCGTGCGCGAAGGTGAGGGCGCGACCCGCATCGTCGCTGCCCTCGTCCGGGACGCCGAACAGGATCAGCGCCCCGTCGCCGATGAACTTGTCGACGATACCGTGGTGCTTTCGCACGCAGCCGAGGATGCGGGTCCGGAAGGCCGTGAAGAACTGCGACAGGCGCTCCGGGTCCATGCCCTCGGCCATCCCGGTCGAGTCCCGGATGTCGACGAAGACGATGACGGCCCTCTGTCGGCGCCCGCGGCGCAAGCCGAGGTCGCCGGCCGCGACCCGGGGCGCGATCTCGGCGGGCAGGAAGCGCGCGAGGCTGGCGCGGCCGACCGCATCCTTGACGGCCGAGGATAGGAGGCGGCGCGAGCGGACGATGCCGAAGGCGGTCGCCGCCCCGGCGAGCAGCAGCAGCGCGAACCGCATCACGTTGACCGGCATCGAGAACAAGCCGGGCCAAGCCGGCACGTTCTGCGAGGCCGGGTCGAGCATCAGGCTGTGGTCGAGCGCGCCCGCGATCCCGACCAGTCCCAGCGCCAGGAGCGCGATGGCGCCGAGCTGCACCTTCACGTCGTAGCGCAGGGCGCCGACCGCGAGGACCACGGGCACCGACCAAGTGATCGGCGCCGAGGGCAGCGCGTTGCCGGGCAGGCCGCGCTCCGCGAGGGCGAGGTAGGCGATGACGAGGACGAGCCCGACATCGAGCACCATGAACAGGTAGGAGTACCCGTGGCGCCAGCGCTGCGGCACGGCGAGACCGATGCTGACCGCACCGACCGAGAGGAAGCCGAGGGCGGCGATCCAGGCGTTGCGCATGAACAGGTCGAGGGACACGCCCGTCCACCGCAGCATCACGTGATCGGCGACGATCACCGTCACGAACACGCAGAGCCCGATCGCCACCCGGAGCCACCCGATCAGGCGCTCCGCCGCGACCTCGTGCCGGCGCATCAGCGCGGCGACGAGATCGCTTTCCAGCGGGCGCGCGGGAGTGCCGGTCGGCAGCTCGATCTCCCCGGCCACCGCATCGGCACGCAGACCTGGCCGCATCCCGGCCTCCCGGATCCTCGTCGAAGGGGCGACGGCGGGATAAGAGCATGGCCGCGGGCGCCCGGCCATCGAGCGTACGGGGGCCATCCTTCGGGGGGAGCCTCAGCCCGGATCGCCCGCTGGCCTCGCCTGCGCTCGCCCGGTCACGGAGCGTCGAGCACCGCATCCTCCCGGTGGCGAGGAGCGGCCAGGCCCGGCAGCCGTCCGGTACCGCGACCCCGACGATCGGCGAGGCGGGCCGCGGCGCCCCTTCGGAGCGAGGGATGCCCGGTTCCGGCGGAACGGATCGCCACAGGGCGACGCCTCACGACCAGAAGCGATCGCGATCTCGAGGCACGTCATGCCGGCTGAGGCCGATGTCTTCGAGCAGGCGATCATCGAGGGCGGCAAGCTCCTGATCCGCTCTTCGCCGCTCGCGCCAGAGGTGAAACGTGCGCAGGATTGCCGTGAGCATCGTGTGATCTCCCTACCAGGGGCGGCGAAGTGCCAGGGGCGGCGAGATGCCCGAGGGAGGCTGAGGGGTCTGTGAGGCCGATCACAGATCCGGGTGCGTCCGGGACCCGAGCCCCCGGGCTGCCGCGACGTCCGCAGGCTCGATGCCGAGAGCGCGGCGCCTATCGGTTCGGACCGCGAGCCACGAGACCGCACGGTCCGGGGCCGCGCGGTCCGGGGCCGAACGCCTATCGAGGCTGCGCGGGTTTCGGGTCAGGTATCGGTCCCCTCAGTTGGACCCGCCACCCGCCGTGCTGCCCAGGTTCTGTGCGATGGGGTCACGCTCCGGGAATTCGGCATTGCCGAGCGTGCTGCTCCTCAGGGGGCGCGCCGAGCGGGCGGGCTCGCCCGCCGCCTGGAGGCTGCCCGTCCACCTCGGGCCGGACAGGCCGGGTGCGGCGTCTCTCGTGACGGCGCCGGCGCGTTGCAGGGACCGCGGCGCAGCCGTGACGGGGGCTGAGGCCGCGGGCAGGAGCAGCATCGCGGCCGTCATCACGGACAGCGTGCTCCGGGCAGGCGTGGATCGGTTCGCGTGCATGGCGTTCTCCTGACGCGCGGCCAGCCGAACGCCATCCGGCTGGCGAGCCCGGCCTGCGGACCCGTCGGCCGCCTGAAGCGCGTCTCGACGCTTCGGCGCTGCTGGCATGGATCGGGAGGCTCAGGGCCTCTCCAACCAGCCAGACCGCCCCTGCGGCCGGTTTATTCCCGCCGCCGCAGAGCCCGGACGCGGTGCGGATGGGTGTCGGGGGAGGAGATCGATCCGCCGCCCCTGTGGCAAATCTCATGAGCCCGGGAATAATCGGTGCCCGCCCATGATCAGGATCCGCAGGGACATCGACGTCCCGTGCCTGCGGAGCCGAAGCGATGCTGGATCACGAGAGCCCGGACGAGCCGGGGAGGACGAGCCGCCGCGGGGCGCTCGAATGCATGATCTGGGCGGGCACCGGCCTGCTCTGGTCGCTCGAGGGCGGTCTGCCGAGCGCGGTCGGACTGACCCGGGCGCTGGCCGCCGACAAGCCCGCGGCGCCCTTCACCTTCCTGCAGATCAGCGACAGCCATGTGGGCTTCAACAAGCCCGCCAATCCGGACGCCCTGGGCACGCTGCGGGAGGCGGTGGCCCGGATCCGGCAGCTGCCGGAGAAGCCTGCCTTCATCATCCACACCGGCGACATCAGCCATCTCTCGAAGGATCGCGAATTCGACGATGCCGACCAGATCCTCCGCGAGACCGGCCTGCCCCTGTTCTTCGTGCCCGGCGAGCACGACCTGCTCGACGACGAGCGTGGACGGTCTTACCTCGACCGCTACGGCAAGGGGTCGCGTGGGGCCGGCTGGTACAGCTTCGACCGGCAAGGCGTCCACTTCATCGGCCTCGTCAACGTCGTCGACCTGAAGGCCGGCGGCCTCGGCAATCTCGGGGCCGACCAACTCGACTGGCTGGAGCGTGACGTGGCCGGGCTCGCCTCAAGCACGCCCGTCGTCGTCTTCGCCCACATTCCCCTCTGGACCGTCTATCCCGAATGGGGCTGGGGCACGCAGGACGGGGCGCGGGTGCTCGCCACCCTCAAGCGGTTCGGCTCGGTCACGGTCCTCAACGGGCACATCCACCAGATCATCCAGAAGGTGGAGGGCAACGTCGCCTTCCACACGTCCCGCTCGACGGCCTTCCCCCAGCCGGCGCCCGGCACGGCGCCCTCGCCGGGACCGATGAAGGTGCCGGCCGGCGAACTGCGCGGGGTGCTCGGCATCACGAGCGTCAGCCTCGTGCGCGGCAGCGAGCCCCTGGCGATCATCGACACGCCGCTCTCCGGATGAGCCGGCTTCCCCTCACCGATCAGGAGCGTGCCATGCCGACGCCTCGCGCATTACCTTGCCACCCGGCCGGGCGGATCATTGCCGCCATCGCCCTGCAGATCCTCGCCCTTACCCTCGCGGCGCAGCCGAGCATGGCCGCGGCGGACCGGGCCAGCACCGATCCGGTCGTCATCCGCATCGACAACTTCACCTTCGGCCCCCAGACGCTGACCGTCGCCCCGGGAACGCGCGTGACCTGGATCAACGGCGACGACATCCCCCACACGGTCGTGGCGCAGAACAAGTTCTTCCGTTCGAAGACGCTCGATACGGACGATCGCTTCACCGTCACCTTCCAAGTGCCGGGTGAGTACGCCTACTTCTGTTCCCTGCACCCGCACATGACCGGGACGGTCGTGGTCAAGGGCCCGACGGACTGATCCGGCCGAGGAGCGCGAGAGGCGAGAGCGAGCGCGGGAGAAGCCACATGACGGGCAGGCTCATCATTGCCGGAACGTCGCTGCGGCCGGTGGTGCCCGAATCAACCCTGCGGGCCTGGATCGAGGCGGCAGCCGCCGATCTCGCGGCGACGATCGGCTCGGTGCTCGCGGCCTCGGTCCAGACGGGGCTGCTGCGCCCTGCCGCCCGAACGGAACGGCGAGGGGGGCACCCGACGCTTGTCGCCCAGGCGCCCCCGCCGAAATCCGGGGCCTCGTTCCACGAGATCGTGCTCCCGCATCTCGACGCCGCCTACAATCTCGCCCGCTTCCTGACCCGGGACGCGGATGCCGCCGACGACATCGTGCAGGACGCCTTCCTGCGCGCCTTCCGGGCCTTCGACGGGTTTCGGGGTGGCGACCCGCGGGCTTGGCTGCTCGCGATCGTGCGCAATTGCGCACGAAGCTGGGCGAGCGAGCGGGCCAGAACCCGGGCGCTCTCGGAACCGCTTCCGCCTCCGCAGGCGGAGGACGAAGCGGAGGCCGAGGCCCTCGAAGTCCCGGATCCCCTTCAGGCCACTCCGGAGGCCGCGCTCCTGCGCGACAGCGAGGCGAGGCTGGTCCGCCGGCTGATCGAGGCGCTGCCGGAAGCCTTCCGCGAGGTCCTCGTGATGCGCGAGTTCGACGACTTGTCCTATCGGCAGATCGCCGAGATCACCGCGACGCCCATCGGCACGGTGATGTCGCGCCTGGCCAGGGCGCGGCAGATGATCGGTGCTGCCTGGCGGCGCCAGGACGAGGCGGCGAGGCCATGACGAGCGATCACGCGCGGCCCTGCGGCGAGGATGCCGCCTCGCTCAACGCCCTCCTCGACGGGGAGCTCGACGCGGCCAACAGCCTGCGCTGCGAGACCCATGTCGCGCATTGTCCCGCCTGCGCGGCCGAACTCGACCGCCTGCGTGCGGTGCGCGACCTCCTCGCCCGTGACGGTGTCGTCTGGCGCGCGCCCGCCACGCTGCGCGCGCGGATCCTCGCAAGCCTCGCCGAGGAGGCCGGTCGCACGTCGAGCGACGGCGAGGTCGCGGCGGCGTGGACGCGCGCCCCGATCGGGTGGGTGTCGCGCCTGCGCGACAGCGCGACCCGATGGCGGGCCCTGCCGGCGGGCCTCGCTCTCGCCGCGAGCCTCGCGCTCGCCGTCCTGGTGACACGCCCCGGCGAAGCGCCGGATCTGGCGAGCCAGCTGGTCTCCGGCCACGTCCGCTCCCTCCTGGCGGACCACCTGACGGACGTCCGGACCTCCGACCAGCACACGGTGAAGCCGTGGTTCTCCGGCAAGACCGACTTCTCGCCGCCCGTCGTCGATCTCGACGACCGGGGCTTCACCCTCGTCGGCGGCCGCCTCGACTACATCGAGAACCGGGTCGTGGTCGCGCTGATCTACAGGCGGCGCAAGCACGTCATCAATCTGTTCCTGTGGCCGTCCGAGGGATCGCGGCCGACGGCCTCGGCCAGGGAGGGCTTCAACATCCTGGGCTGGCAGCAGGCCGGGCTCGCGTTCTGGGCGATATCCGATCTCAACGCCGTCGAACTCAAGGAATTTCAGGACGATTTCGTCGAACGCTCGCCCCACTGAGAACCGTCATCGGCTCGGCTGTGGGGAGGCGTCGCCGCAGCTCCGGCAGGGCGGAAATTCGGGCCGGCGGGGCGTGCTATAGCGTGGCCGTCGAAACTCAAGGCCATCAGGCTGCTATGCGACACTCCCTCGCCGGGTCGGCGATCAGCGTCGGCCGGCTCACCCCGGCATCGGCCGTGCGACGCCTGACGTTGCGCCACGTGCGTCTCGGCACCGGGCTCATCCTGTTCGGCTACGTGCTCACGCATCTGCTCAACCATGCGCTGGGCAACGTCTCGCTCGCCGCGATGGACGCCGGCTTGAACGTCGCCGCGGCGGTCTGGCTGAACCCGTTCGGACTTTTCCTGCTCTACGCCGCGCTGACCGCACACCTCCTGCTCGGCCTCTACGCGCTCTACGAACGCCGCTTCTTCCAGTGGCGAGGCACCGAGATCGTTCAGCTCGTCCTGGGATTGGCGGTTCCCTTCCTTCTCATCAACCACATCGTCGCGACGCGGCTCGCCTTCGAGATCGAAGGGCTCGAGAAGGGCTACGCGCAGGAACTCTACGCCTTCTGGGTCGCCTCGCTCCGGAGCGCGGCGACGCAGGCCGCGCTCCTCGTCTTCGCCTGGGTCCATGGATGCCTCGGGCTGTTCTTCTGGCTCCGCTTGAAGCCCGGCTTCTCGGCGGCCAGCCCCTGGCTGCTCGCCGGGGCCGTGCTCGTGCCGGTCCTGGCCCTGCTCGGCTTCGTCCAGGGCGGCCGCACCGTCGCGGCGCTGGCACAGGACCCGGCTTGGCGGGCGGAGGCACTCAAGCCGATCCATCTGGGTGAACCGGAGCAGGTGGCGCGGCTCAGGACGATCCGCGACGCCTTGCTGGCGGGCTACGCTCTCGCGACCGCGCTCGTCGTCGCGGCACGCGGCCTGCGGACGCTCACGGAGGTGCGGCATGGACGGATCCGCATCAGTTACCCCGATGCGCGCGTCGTCAGGGTGCCGCGGGGCACGAGCGTTCTGGAAGCGAGCCGGCGTCACAACATCCCGCATGCCAGCGTCTGCGGCGGGCGCGGGCGCTGCTCGACCTGCCGGGTCAGGGTGTTCGACGGCGATGACGGGCGCAGTCTGCCCCGCCCCTCCAAGGCCGAACAGGCCGTCCTCGACCGCATCGGGGCGACGCCCGGCATTCGGCTGGCCTGCCAGCTGAGCCCGACCCGCGATCTTGCGGTGACGCCCTTGTTCCCGCCGCGGCAGCCGCCGGCGCGAAGCGCGGAACCGGCGCAATCGGGCGAGGAGCGCTTCATCGTCGCCATGTTCGTCGACCTGCGGGGCTCGACGCGCCTGGCGGAAGAGCGCCTGCCCTACGACACCGTGTTCATCATCAACCGCTTCCTCGGCGCCGTCGGCGACGCGGTGCGGGAGGCGGGCGGATCGGTCAACCAGATGCTGGGCGACGGGATGCTTGCGTTGTTCGGCTTGCAGACCGTCCCCGAGACGGGGGCGCGGCAGGCCCTGCGGGGCGTCGATCTGATCGGGGAGCATGTTGCCGGGCTGAACCGGCTCCTGGCCGCCGACCTCGGCCAGACGCTGCGCTACGGCATCGGCCTGCATGCGGGCATGGCGATCGTGGGCGAAATGGGAGACCACGCGGATGCGCGCTTCACCGCACTGGGCGACACCGTGAACGTCGCGGCACGCCTGGAGAGCATGACCAAAGCACTCGGTTGCATCGCGCTCGTGTCGGAGGCGGTCTATGCGGCCGCGAAGGTGGAGGCCCCGTCCCTGCAGGAGGTGGTGCTCCAGGGGCGATCCGAGTCGCTGATGGCGAGACGGATCGGGTTTCCTTGAGCAGTCTCCGCTGGGGCGAGCGCGGATAAGGCTCCCGCAGCCTGCCCGGCCGCGAGCGGGCCCGTCGGACCGATCCCGGCGTCGGGGCCGGACCCCCGCCCTGCCCTCATCCTTCGAACGCAGCCCGCGCTTCCGTCAACGTCGCCGTCAGCGCCGTCACCACGGCATCGATGCGCGCGACCCGCCGCAGATCCTCGTGCGTCAGCACCCACAGCGCCGAGCCGAGATCCAGCGCCGCCGTTCGCGGCAGGCGGACGAGGCCGGGCGACGGATCGCCGAGATAGCAGGGCAGGAGCGCGACGCCGAGGCCCGCGACCGCCAGATCCCGGAGGGCGACGAAGGAATCGGCCTGCGTCACGGGCGCGACCCCGCGCAGGTTCGTCCGCAGCCATCGGGCCGCGACCGTCTCGCGGAGGGATGCGTCCGGTCCGAGCCAGGCGTGCTCGCTCAGCGTGCCATCGGCCGCACGGACGGCAAGGTACGAGGGGGCAGCGTAGACGGCGTGCCCGAGACCGGCGATGCGGCGGCCCACCAGGGTCTCCGGCGGCGACGCCGTCGGCCTGACGGCGACGTCCGCCTCGCGCCGCGTCAGGACCGCGAACGCGTTGGCCGTCGAGACCTCCAACAGGATGCCCGGATGCATCGCCCGCACCCGCGCGAGGGCATCCGGCAGGACGGACGCCATCAGCGTGTCGGTGGTCGAGAGCCGGACCGTCCCGGTAATCCGCCGATCCTGACCGGCTGCGCGACGCTCCGCGTCGTGGATGGCCGCGTCGATGCCGGCAAGCTCGCCCACCATCGCCTCGCCCGCGGCGGTCGGGACGTAGCCCGAGGGCAGGCGCTCGAACAGGCGTGCACCGATGCGGGCCTCGTAGGCCCCGAGGCGGCGCAGCACGGTGGTGTGGTTGACGCCCAGCGTCCGGGCGGCGCCGGCAAGCGATCCCGCCCGCGCCACGGCGAGGACGAAGCGCAGGTCGTCCCAATCTCCCCTGTGCATTCGTGCAGTCCCGGCGGGCAGGAACACGGCCTCCCGTGCCTCTCCTGCACAGGATAGGTCGTGGCTCGGGGCCCGCGAAGCCCCGCGCGATCGGCCGACAGGGCGGCGATGCGCGGGCCGCAATCCGTATCAGGAGGTGTCGCGCCCATGACCTCGCTCCTTCACGTCGAGGCCTCGCCCCGCGGCGACGCCTCGCGCTCGACGCACGTGGCGCGCGGTTTCATCGCCGCGCTGCGGGCAGGCGTGCCGTCGCTGACCGTCGATCACCTCGACCTCTGGCAGGCTGACCTGCCATCCTTCGACGGCGCGGCGCTTGCGGCCAAATACGCCCGGCTCTCCGGCCGCCCGCACGAGGGCCGCGAGGCGGCAGCCTGGGCGGAGATCGAGAGGCTGGTCACGCGAGTCGACCGAGCCGAGCACATCCTCCTCTCGACCCCGATGTGGAACCTCTCGATCCCCTACCGGCTCAAGCACTGGATCGACCTGATCACCCAACCCGGCCTGTCCTTCGCGTTCGACCCAGCGACCGGCTACCGACCGCTGCTGCGGCCGCGTCCGGCGCTCGCCATCCTGACCAGCGCGGGAGATTACGCGACGGGCGAGAGCCGCGGCCGACCGGACCTCGCCACGCCCTATCTCCGGGCGGCGCTCGGCTTCGTCGGGCTGAGCGACCTCGCGATCGTGCCGGTCGGGCCGACCATCGGCCCGGGCGCGGACGCGGCGGTGGAGAGGGCGGCCACGCGGTTGCGTGCGCTGGCCCCCGGCTTCCTGCGGGCCGCGTCGTGAGCACCTCTTGGGGATGGACGCTGCTCGTCGCCTCGGGCGTGATCGACGTGGCCTGGGCGCTCGCGACGAAGAAGGCGGACGGCTTCCGGGAGCCGGTCTGGGCGATAGTATCGCTGCTGTTGCTGGCCGCCTTCGTCTCGCTGCTGACGAAGGCTCTGCAGGTGCTGCCCGTCGGCACGGCCTACGCCGTCTGGACGGGGATCGGCGCGGTGGGCAGCGTCGGCGCCGGGATCCTCTGGTTCGGGGAACCTGCGGACGCGCCGCGCTTGCTGTTCGTCGCGGTGACGGTTCTGGGGATCATCGGGCTCAGGCTGGCCGCGTGACCGCTCGCAAGCCCGAACCCGTCTCCGCTGAGGCAGGTCGGTCGCTTCCCGAACGCGAGGACGCGGAGCCTTCCGGGACGGCCGCGACGGAAGGCGGTCCCGCCCGTCGGAATCGCCCTGGCAAACGCCACCTCGGGACGAAACCGAAGGCGCCGCGGCTCACTTTGCCGCTTCGCTGGCCGGCGCCTCGTCGTCCGGTGCGGAAGGCGCGCGCTCGCCGAGGAGAGCGCGCGCCTGCGCGATGATCCGCTCCACGATCTGTCCGGCGGGCGGCAGGTCGTGAATGAGACCGCACGCCTGCCCCGCGATCACGGCCGCAATATCGAAATCGCCTCGTCCGCGGGCCTCGGCATAGGCTCGGGCGACCTCCTCGACATTCTGCATCAACTCCGCCTCTCGCCCGAGCCAGCGCTCGGAGTGCCGGTTGCGCAGGACCCGACCCGTATACGGGGCCGGCCAGACGTTCCGGCGCGAGAGGTCGAACACGATGGAGCGCACCGTGTCCTCGCCCGTCGCATCCACGATGCGCCGCTTGGCCTCCGGGTGCCCGTCGGCTTCCTGTGAGGCGTAGAACCGGGTCCCCACCAGCACGCCCTCGGCTCCGAGCATGAGGGCCGCCGCCAAGCCTCGCCCGTCCGCGATCCCGCCGGCCGCCAGGATCGGCGTGCCGGGCCACGCGTCGACCGTTTCGAGGAGCAAGGGCATGAGCGGGCGCGATTGGCCGTGTCCGCCTGCTTCGGTTCCCTGCACGACAAGGATGTCGGCGCCGGCCTCGACCGCCTCCTGTGCCTGCCCCAAGGACTGGACCTGACAGATCAGCTTGGCTCCAGCCTCTCGGATCGCGGGTGCGAACGGACGGGGATCGCCGAAAGACAGCATGATGGCGGCGGGCCGATGATCGAGGGCCGTTCGGAGCACGTGCGGATTCCGGGCCAAGCTCCAGGTGATGAAGCCGCAGCCGATCCTGGCATTGCCCGCCAGGAGCCTCTCGCTCCGCAGCCAGGTCTCGTCGCCGTAACCGCCGCCCAGGAGCCCAAGGCCTCCCGCGCGGCTGACCGCTGCCGCAAGCCTGCCCCCGGACACACCGTCCATCGGCGCGAGCAGGATCGGGTGTTCGATGCCGAGCAACTCGGTGACGCGATTGCGGAGGGGCATGGCCGATACCTTGGCGCTGCAGCGGGAGAGCCGTCGCCGATCACATCACCCTCGCGCGGACGTGGACAGCTGTTCGTTCTCCGCGTCCCGCAACCGACTTTGCGTCCGCCCACCGGAAGCCCGGCTTCGGTCGCCGCCTGGGCCCGCGAGCCGGGAAGCCTGCATACAAGCGCGTCACCTGTTCGGGTGACGTCGGCCGCCCCGCGGTCTGCCTAACCTGCCCAGGCAACTCTACGGAGTGACTCTCATGCAGAACGACGGCCCCCCAATCCTGTTCGTCCTCATCGGCGGACTTTTCGCAGCAACCCTGATGCTCGGCCAGTATCGGGCCGCTCAACATGGGCTGAACCTTACCGCCCTCTATGACAACCTAGACGTGGAGGCCGATTTCCAATTCGCTTCACTGGAGTGAGAGGGAACCGCAGGACGCATACCGGTGCACATGGAGGTGTCATGATGAACAGCATCCGTAAAACTTTCATGCTCGGCTCATCGCTGCTGGCGCTGATCTGGGCAGAGACGCCCGCTCAGGCTGAGGATCGCGATGTGAAGTCCGGATGCCTTGTCACTTACGCGCAGCTCAAAAGCGCTGTGACGAAGGCTGCACAGGACGACATCTCGGGCCTCGACAATCACTACTGGGCCGTGGTCGTGAACCGCTCGGGAAAGATCTGCGCCGTGGCGTATTCCGGCCCCTCGATCGAGTCTCAGTGGCTCGCCAGCCGGCAGATCGCCGCCGCCAAAGCATTCACGGCCAACAGCCTCAGCCTGAACATGCCGAAGGGACCGCTGTCGACGGCACAGCTCTACGGCTTCGCGCAGCCGAGCCCGAGCGGAGGCAACCCGCTCTTCGGCCTGCACTTCGGTAACGCGCTCGACAGCCAGCGCGCGTATCAGGGCGACTACGCCGCCTTCGGTACGGAACGGGATCCGCTCGTCGGTGCCCGCGTCGGCGGTACGATCACATTCGGCGGAGGTCTGGCCCTCTACAGCGGCTCGACGGCCATCGGCGGGCTGGGCTTGTCCGGCGACACGGCGTGCGCGGATCACTCAACCGCTTGGCGGACGCGGGCGATCCTGGGGCTCGTGGGTCCAGGCACGGATACCATCGCGTTCGCCAGCGACGCGACCCCGAAAACCGGCGGTCATCCGCATTGCCCCAACGACGGCGGCACACAGGGCCAGGCTGCCAATATCTGAGAGCCCCTCACACCCCGCTCACGGCCAGACGATGCCGTTCGACAAGCGCGCGGGGCGAGCCTGCGCGCTTGCCCTCATCGGAGCATGTCCCGCTCTCGGGGATCATCGAAGTGCAGTTTCGAACCCACCATCTCAGGTTGTGTTCAGGTCGATCAGGATGTGTCTCAACTGTCCAGGCTGACGAATCGTCCGGAGCCTGGCCCCATGACGGTCGATCACGAGGAGATCCATCGCGTCATCGGAGGATTCTACGACGCGGCGCTCGAGCCGGAGCTGTGGCGATCGGCGCTGGAGCGCATGGGCCGCCTCTTCAACGATCCCGTCATCATGATGGCGGCCCTCGACGGGCGCGGGTGCTTCCGGCACGTCACCAGCGGACGCGACGATCCTCATTATCTCGACGTGTATCTCAGCCGGTACAATATGCCGGGAAAGAACAGACGCGTCGCCGCGCTCCTGCAGTCGCCGCTCGCGGTTCCCGTTCTGGGTTGCGAGCAGTGGGAGACCGCATCGTTCATCCGGTCGGACCTGTACAACGATGTCTACCGGCCGCAGGGCTTGCTGCACGACGTCGGCGTCGTGCTGCTGCGGGGTGCCGAGCACAACGCGGCTTTCAGTATGCTGCGACGGGATCGCGACGAGCCGTTTGCGGGTGACGAGCTGCGCCTGCTGGTTTGTTTGACCGCCCACCTTCAGCGTGCCGCGAAGATCTATCTGCGCTTCGCGGAAGTTCGGCGCGATGGCGCCGTCTCGAGCGAAGCTCTGGATCAACTCACGGCCGGAGTGGTCCTGTTCGACGGGCGTGGCGCTGTGCTGCGCATGAACCGCGTCGCTGACGAGATCATCCGGGAAGCGGATGGTCTCGTCTTGAGAGCGGACGGCTTGGGGTGCGCCAGTCCGATCGACACGGCCCGCCTGCGGCGCTTGGTTGCCGAAGCGGCCAGCCTCGGCCCCGGGACCGGCTTCGATGGCGGAGGCGCGCTGCCTCTCTCGCGTCCTTCGGGCAAGCGTCCGCTGACGGCCTTCGTTGCGCCTTTGAGACCGACCAGCTTCGAGTCCGGCGAGGCGCGCTTCTCGTCTGTCATGTTCGTGACGGATCCCGAGCGGCGAGCCGAGCTACCCGTCGAGGCGGTTCAACGCTCGCTGCAGCTGACCCGACAGGAGGCAGCCCTCACCGTTGCGCTCGCACAGGGGGCGGATCTCAAGGCGGCATCCCGGAGCCTCGGCATCTCCACGAATACCGCGCACACTCACCTCACCCGTGCGTTGGCGAAGACGGGCACGCATCGGCAGGCTGAGCTGATCGGGCTTGTCTACCGGACAGCTCTCGCGATGTGCTGGAACCGACGGGCAGGATGACCTGCCTGAAGTCCGACCTCGACTCGCTCGCGCCGCCGATCCTCAGGCGCCTACGGACCGGGTTCGATCCTGCGGGGTGTGATAACGCGCGGAGGCCTTCAGGAAAGTCGCGAAGTTCTCGGCATCATCGAGAGCCAGGCCGCTCATGACCGGGCTGGTGCCGAGAAACACGGTATGCGTCCCGGAGGCTTGAGCCTTCACGCGGATTTTCGGCATCGGCCGCTCCCTGAGGTTTGCTGGCGAAGGTACACGGAGCCGTATCGAGGCCAACTGGGGCTGCCCGGCATTGGTTCACATAAATGTGAGTGGCGCCCGCGTGGAGCCCTGAGCGGCGCGGCGCGGGACGAGGCGCAAGGGCGCCGGCCTACCCGTGCGGGAACGCGGTTGCCGTGTCCAGGACGAGTTCGCCGGCCTCGACCGCGACGAGGGCCTGCGCGCCCGGATCGAGCGGTTGCGTCAGCTCTGACGCCGGGATGCCCTGCTTCATCCAGCGCGCGCTCGACATGCTGGATTTGCCGGAGCGGATCGACTTCCACCGGACCGGCAGCATCACTGGGCGCGCCACCGCGCCCCTCACGTCCTGAGCGGCCGAGCATGCGAGCCCTGCCGCAGCTTCCTGCGCCCTGCATGCGCCGCAGCACAAACTCCGGTTGCTGACTTGAATTTCGACGCCAGCGGCCATCCAATCGAAGCTCTGCCTTGAGAGCCGCGTTACTGGCCGTGAGTCATCGGAGCGCATTTTTCGCAGTCTGGGTCATCCTCTGCCTGACGTTCGCCAACTCGGCGCACGCGGCAGACCGGCCGAGACTGACGATCTACACCGCGAGCCAGAAGGAGCAGGTGGCCGCCACTGCAGAAGCCGTCGCACAGCTTTTGCCGGGCGCGGAGATCGAGTGGGTGCGTGCCTCGACCGGCGTCATCACCGAGCGTGTCCTGTCCGAGCGCGACCATCCGATGGCCGACATGATCGTCGGGTTGTCGGCCTCCAGCATGCTCGTGCTCAAGCAGGCCGGCCTTCTCGATCCCTACAGGCCCGAGGGCGTGGAGCACCTCAGATCCTCCTTCCTCGACCCGACCGAGCCCTACAGCTTCACGGGCATGGACGTGTACTTCCCCGTCATCTGCATGAACGTCGAGCAAGCGAAGCGCGACCGCATCTCGGGTCCGATGCTATGGCGTGATCTCACCGATGCCAGCTTCAAGGGCCGGCTCGTGATGGCGCATCCAGGTTCATCCGGCACGGGCTACGGCCTCGTGGCGGGTTGGCTGCAGAGCATGGGCGAAGCGGCCGGCTGGGCGTTCATGGACGCCCTGCATGAGAACGTCGCCGTCTACCTGCACACGGGATCGGCACCCTGTCTCGAGGTCGCCCGCGGCCAACATCTGGTCGGCCTCGGGCTCGACATGCGGGCGGCCGCCGAGAAGGCGCGCGGCGCGCCCATCGAGGCGATCGTGCCCCTCGACCGCGTCGGATGGGACTTGGAGACCTTCGGGATCATCAAGGGCACGTCGCAACCGGCGCTTGCCAGGCGCATCGCCGACTGGGCGGCCACCCGCGAGGCCAACAGGATCTACGCGCAGAGCTACTCCATCGTGGCCCACCCCCGCGTGCAGATCCCCGCAGCCATCGCGTTGTCTCATGCTGAGGCGCGCATGGCGAAGGTCAGCCTCCTCTGGATGGCCGAGAACCGCGAGCGCATCATCGCCGAGTGGACGAACCGGTATGACGGAAAGGCTGCACCTCGCTGAGGCACAGGATGCAGAGCACGGTACGTCGAGCTTAGCGCTGCCAGGGTGTCGGCGGCCCCCCGCAGCGGTTTCAACAGCCCGTGCCGGGCAAGCGGGACGCCGGGCCTCCGCGTTCGGAAGGCCACGGACGGCAGGTGAACTCTGACCGCTCCCCGGGATGCGAAGCTCCTCGCTGGTGGACAGGTGATGGCAGAAAGATTGACGCGAGACTTTTATGTAAAATGACACTGATCGATCAGGTTCGTGCGGGAAAACAGTCGTTCTTCCGCGAGATCGGATTGTCAGCGAGGCGAAAAGTTGCAGATGTGGAGGTGAGAAATCATGAGGAGCTCGCCATGGCGGACATCGAGGAAGACGCCACCACCAACCACATCGAACTCACCGTCGACATCGTCTCGGCCTATGTGTCGAACAACCGCGCTTCCGTTGCGGATCTACCCAGCCTGATCGCGAATGTGCATGCTGCCGTGTCCGGCCTGAGCCAGACCGCCGCACCGAGCGAGCCGGAAGTGAAGGCAACGACGGCCCAGATCCGCAAGTCGATCACGCCCGACGCTCTGATCAGCTTTGAGGATGGCAAGCCCTACAAGACGCTGCGTCGCCACTTGGCGACTCGGGGACTGACACCGGAGAGCTACCGGGAGAAGTGGGGGTTGCCGCGGGACTACCCGATGGTGACAACATCCTACTCAGAGGCACGGTCCTCTCTCGCCAAGAGTCTCGGGCTCGGGTTGCAGCGCAGCAAGCCCGTGAGCACGGCCGCTGCTACGGCAGCGAAGCTGTCCGAGCCAGCTCCCTCTGTCGCGGTTTCGAAGGGCCGTGATGTCCGGAAGGAGGCGAAAAAAACGCCTGCCAAGCCAGGCAGACGACGCAAGGCAGCCGAACCGGCGGCCGCGGAATAAATTGTGCGACAGAGGCCCGCCCGGTTCATCCGGGCGGGTATTTTTTATGGGCTACAAGGTGCGGTACGGTTGAGCACACGAACCGCCGGCGAAGTGCGTTGTTGTTCTCCGAACAGGAGATTCACATGCGCTTACTGGTACTCGTAAGCTTAGTGCCCCTGTGCGCGTCGCCTACTGTCGGCGCACAGCCTGCGATGACTGAAACCCCTCCAAACAGACAGGAGATGCTCCGCGAATTGCCTGCGAGCACGCCCATCAAGCAGCAGAGCGATCTTGATACTGTTCAGCTCGCTTCGGCGCGCCGTGCACGATCCGAATCGGTGCAAGAGCGAACCAACGGCCTTTGGCAGTCGTGGCTGGTTTCGATTTGCGAGGGGTGCGGTCCGAAGATGAAGCCGTACCCAGAGACGATCAAGAACGATATGGAGCGAAACGTCCCACCCTCCACCTTCGGAGAGACCAGCTTCGATGTGGCCCGGGTCGCCTCCTACAGACGGATTCCGCCACCCGAATACAGCCGGCGCATCTACACAGATCTTTCGACTGAGAATGTGGACCAGATCAGGCGCTCGCCAAATCGCTGACACTGCCCGGCAGCAGGTGCTGAAGGGGCATTGCGCTGCCGCAAACGCACGATGATCCCACGGATCCGATCCATGAGGGCGCGCGGGCTCAGGTCCAAGGTCGGCCGACGGCGTCCTGCTCCTACCCGTGCGACCGCGAGGAGCGCGCGGAACGGATGGATGGCCATGATGCCTCGCCACGCGACCGGGCGTCTGATCCACCCTCAACCTCTGCCTGAAGCTCTTCGAGGCCGTCGGGTCTGCCGCGTCGGGCTTCTTTGCATCGACGGGCCGGATACGCTGAGCAACTCTTTAGGCAACCCTCCGTTGTCGTTCACAAGCCCAGCAGGCTGGGCACGGAGGGAACATGAGGAAGCTCGCAATCCTGACCACGCTGGCGCTGGTCTGCGCCGGTCCCGTCCTCGCTCAGGGTCGGCCGCCCGAGAGCTCGTCGGCCGCCTCCGGAAACGCCGAGGAGAACAACAAGCCGCGCTCCAACTCAGCCGGCGGCGGTGGTGGTTCGGGCGGAGGCCAGTAAGCTCGCGTCACGAACCGGCCCACGACAGCGCCCCGCTCGGCTAAGCCGGGCGGGATCTTCTTTGCGGCGGCCCTGAGTGAGCGGAGGTCAGGTCGGCTGCCGTTCCGCCTCTGCTTCAGGCCCTGGCTCGGTCGGCGATTGGGGTGTGCGCGTCGGATCGCTGCCGGGCTGAGCAGGCTCCTCGCCGGGCGGCTTGGTGGATGGACCGGGCGGATTGCCCTTTCCAGGATGGCCCTGCACATCATCAATGTTGCCGAGGCCCCCGCCCCCAGATGGTTTCGGCGTGCCGGATGGATCGGGCGTGTCTGACGGGCTCATGCTTCCTCCGGATCTTGTTCTGCAGAAAATCAAGAAGCCATCAGTTGCCGTGTTCCCCTCGCCCTGTTGCTTGCGGTGTCGCACCGGCTCCCTTCGTGCGCCTCGCACTTCAGTTTTGCGAAGGCGGCGAATTGCGACCCACCAGAGGGTGCCGGGCTTCGACGCCCGACATGGCCCCGTCGGCTCAGGTCACCCCCGCTTCCCACCGGCGGGGCCAATTGTGCGGTGGGACGAACCTTCGCCTCGCAGCCCATGGCTCGCGGGGCTTTCTCTTGCCACGTTTCAACTGTGCGAATTTTCAGGCCGCCTCGCAGTGCCAGAGTAGCTGGGCTGAGAGACTCTCTCAGCGCGGCTTCGCCGGCGCAAACCTCCCTCGGTTTGTTGGCAGAGCCGCTGCTAGCCCAAGGACACGACTCGCCCCGCAGGCCCCCCTGGCTCGCGGGGCTTTTCGTTTCGGGACGTCGTGGCATCCGCAGGTGTGGGCGATCGGCAGGGCGCCCCATCCGAGCCTGCCCGTCATCCTTCGCTCTCTGCGTGGGCGGGCCGAGTTGTGTCTGGGCGACGCGCCCAGAGCCGGTCGCCGGTCGACCGGATCTCTCGGTCCATGACATCGCCCGGCGTGATAGCACCGAAGCTGAGGGGCCGGCCGGCGATCGCTGCCAGCTCAGCCTTCCATCATGCGCCCAGCGAGAGTTACGCGCCCAACGCCCAATCGGTGCTGCCCTCGGGTGGCGCCAGCACGACGGCGAGATCCGCGTCGGCAGCCCAGCACGCATAGCGATCGCGCCTGGAGCCAGGAACTCGTCGGTCAGTGTCTCCAGCACTAGGCGGGCTGGCACTGGCAGAGGACGTTTCGGAACGGTCACTCAGGCGCTCGTTCGGCCAAGCGCTGCGCCTTCCACCACCAGCTGCCGCTCCAGGCGGGTAGCTTTCGATGCGCCGGCCGCTGCAGGCCGTCTCAAGCTGCCTCGGCAATGACGAACTCCATACCGCGCCCTGGCCCCTGATCGGCGTACTCGACCAGCGTCAGCCCGCGCTCCGCCAGCACCGCCTCGACGATGTCGAGGTGCTTGCGGACCATCTGCCCGACCGCGAGCGGCGTCAGCCGCGGGCTGGCGCGTCGGAGTTGGTCAACGCCGATGTTGGCAGGAATGCCCTCACTCTCCGCGATCCGAGCGAGCGCCAAGCCTAGATCCTGAGCCTTGGTCTCTGCGGCGGATTTCTGCTTGATGGCCATGCTTAGCGTCCTTCCTTCTTCCCGGGCTCGGCCGACCGGCAGGCTCTCTGCACAATCCTCCGGCACCTCGCCGAATTGCGCGAGGATGATCGCGCCCTCCGATTCCCCGTCTCGTCATCGGCCACGATCCTGAGCGCCGCCGTGCCGGGGAACCGGCCATGACCTCGGCCTTCTTCAGAGCCCCGCTCTCGATCCCCGTCACCTCGCAGTCGCTTGGCGTCAGACGCTTCCGCACGAACGTCTGCACTACGCCGGTCGTCTCCATCGCCATGCTCGGTCGGCCTCTTTCAACATCCTGCAGAGCTCATAACCCTCTGCGTCGTCTGATCTTTCTCGCCGCCGTCCACAGGCGTGCACAGGCCCGATCAGCCGCGCGAACTCCGCATTGAACCGGAAGCTTCCATCCTCTTTGTTCCTCGTATGTTCTTATACGGGGAGCGGGATGGGCGTCCATCCCGCGAGCGGTCGCAGCGATGGCGAGCGGGATAACGTCCGGGTCCCCATCCTCGGCCAGAGCCTGCGCGGGTTTCCCCTCCCCGGCCGATGACTTTCAGGAGGGTGCTCTCGATCTACCGCGCTGGCTCGCGCCGAATCCCCCCGCTACCTTCGCCTGAAACATCTCGGGCACTTCGATGCGAGGCGCCGGCACCTTGACCGCGATCTCGCCGTCGTCGCCCGCAGCCTCGAGTCCGGCCACAACAGCGTCGTCGTGGCCGCAATCGACGGCGAGATGTCGATCAAGCGCCTCGTCATCGACGGGAACGTGGCCCGGCTCTCCTTCGACAATCCGGCCCTGCCGGCTTCGCCGTCGAGGACCTCGGGGAGGCCGAGATCTGGGGCGTGGTGCGCGTCGCGATCCGCTGGAACATCGCGCGTGCGGGCCTCGTACGATGAGCCGCGCCATCGCGTTGATCGACGGCAACGGCTTCTCCTGCTCCTGCGAGTGGGTGTTCCCCTCGAACGACACGCTCTACGGCGACAGGCCGGCGGGCAGAAATTTCACGTGTTCCCGGTGGCCTGTCACGCCGGCATGGCGCGCCTCCGCGGTTTCCAAAGCCCGGCCCATCCCTCTGATTTCACCGAACGGTCCACGCCCCTCGTTTGCAGAATATGCGAACGGTTCTCGTCGCCTCCGCCAGATTGAGGTGTTGGCGCGGCGGCCTCGGACGCTTGTTGCGAGGATGTTCGAACGAAGGGCGCAGAACCCTGCCGAGCGGCCAGTATCGACGCTGATCCTCAACACGTGGACAGAGCCCCGGTTTCGGCATCTAGGCGGATTTCTGCAAAATACTGATCAAACCAATTAAATTGGTGAGCGCGCTGGGACTCGAACCCAGGACCTACAGATTAAAAGTCCAAAAAATCAGTTGGCCTACCAACGACTTGTGGGTGGCGTGTTGCAGTGGTGTTGCGGCGGCTCAGCTGAGCAGCCCGGCCTCAACGCCGGCTAGCATCGCGGCTTCGTCCTCTCGCGCCTCGAACAGATAGCCGTACCGATCCATGGTCTGCTGGATCGAAGCGTGTCCCATCAAGGCCTGAATTCGCTTCGGGTTGAGGCCCTGCTCAATCCATAGCGCAGCGGCGGCATGTCGTAACGCATGGAGGCCATACTTCGCTGCGGACACCTTAGTGGCCCTCCCCTGCCCGTCCTTGCTATCCTTCAGCACCGTGATGCCAGCCTTGACCTGAAGCGGCCAGAAGAACCGATGCAGGATGTTGGCGTGGCCCTGGATGGTGCCTGTCGTGGTCGGGAAGACGAGGCCGAGTGGGCCAATTGGGCAAGCCAACCTCCAAGCCTTCAATTCATGGAGCAGCGTTGGCGGCAGCGGGATATCTCTTATGCCTGCCTTGGACTTCGGCGGTCCGAAGGAATTGAACCGGTCCACTCGACGCCGGATATGAAGGACGCCACGCTTCAGGTCCACGTCCTCCCACAAGAGGCCGCGCATCTCTGAGCCCCTAAGGCCGGCGAAGAGCAGCGTAAGGAGCATCGGCCGCGACCGCTCAGGCGTGGCGTCGATGAGTGCTTTGAGCTCTGCCTTGGTCGGCATCGCCGGCCGCGTGTCCTCCCGGCTGGATCGTTTCACGGGCTTTGCGCTACGCACGTTGTTGACGGTCACTAGCCCGCGCCGCTGCGCCTCGGTCACGATAGACGAGAGGCTGATGAGCACGCGCCGGCAGAGCTCGCGCGATCGACCGGCAACAAGGAGTTGATCCACGAACTCGTTCACCAGAGGCGCCGTCAGCCGAGAAAGCTTCACGGCGCCAATTCGGGGAGTGATGTGCAGTTCAATGTGCCCCCGATACTGCTCGATTGTTGTCCGCTCAAGCCTGTCCCGCTCACACCGCTTCAACCAGATATCTGCTGCTTCGGCGATTGTCGGTGACAAGCTATCGGGCGTGTGCACGCCCGCAGCCACTTGGCTCTTTGCGTGCGTCAGAAAGGCATCTGCCTCCTTCCGTGTCGGAAATTGGCGGAACCGTCGCTGCCCTCCCCCATCGGTATAGGAAGCCAGCCAAACAGCCTTGCCGCTCGGCAATAGTCGTTTTCGAATCGTAGCCATTGGTAACCTTTTTCGCTGCGGGCCCTCGCAAAGGACCGAGGCGAACGGTATCACAGAATTTCGGAGCGCCACTCAAAAAAGCGATTGACCTCGAATCGGAGTGACGCTCATATAAGGGTGTGGTTGGCGATGGCAGTCCTTAGTACCCTCGTGAAAGCAATCGCTGAGATTGAGGGCCTGGAAGAATCACAGGTTGGCTGGGTCGCGCGATACCTGCGCGAAGCCGGACTGATTTCACAGGGAGGAAGAGGTAGAGGTGGAGCGCAGATGTCGGTGCAAGATGCTGCTAATCTTCTAATCGGCGTAAACGCATCTCCGGGTCCGAAATATTCTGTCAGCACAGTCAATGATTTCCGCCGACTTTTGCTTACTAGAGATCTCGCACTGCCGGAAAATATCGAAGACTGGGACGAGATTCGTGGCGGCGACGACTGGTTATCTCAGGCATTTCGGCGTGGGGCGCAATGTGGCCCTGCAATTGAGGCTATGATTAGATCGTATATGCCGGATGAATTTGGGAATGTCGCGCATGACTCTAGTGTATCGGCGTCAATAAGCTTTGTTAGGCCGAGTCTATTGTGCAAAATAGCAATATATTACGGTACGCTTGAAGATCCCGAGCCGATTGTGGTTGCCGATTTTGAGCCGCACCTGATAGATACAGAGGGCATTCAACCAGATAGATTAGACGAGACGATAATAACTGGGCGGACGCTCGCCTCGGTTGGTAAAGCTCTGTCATCGTAAATTAAGGAAATCAAAAATGACAAATTCTGAGGCGCGCTATCTTGGCGCGGATGAGAGCGGCTTGCCACTTTCAGAAGACCTGATGACTGGTGCAGATGCGATCGCTCGCTTCATGTTTGGCGAGGCGACGGAGACCAATAAACGGCGAGTCTATCATGCGGCGGACAAGCTTGGTCTTCCAGCCTTCAAGTTCGGCAGCACCATCTGTGCTCGCCGCAGCACCATCATTGCATGGATCAAAGAGCAGGAGCGTACAGTATGACCGCAGACATTCGCGAAGCATTTAACCTTGCGTCTGTTGCATATCTCCAATGGAGGCGTCTGAATGAGGAGCAAAGGACCTGGGGTTTGTTGGTAGATGAGAATGGCAAGCGCGATTATGACCCTGAGCCAACTGTGGAATTCTTCGGAAGGGAACGATTCTTGTCGGAAATCTGCAGATACGCTTTGGTTGTAACGGATGACCTTCCGCCGCATATGCAGCAACTATTTAATATAATCGACGCGTCTGGACCTCTTATACCTGAAAAATATTCAGAAGCAGCGGAGGAGCTTTTGGAATGTGTAGAATTCGAGCTAGTTCAGCAGAAAGAAATTCCGATTGAAAAACCGTCGCTCGTGGATGAAATCCGTGAGCTTTATTTTCAAAAAGGAGTGAGTGCCGTTCTTCATGCACTTAACCAGAATTTTTCTAATATGCTCAAGGCTCAAGGAGCAGCGAGGACATGAGCGCCGTCGTAATTCCCTTTCGTTTCGCTCGACGGTTCCCGCAGATCCGGAAGACGGCTGGTTACATGATTACCGTGCCAGCCAGCCACGCTGAGGGGCACCTGCGTGAACAGCTTCGGCGGCTTGAAGATGGCCTTCGCAAAAAGGGCGTCGCTGAGCCTCTGATCCGCTCTGAGGTAGCGTCATACGAGGGGGCTATCCGCGCTCATCTCTGGCGACTCCTGATCCACCAGGGGGGTGTCGCGTGAGAAAGGCGGATTCAAAGGGCAATTCCAAGAAGGAGCCTCAGCACGTCCGCTTATATGAGTGGCTGACTGAGTCTGTTGCTTGGCGGCATCTCAGCACCGATGCCCGCGCGCTCTACGTCCTGCTCAAGCAGAAATACAGGGGCATGAACAACGGCCGCATCATCCTATCCGTGCGACAGGCGGCCGAGAACCTCAAAATCAGCAAGACCAGCGCCGCGAAATCCTTTCAGGAATTGCAGGCGCTCGGATTCATTGAAGTGGTGATCCGAGGAGCTTTCAATAGCCGCAAGGATGGCCGGGCCACAGAGTGGCGTTTGACCGAGTACGGCTGCGACCTTTCAGGCGATTTGGCCACCAAGCGCTTCATGAGCTGGGTACCCGGAAAAGATTTCACGGTCCGCGCCGTGGGACGCTCGGTCCCTCAGGGCGGACAGTCGGTCCTCCAGGGCGGACCGATCGAGCCATCCATTCCTAGAACGGTCCCTCTCCGCGGACTGTGAAGGCCCCCTTCGGCTTTCTGACGGTCCTTTAGGGCGGACACATCTAATATACCAGGTCCCTGAGCGCAGAGACTTCTCGGCTCAGGTCATCCAACAGCATCAAGAGATCAGCTGCCGCCGGTGGCTGTGCGACCTCGCGCTTCCGAGGAGAGGAAAGAGCCATGTCGAAAGCACTGTGAGGACGGCCAAGATGATTCCGCCTTTGAGTTTCGACGCGCGCCGGGAGGCACGCCCGCGGCCCCTCCCCCTATCACGCTCTGCTCCAGTGCGATGTGAACTGCCGCCGCTGACCGGCAGCTACAGGATCTTCCGAAGGCCAGCCGCTCCAGATCACCGGCCACTCTGCCGAACCTCGGGTCGTGCGCTAAGCGGCGCTGCCCCACCTTTCAATTCGGAGAAATTTACATGACCGATGCCAATCCGACTCCGTCATCCGCGCCGAGAACCGACAGGCCGCCGCAGACGATTGGGGGTGGCTATTTCATCCTCCGGCGCGCCAGGAAGGGCCGGCGCCTGACGTTGATTGGGAGATATCCTTACGAGCATGGCAGCCTCGAGGAGGCAGAGGCGCAAGCAGAGATTCTTGCAGCGCGGACTGGGGGCGAATTTGCGGTGTTCCGGCAGGTCGGCACGGTGATGCCTCCGGCCACTTCGGAGATCGAGCAAGCCGCGGCTCTGCTTTTGGCTACCGACTCCATTCCCGAAGCTCCTGAGCCCTCATCCAGACCAGCCCTGATCGTGGAACGCCGCAGTAAGCGTGCCACCAGCCCGCACCGAGCATTCAGGCGGGGTGGGCACGTCAAATGAGCCATCTCGGGCTTCGCTAGGGCGCTGGAGGGCACCGAGGACCGCCCGCGAGTTCTCCAGATCGGCGTCGAGCGCATGACGCCTTTGGTGCAGTGCCGACTCTGATCGTGAAACTCTGCGGTCGAGTCGTTCGGGTGGACCCTTCTGGTCTATCCTCAGAATGAGGTCGCCAACCTCGTCCAAATAAATTCGTTCATCGCGCTGATCAGGCCGGCTGATCTGGCCAGCGCAGTGTCCACTGCTCCTAAGGGGTTCGTCGTTCTGTGCTTCGCCATTCAGCTTAGCCCCAATCTCGCAACTCCTAAGCGAACAGACATGTCTCGGCAGACCATGTCGATGCGCCGCCGGCAGGAGAAGAAGCGCCTTTCCGATGCAATATTCCGCGAAGCACACCCGTGGTGCGCGCGGTGCCAAGGCGAAGGCCGCAACATAAGATCGGTGTTCTGCACGCCGGTGGGGCACCAGCCTCAAGAAGCCCTGTGCCGACGCCATCACGCGGCGGCGAACAGATCAATGACCTTGGAATTGCTCAGGCACCCCGGGGGTAGGAAAAGTCTGAGGAATTCAGGGCCCGAACCGCACTGGGTCTCAGTCGCACAGAATTTTTCCTGAGCCGGAAATTTTCGAAATCAAGAAGGCAGCTCAATGGCTAACTCGCATGGTGGTCGTCGACCTGGAGCCGGACGGAAACGGCGACCGCTCGTGGCGCCCAAGCCGGCCTTCATTCTGCAGGACCAAATCGAATCTTTGCCGAACAGTGAATTGGGTCGTCAGAGACGATGCGTTCTTGCGCTGGCCGCATATGGTGCACGCGACGACGAAATTGGCGCCGCTGTCGGTTTGGATCCTGAAGCGCTCGTCGAGCGCCATGCTGAGGATCTTACGCGTGGTCGCTCGATGCTCGGCGTCAACATCCGTCTCGAACTTCTCCGGGCCGCGATGGGCGACGGACGACCATGGAGCCTGAGCGCAGCGATCTATGCGCTTCGCCACTTCCTCAGCACACCATCAGCACCACGCGGTCGTCGCGGTTGAGGATTGATTCGCCGGCAGCTCGGTGCGGACGGTTCTTCGGAATTGAAACGACGCGTCACAAGCGGAAACTTCCCCCATTGCTTGAAGCAGACCTTCCGCTTTGCGCCCATTCCTGCCATCCAGCTGACCCGAGCGGCGTCTCCAAAGCGGCCATTCGACGGCTGAGCGTTCTGGATCCAGCCGCCTCCGTAAGCGGCTTCATGAGAACAGGGACAAGCAGGGCTTAAGACGGAGTCACCGACCAGGCTCACTGGCTGGGAAAGCGCCAGCGTGCGGTGCCTGCAGTCCGCGCTCGCAGCCGAGGCACGGTGCGGCCTCATTTCTCGTGGCAGGCGCGAGGTAACGAGACTCAGCTTTCCAGACTATTCTGATTGGGAGCGCACCCGCGTGCGCTGTCCCGAGGGCCATGAGAGCACGAGCTGGGGCGCGTACCGGGAGAAGGCGACCGGACGCCGGTTCTTCCGCGCGGGCTTCAGTTCCGCCACCTACCGCGCGTGCTCCGCCAAGCCGCGCTGTACCCGGGCGGGGAGCCGCCGGCTCAGCCTGCATCCACGGCCCAGGCGAGCTACCGTTCTCTCCAGGCTTTGGCGATCTGGTCGGTGAGGGGCTTGGTGAGGTAGGAGAGCACGGAGCGCTCGCCGAGCTGCATGAAGCTCTCCACCGG
>NZ_JAVDVV010000027.1:0-75078 GCF_031457035.1 Methylobacterium sp. BE186
TCGGTGAGGGCGAGCAGGAAGGCTTCGTGCGCGTCGAGCTTGGAGCCGGGTGGGCGGCCCTGACGCTGAGCCCGCGTCTCTCCTGTCGTCGTCGCGTGCGCGGCCCAGCGGATCACCGTGGCGACGCCGACCCGATAGCGCAGGGCCGCGGCCCGGCGGGACAGACCCGCGCTCACCGCGTCCAGGACGCGGACACGCAGATCGTGGCTGTAGGCACGGGCCATGGCGATCTCCCTGACAAACCCTCAGGGATCAACGCTCACCCCGCCACGCCGACTCAGGGATCGTGGAAAACGCTCTAATAGGGATTGCCCTAACGGAACGTTCCAGAGCTTTTCCAACAGAGTGATCTCGGGCTTCCGGGACGCGCGGCCGGGGAACGGTTGAGAACCCTGTGGAACGGTTCAATGCATGTGCCCGTCCCTTGGGGTGTAGCGCGCTGTCCACTCCTCGACCGTGAGCGGCGGCTGCATTAGCCAGGGAACCTTGCCCTTCACGGATGCTCGGCCATCCGTAACCCACCCAAGTACGCTTAGGGCATCGTGGGCGCCTGCATCTCCTGCAGAAAAATCCGAGCCGATCGCGGTTCACGCAGGACCAGCGAAGCTCATCGAGCTTGAGCATGCGCTACTGGCATGCCAGTACCAACAAATGTGTGCTGGAGCACTGCGGCGCGGTATGGGATATGCCTGAAGACAGCGCGGCGATGGCGTCGCCGCACTGGCCCTTCATGGGCGTTTCCTCCCTAGACTGCGGGCCGCTCTCATCGGGCGGCCCTTTTTCTGTCCGGGAGGCAGGCTTCTAGCCGCCACGCCATCTCCCAGCAAGCATCATCTTTCATCGCTCGCGGGGGGGGTGGTGATTTTGTGCACAGTCGAGCTGGTTCGGAGAAGATCATTCTGAGGGTAGCGATACCCCCGACCTTACCTCCGTGGCAGGCAAATTAAACGGCTCGGCCTGCCAACGTGCCGCGTAACCGCTGCCCGCTCTCGCGCTTCATGCGGAACTTAAGCGCGCCGCAGGGACGATTTCTGCCAAACGGCATTTCCGTAAAATTTCCGTACGGATGCAACCCTGCGCCTTAACCAATCAGATAAGTCGTTGATTTTATTGGCGCGCCCTACGGGAATCGAACCCGTGTTTTCGCCGTGAAAGGGCGACGTCCTGGACCGCTAGACGAAGGGCGCTTGCGTGAGCGAGGCGTTCTATAATCGGCTTGGCGTGCGAGGGCAACGGGCCTCGCGCGGCAGCGCCTGCGGCTTGACGGATCGGCGCGCGGTCGGTTTGTCGCGGATCACGCTCAGATGTGCGGCCGGCTCGGACAGGGCCGGGTCCGCGAGGGGACCGGTGCAGCATGACCATCCGACGCGATCGACCCGGCGGCTCCCGCCCCGCCCCGCAAGGCGCGGGCCGGGGCCGGCCCGGCGGCTTTCGCCCTGGCGAGCGACGCGGCGGGCCCGGCGGCCCCCGGGGCGGCCCGGACGATCCCGTCGTGCTCTACGGATGGCACCCCGTCCTGCAGGCGCTCGGTAATGCGGGGCGGCGGCTGCACCGATTGGTCGCCACCGAGAACGGCGCCGCGCGGCTCACGGAGGCTCTCGGCACCCTGCCGATCGTTCCCGAGATCGTGCGGCCATCCGCGATCAACGCCCTGCTCGGGCCCGACGCGGTCCACCAGGGGCTTTACCTCGAGGTGGATCCCCTCGCCGCCCCCGGTCTCGACGACCTGCCGGCGGACGCGCTGCTCCTCGCCCTCGACCAGATCACCGATCCGCACAATGTCGGCGCCATCGTGCGGACAGCCGCCGCCTTCGGGGTGGCGGGGATCGTGACGACCCTGCGCCACTCGCCGAGCGCCACGGGCGTCCTGGCGAAGTCGGCCTCCGGCGGCCTCGAGCACGTGCCGCTCATCACGGTGCGCAACCTCGCGGAGGCCCTGATCGAACTCGGCGAGCGGGGTTTCACCCGGATCGGTCTCGATTCCGAGGCCGGCACCGATCTCGACGCGGTCGGCCCGCGGCGGCCGGCCATCGTCGTGCTCGGAGCGGAGGGCAAGGGCCTGCGGCAGCGCACGCGCGATTGTTGCGACATCCTCGCTCGCATCGCCTTCACGGGCGAGATCCGCAGCCTCAATGTCTCGAACGCCGCCGCGATCACCCTCTACGCCCTGAGCCGGCCGACCCAGGGCTGAGGCCTCTCAGCGCCAGAACGGCTTCGCGTCGGAGAGGTCGTCGTGCGCCTCCTCCGCGGCGGCCAGAAGCTGCTTCGTGCGCGCCTCGTTGTCGGCGGCCGTCAGGCCCGCGGCGAACAGGGCCGGCCCGCTCGCGGCCACGCCGGGCGGTCCGTCGGCGAGGCTCGCCATGACGGAATGCGCGGTCGCGAGGTCGTTCAGGGCGCCGAGATGATCCTGCAGGTCGGACAGGGCCGCCGAGAAGGTCTTGTGGCGCTTGCGCGCCTTCTTGTCCGGAAACAGCGAGGCGAAGAAGTCGGCGCCGTAGCGCAGCTTCTTGCCGGCAATCCGCACCTGGTGGCGCGCCTCCGGGTCGAGCTTGGCGAGATGGCGCCCGCGCTTGCACACCCGCTTGCGAAAGCGCTCCAGCACCGTGGCGGCAAAGTCCCTGGCGGGTTCGTCACGGGCGGGATCGGCGCCCTCCCCGAGCCAGGGGCCGGTCTGGAGCCAGCTGAGCAGATCGAGGAGGAGCCGCCGCCACTCGGGCGAGGCGAGGATCTCCGACACCGTCCCGTGCGCCCGGTCGCGCTCGGCCCCGAGCCGCGCCGCGAGCTCCTCCAGCCCCGGCTCGTCCGGGCGGCGCGCCATCTCCTCGGGCAGCGTCGTCTCCAGGAAGACGTCGAGGTTGCGGGCCCGGCCGAAAGGCTCGGTCGCCTGCTTGATCTCCGCCCCGAGGCCCGCGGCGCGGGGATCGTGCGCGAGGATCGGCTTGAACAGGCTGAAGGCCGAGCGCAGCCGCCGTAGCGAGACCCGGATCTGGTGGAGGGCCTCCGGGTCCCGGCTCGCCAGGAACACCGCCTCGTTGAGGCGCAGGTGGCGCAGGCAGGCCATCACGATGCTGCGGAAGGCGTCGCCCGCGCTCGCATCCTCGCGCAGCACCACGGCGCCCGCCTTGCTCGGCCGGCCGAGCCGCCCGTCGCGCAGCGCGAAGCCGCGCTCGCTCTTGGAAAGGGCGCCCAGGCGCAGGGGGACCGTCTCGGCGAGGGCCTGGGCGAGGGCGAAGAGGTCGGCGGTCGTGCCCTCCTCGAGTTCGAGCTCCAGTTCGCACAGGGGAGCGTCACCCGCTTGCGTCTCCACGCGCCCCTCGTCGAGGGTCACGCTGATGCGCGAGGCGCCGTAACTCAGCGTCCGCTCCCTCCGCATCACCACCGTGGTGAAGCAGGGCTCAAGGCGCGCGTCCTTGGCATCCGCGAGGATGGCGGCCACGGGCGTGTCGGCGTAGACGGCCGGGTCGGGCGCGTCGCCCGCGATCGGGCTCTCCCATTCCGGCCGGTCGAACAGGCCGGCCGCTGCCGCCCCCCCTTCCGCCTTGACGGTCTGAATCCGCTCCTCGCCCCGGCTGCGCACGCGAAGCGTCAGGCCCGCGGCGCGCAGGTCCTCGTTGGGCGTGTCGAAATAGGTCGAGACGAGGGTGGCGGGCGCGCCGTCTCCCTGGAGGAGCGGGTGGGCTCCGAGGGCGGTCAGATCGAGACGGTCGCATTCCAGCTTCAGCTCGGTCTCGCGCGGTCTGCTCATGCTCGTCTGGTCTCCTGCCCCGCCGGTCGTTCGTCGGCGTCGCCCCGCCAACGTTCGGGCGAGCCCCCGGTGCCGGGTCGGGCAGGTCATTCTGTCACGCTCGGGGCTGCCGTGCACGGGGGCGCAATCCCTCGCCGTCGCGGGTTCGCCGCTCCTCAGGCGTCCGCCGTGGCGGGGTCGCGGCGCGAGCAGGCCGCGTAGGCGGAGAGATGCCGGCTCGCGCAGGCCGCCCAGCCGTGCAGGGAGGCGACCCGGCGCCCGGCCTCGGCGAGCCGCGCCCGCTCGGCAGGGTCGAGGACGGCACGGAAGGCCTGCGCGATCGCCTCCGCATCCTCCGGATCGACGAGGTGCGCGTCCCGGGCGGCGAGGCTCTCCGTGAAGGGGGGCCGCGCCGCGCCGACGACCGGGATGCCGCAGGCCATCGCCTCGAGCACGCTCGGACCGAAGCCGCCCCTGAGGGCGGGGGCGGCGAGGACATCCGCAAGCCGGTAGATCGCGGGCATCTCCGCCTGCGGCACGATCCCGGCCTGGATCACCGCCCGGCCGATCCCGACTCCCAGAGACGCCCGGTCGAGGGCAGCGCGGCAACGGGCCTGATAGCCGGCATGGTCGAGGATCGAGCCGCCGCCGACGACGAGGAGTTGCGCCTGCGGCTGCTCCGTCCGGAGCCGGCGGAAGGCCTCGATCACGGCAAGCGAATTCCGCCGCTCCTCGAAGCCCCCGACGCAGAGCACGACCGGACCCGCTCCGAGGCCCCAGCGCAGGCGAAGGCCCTCGTCCTCCGCAGCCCCCGCCGGGCGGAACAGGGTCTGATCGACGCCGTTGCCGACGACCTGGGCCATGACGCCGTGATCGTGCGCCAGCGCCTCGGCCGAGGCCCGGTCGACACAGAGCAGCCGGTTCGCGTCGAAGATTGCCCGGTCCTGCCAATAGGCGAGCTGTGGGTCGGCGAAGGTCTCCAGGTGGTGGACGGTCCGCACGAAACCGTGCACCAGCCGGCGGCGGCTCAGGGTGGCGAGGGCGTTGCCGCCGATGCCGCACTGGGCGTGGAACACGTCGAAATCGCAGGCGGCCGGCGTCGCGAAGTGGCGAAGGTAATCCTCAATCCGCGCCCGCACGAGGTCGGCGGTCGCGCCGCCGACCGGCCGCGCGGCCACGGACACGACGGGACAGCGAGCGTCCCGGTAGAAGCCGCGGCCCGTGGGGTCGGGCGCGTGTACCACCGCCTCGTGCCCGAGGTCGCAGAGGGCCTCGCCGACGGCGAGCGCGTGAGCGACGCTCCCGCGCGGGCTCGTCGAGGTTGCCAGAATCGCGATGCGCGAAGGACCACCCGCCATGCCGCGTTGAAATCCGTAGCGGCCGGAGGAGCCGGCCGTGGAGCCCGGGACCGGCGGAGCCCGAGGCTGCCGGTCGTGCCGGGCACGACGCATCGTTCATGCCGGTCCGGGCACCGGGCGGCGGGCAGGATGGGCCGGCGGCGCCCTCCCCGGCCGGATCTACCGCGCCGGCCCGTCGAGGCAGAGCAGGTACTGCACGAGGGCCGCCTGCTCGGCCGGACCCACGCCGGCTTGCGCGTCCGCCCAGTAGGCGTGGCCCTCGCCGGTGACGCGGGCGGTCACCGCGCGGGGGCTGGCCCGGTTCGCCGCGATCACCCGCGCGCGCAGATCCCGGTCGACGAGGGCGCGCAGGCTCTCGGCCGGGTCGGCCTGCACCGCCGGATCGAGGAGCGGCCCGATCCCGGGCTCACGGGCGGGGCCGGGACCCACGGCGACCCCGCCGTCGTGGAGGTAGGGCGCGGATTCGTTGAGCCCGATCAGGTTCGGCACCTTGTAGCCGCCGGGCGTGCCGGCATGCGCCCAGGCGAGCTGCACCTGCGCCCGGTCAGCCTCGCCGAGCGGCACCGGGAGCGTCTTCGTCCCCGGCGGCACCGGGAAGGGGGTGCCGGCGGCGTAGAGGTCCGGCGGCCGGAGCGTTCCCTCGGTCTTGGCGAAGGAGCGGGCGCGTGTCGGCTCGGTGCCGATCTCGGGGGCCGGGACCACCCGGTTGTTGGTGTAGGCCGGCCCCGCATGGCAGCCGGCGCAGCCTGCCCGCTCGAAGATCTGCCGGCCGGTCGCGAGGATCTCCGGCGGCGCCGGCCGCGCGGGCGCGCGTAGAGCGTTCTGGAAGGCCGACATGGCGTCGTTGGCGTAGCCGACGGGCTCGCCCGGGCTCGTCGCCACGAGGCCGTTCGTGGTCACGTAATTGGCGTTCGGGAAACTCGGGAGCGCCGCATAGCTGTTCAGCCCCGGCGCGTCGGGCGTCGGGTCGGCCGCCTTCAGGACCTGCGAGGGCGTGCGCCCGCCCTGCGGGTCGAAGCGGAAGCTCGGGGACGGGGCCCGCTGCAGGAGCGTGCCGAGATAGACTTCCGGATCGAGGCCGAACAGGAACGGCGCGGCGTCGGCCTGGGCGGTCGTGTCGGAATTCAGCGCGTGGACGTTGTTGTTGAGCGCCGACAGGCCGCGGAAGGGGCCGATCCCGGCATGCCCGCTCCAGCCGTAGGGATGGCCGTGGGCCGTGAAACTCGACGGGATCGAGGTCGGGTTGGTGACGAGATCGGGCGAGGAATCGAAGCTGCCGGGGGGCCAGCTCGCCGCCTGCACCTTGGCGGCGGCCTCCAGCGCCTCCGGGTCCGGCAGGCGCTCGCGGCCGCCGGCGCGCGTCGCGACGCTGCGGTTCGGATCGGTCCGGAACGGGTCGAGGGAGGGCGTCGAGCCGTGCATGTAGTAGGCGGTGGTGTTCGAGGCCAGGGCCATCATCAGGCCGACGTTGAGGTCGCGGTTCGGCGCGCCGTCCACCACCTTGCCGGTGCCCGGGTCGTAGGCCGCATGGCAGAGGGCGCAGGTGATGCCCATGCGCACGTGGCCGCGGTCGTAGAAGGTCCGGATGCCGAGCGGGAACAGGCTGCCCTTCGCGACGTCGAGGCCGGTCGGGATCAGCTCCCCCACTTGGTAGGTCCGGCCGCCGACCGTCACCGGCCGGGCGACGCGCACTTCGAGGTTGGTGGTGCCCCGCCCCGCCAGCAGGGTGAGCGCGCGCGAGACCTCGTAGAGGCTGAGCGCGCCGTCGAGCATGCCCATCACGTCGGTGAGGAAGACCTCGTTGCCGAAGGTCTCCCGGTAGAAGGCCTCCCGCCCGCGCCGGATCAGCGCGTCGTCGATCCGCACGGCGCCGGGCTCGGGTGAGGCGGCGGGGCGGCCGAGCACGTCGTAGGCGGCGGGCTGGGCGTTCCGCGCAGGGTTGGCGAGGTCGGCCTCGTCCGGCAGCGGCGCGTGGCCGAAGCGGCCGAAGGCGGCCGCGAGCCCGCCGGCGGCGATCAGGATGCCGGCGGCGGCGAGGAGGCGGCGGGACGAGCCCATCGGGTGCGGCATGCTCCGGAAGCGGGGTTGCCGGGCACAACACCGTCGGGCCTGCGATGGTTCAGGCCTCCTGCCGTCCGAAATCCCCCTCGCCCGGCCGGGCGCGTGCCGCCCGCCCGATGGCAGGGTCAGGGGCGCGCGGAGATGCTTCCGTCGCGCCGGGAACGCAGGCAGAGGAACAGGTAATAGCCCGTCAGGCTCGTCGCGGCCTGCGCGGCGCGCGGACGGAAGTCCGGTGGCGCCTCCCGCGCATCCGCGATCGTGCCCGCGTAGGACCAGCCCTCGACGAAATCGGGCACGGGTTGATCCTGGCGGACGGCGCAGCAGAGGCCGCCGTCCGGCTCCTTCGCGAAGAGGCTGTAGGACAGGAACGGTCCCTCCTCGTCGGACATGCCCACTGATCCCCCGGTCCCGTTTCGCCGTGACGCCGCATCCGCCGCGCAGGCGCGGCGTCCGACGCCCTCTCGCATTGCAAGGATCCGGCCAGCGCTTAAGCTTCGCCCCGCAGCAGGTGGAGGCTGAACAGGCCCTCGGGATCGAGCCAGCAGCGCACCGGCTCCCACCCCGCATCGGCCGCCATCTCCTGGAAGACGCCCGGCGCGTAGCGGTAGGCGCAGCCCGTGCGCACGCTCTCCCCGTGCGTGAAGGGCACGGCTTCGCGGCCGACCCGGAGCAGGCCGGCCCGCTCGGCCACGAGATGGGTCTCGACGCGGAACGGGTCGAGCAGCACCCGCGCCTCGTGCCGGAAATCCTCCGGTGCGAGGGGCGCCCCGGCGCCCTCCCGGTCCGATCCCTCCTGGCCCGGCGCCGCCCCGCCATCGGCGCGGGCGAGGCGGCGGAGGATGTTGAGGTGCAGGGCCGCCATCAGGCCGTCGTCGTCCGCGTGCGCGCGCAGCAGGCTCTCCGTGTCGCCGTTCGGATCGATGCCGACGAGGAGCCAGCCGCGCCCGAGAACCGTGCGGGCGCGCTCCAGGAAGGCCGCGAGATCGGCCGGAGGGAGGCTGCCGGCGGTGGCTCCGAGGCAGAGGCCGAGGCCACCGCCCGGCCGCGCGCCGTCCTCGGGACCGGGCGGCGTCTCGCCCGCGGGCGCAACGATCTCCGGCGGATGCGGGCGGTCGAGGGCGGCGAGGAGGAGATCGACGCCGCGGGCCGACCCGGTCCCGAAGGCGAGGATCCGGGGCTCGGGCCCCACCAGGGTCGCGACTTCGGAAGCGACATCCGTGAGAAGCGCGATCTCCCGCTGGGTCGGATAGCAATCCGGATGCTCCGCGGCCCGCGCCATCAACTCCGCCCCCGCCTCGTCCCAGAGGCAGGCGGAGGGAAGCGCCTTCTCGGGCAGCGCGAGGCCCTGCGCCACGGCATCCAGAAAGGCCGAATCAGTGCCCGGATCGTCCTCCGCCAGCCGTGCCCGGGCGCCGGGCCAGGGCCGGACCGAGCAATGCGGCGCCTCCGCGCCGGCGTCGCTGCCGGGGTGCCATCGGTTCAGCCAGACGGGCTCCGAGGCAGTACGCGACTCGAACTCATGACGCATGGGCCTGTTCCGCACTGGAATTCAGACACTCCGGCAAGCATCCGAAGGCGCGGGACTGTAGCAATCCGAGACGCAGGGGATCTAACACGGGTTAAATTATTGGTGAGAAACGTCCCGTTTTCCCCGGGAGAGCGCCGGATTTCAGCTTCGTACGCGATCCGACATCGGGCAGGATGAGCGAGACTTCGCCGTGCGGGTTCGGACGGTTTCCGATGAGGCGAGCAGACGTATCATGAATTTTGTGTTACGAACTTCCGCCGCATTCAAGTGATCCAACGAGCGGGCTCTTCCAGTTTGGCCTGTATGCTCCCTAGTGTGAAGACGCCGACCCTGCTGCTCCGATGATCGCTCTGCTCGCCTCCTCCCTCCGGTCTCGTGTGCGGCCGCTGCGTGCCCTGATGCGGGGCATCGCCGTGCTGGCCGGCCTCAGCGTGCTGCCGACCGCGGTGCTCGCCTACGCGGATCTCCTGCCCGAGGGCTTCGATCTCGCCATCTTCGGCTTCGAGGCCTCGCCCGCCGTGGATCTGCCGCATGTCCGGGAGCAGCTCGCCTCCGGCGGCCCGCTGCGGATCGTCGCCTTCGGCTCGTCCTCGACGGAGGGCATCGGCGCGAGCAGCCCGGCGGCGAGCTATCCCGCCCGCCTGCAGGTCGATCTCAACCGCTCCCTGCCGCATCTCGTCGGCGGCGTCACGGTGCTGAACCGCGGCATCGGCGGCGAGCACGTCGACGACATGATGCGCCGCCTCGGCCGCGACGTCGTCGCGGCCAAGCCCCATCTCGTGATCTGGCAGACCGGCAGCAACGACCCGCTGCGCGGGATCGACCTCGATCATTTCCGCGAGGCGACCCTGGCGGGCCTGCGCACCCTCCGGGAGGCCGGCATCGACGTGGTTCTGATGGAGCCGCAATGGTGCCCGAAATTCGATGCGACACCGGGCTCCTACCGCTTCCGGGACGCGGTTCGCGAGATCGGTGAGGAGATGAGCGTGCCGGTGATCCGCCGCTCGGAGCTGATGCGCAGCTGGGTCGACGAGGCACGGCTCACCCGCAAGGAACTGTTCGCCGCCGATGGCCTTCACATGGCCGACCGCGGCTACGCCCTCCTGGCGCGCGCCGCGGCCGACGAGATCCTGCGCGACGCCGGACCTGTCCGGGTCGCCGCCGCGGAGTAGAGGCGAAGCCTCCCCCGTTTCCGGCCCTTCCTCGGTTCCCGCGCGGGGCTCCGCGTGATCCTGGCCCTCCGTCCCGTCCGGGCGTGGCGGCTGCCGAGCGCCCTTGTCTCGCCAAAAATCCCCTCCGCTCGTTCGGACATCGCCTCGTGCCGCTGGTGAGCCGCACGTCGTCCGTTGGCGTCGACCCAGCCGATCGATGGATTGCCGCATCGGCGAGCAGATCCCCGAAGGAAGACCGCTGCCTTCGGCCGAGGGAGTTCTCGCAGGGTCCCGCGAGCCGGGTCCGGGGCGGCCACTCCGTGTGGGACCGGGAACAGGCCAGGATCGGCCGCGGTTGCCCAGGCGAGAACGGAGGGAGACCTTTCATGAGCCCTGTGCGCTCGCGCCGCGCCGTGCCGCATGGGCCCGGCGGCCTCGTCCGAGAGCGGCGGACATGAAGGATCCGGAGGGACCCGTCATCGTCCTCACCGGCGCGTCGAGCGGCATCGGACGGGCCGCGGCTCTCGCCTTCGCGCGTCGCGGCGCCCGTCTCGCGCTCGCTGCCCGCAGGCCCGAGGCGCTCGATGCGATCGCCTCCGAGTGCCGTGCGTGCGGCGCCGAGGCCATCGCGGTCTCGACGGACGTCACCGATCCGGTGGCGGTGGAGCGCCTCGCCCGGCGCGCCGAGGAGACGTTCGGGCGGCTCGACGTCTGGATCAACAATGCCGGCACGGGTGTGTTCGGACCCTATCAGGATGCACCGCTCGACCTTCACCGCCGAACCGTCGAGATCAACCTGCTCGGCGGCATGTACGGCGCCTACGCCGCCCTGCCCCGCTTCCTCGGTCAGGGACACGGCGTGCTCATCACCAACATCTCGCTGGGTGGCTGGGCACCGGCCCCGTTCGCGGCTGCCTATTCCGCGAGCAAGTTCGGGCTGCGGGCTTTCACCGCGAGCCTGCGCCAGGAATTGCGGCGCCATCCCCGCATCCACGTCTGCTCCGTCTTTCCCGCCATGGTCGACACGCCCGGCCTGGAGCACGGCGCCAATGTCTCGGGCCGCAGGATCGACACGGGACCCCTCGTCTACGCCCCCGAGGACGTGGCCGAGACCTTCGTGCGCCTCGTCCGCCATCCTCGGGACGAGGTCGCGGTCGGCTGGCCGGCCCGCGCCGCGCAAGTGGCCTACGCTCTCGCTCCCGGCCCGACCGAGCACCTGACGGGTGCTGCCATCCACCGGATGCTCGACCGGGCAACGCCCGCGCGCCACAGCTACGGCGCCATCCGCCAGCCCCTCGACGACGTACCGCGCACGAGCGGCGGCTGGCGGAGGCGGCACGGCGTCCCCTCGGCGCGCACGCTGAGCCTGACGGGGCTGGCGATCCTCGGCGGGGCGACGCTCGTCGCGCTCGGCAGTGCGGCCGCCCGTGCCGGCCGCTGAGGTCGCGACTCGGCAGCGCGAAAGATTATTTTCACAATCGCCCGAAACCGCGAGCCAAGCTCGGCCGTAAGAGCGGTCGAGCCGCCCGGCGCGCCCGTGCCGGCCCCGCCCCCAGGAGCCGACCGTGCCCCCCGATGCCGCGCCCTTCCCCGCCGATTCGGAGGCGGACCTGCGCAGGATCCTTGCCGCCTCGGGCGTCGTCGGGACGTGGTCGTGGTTCGAGGCCGGCGATCACTGCGTGCTCGACGCGGGCGCCGCCGCGCTCCTCGCGGGAGACCGGGCGCTGGCCGGAGCGGCGCTTCCCGCGGATCGGGCGCGGGCCTGCCTCCACGCCGACGACCGGAATACGGTCCTCGCCCGCTTCTCCGCGCTTTGTCGCTCGGGTGGCCTCTTCGTCGCCCAGTACCGTGTCCTCGCCCCCGGGGGCCGGACGCATGCGATCCTCGACCGGGGCCGGATCTTCCGCGGGAGCGGCGGCGCGCCGGGCCACGGCCACGGTCTGCTGATCGATCTCGGGGACGAGGCTCTCCCCGATGGGGCACGGACCGGCCGGGCCCTCGACGAGGCGGCGTCCCGGATCATCGCCTGTCGGCGCACCATCGACCGATTCGGTTTCCTCAGCCTCAGGCCGGCCGTCGACCGGCTGCTCCTGCGCATCGCGCAGGACATCGCCCGCAGCGAGTGCGGACGCCTGCACTGAGCCGCCGCCATGTCCCGGATGTCCCGTCCCGTTCAGGCGGGCAGCGCCAGGGCGGCCCGCGCCTCGGCGGGCGTGGCCGGCCGCCGGCCGTGGCGGGCGATCGCCTCCACGGCGAGGCCGACGAGTTCGGCGTTGCTCGCGGCGAGGCGGTCCTTCGTGATCCGGATGTTGTCCTCGAGGCCCGTGCGGACCGCATCCGCCCCGCGGGCCAGCGCCCAATCCATCACCACCGCCTGCTGGCGGCCGATGCCGGCGGCCGTCCAAGTGGCGCGCGGCAGGATCCGGCGCAATTCGCCGAGCAGGATGTCGAGGAGGGGCTCCTCGGCCGGCATGGCGTTCTGCACGCCCAGCACGAACTGCACGTGCGGCCGCTCGTCGATCAGCCCCGCCTCGACCAGGCGCTTGGCACCGTGGAGGTGCGAGAGGTCGAAGATCTCGATCTCGGGCCGCACGCCGAACTCGCGCATCCGCGCGGCGAGATCCGTCACGAGGCCGGCGTGGTTCTCGTAGACGATGGTGGGAAAGTTCACCGAGCCCGTCGAGAGCGAGGCCATGTCGGGCCGGTGCTTCAGCGGCAGGCCGCGGGCGCTGGGGTCGCGCCCGCGCCCGCCGGTAGAGAATTGCACGATCAGGCCCGGACAGTGCCGGCGCAGGCCCTCCTGCACGGCGGCGAACCTGTCGGGGTCGGAGGACGGGCTCTCGTCGTCGTTGCGCACGTGGATATGGGCGAGGCTGGCGCCGGCCTCGAAGGCTTCCTGCGTCGATTCGATCTGCTCGGCGGCGGTGACCGGCAGGGCCGGGTTGTCCGCCTTGCGCGGCACCGACCCGGTGATCGCGACGGCGATGACGACGGGCTTGCTCATGATCTCAGGACCCTCGCTGGTCTCGCTCCGCGCCCCCGAGCGCTCGTAGCCGCGGCGGCCCGGGAACGCCAAGCGTCTTCCTGCCTCGCCACGTGAGAGCGGGGCTCGTCCGTCACGGGATCCGGTGCCGCGTGCCGTCCGCCGCGTGACAGGGGACCGGTTTCGCGCCACACTCGGCCCCTCGGTGCGAGGCAGGTCAACCGCCCGCGCCGGCGGGGGGGCGGGCAGCGGATGGTGCCATGCCGAGATTTTACTTCGACGTCCGGACCCCGTCGGGGGTCGTGTGCCTCGACCACGAGGGGCTCGATTGCGCCGACGCTTCGGCCGCGCTCGCGGAGGCCCGCCACGGTGCCCGTTTCGTGGAGCCGGAGGAGGGAGCGGGCAACCCGCTCTTCAGCGGCTATCGCTTCTCGGTGGCCGACGAGGCGCACCGGTTCCTGTTCACGGTGCCCTTCACGGAGCTGGAGATCGACGGCGCAGTGCCGCCCGCGCCGATAGGCAGGGGCGCGCCGGCCAAGAGGGCGCGGCACCTGTCCTGACGCGCCGCGCCGGAGACGTCCCGGAGGCGATGCCGCGGACGCGCGCCGGAAGGGGGGCGAGCATCACGGGAGATCGGCGTGTTCGACCGTCCGGACTTCATCGAGATCGAGACCCGCCTCGGCGCGCACAATTACAAGCCCCTCGACGTGGTGCTGACGCAGGGCCGGGGCGTCTGGGTCACCGACACGGACGGGCGGCGCTACCTCGACTGCCTGTCGGCCTACTCGGCGGTCAACCAGGGCCATTGCCATCCGAGGATCCTCGCGGCGCTGACCGAGCAGGCCGGCCGCCTCGCCATCACCTCGCGGGCCTTCCGCAACGACCAGCTCGGGCCCTTCTACGAGGAGCTCGCCGCCCTCACCGGGTCCCACAAGGTGCTGCCGATGAACAGCGGCGCCGAGGCGGTCGAGACGGCGATCAAGGCGGTGCGCAAATGGGGCTACGAGGTCAAGGGCGTGCCCGAAGGGTCGGCCGAGATCGTCGTCTGTGCCGGCAACTTCCACGGCCGCACCCTGGGGATCGTGTCCTTCTCGACGGATCCGGACGCGCGGGGCGGCTTCGGCCCCTTCCTGCCGGGCTTCGCCCTGGTGCCGTTCGGGGACGCGGCCGCGCTCGAGGCGGCGATCACCCCGAACACGGTGGCCTTCCTCGTCGAGCCGATCCAGGGCGAGGCCGGCGTGATCATCCCGCCCGAGGGCTACCTGCGCGCGGTGCGCGAGATCTGCACGCGCAACCGGGTCGTCCTGATCCTCGACGAGATCCAGACCGGGCTCGGCCGGACGGGGCGGCTGCTCGCCGAGGAGCACGAGGGAATCGTGGCCGACGTGACCCTCGTCGGAAAGGCGCTCGGCGGCGGCTTCTACCCGATCTCGGCGGTGCTCTCGACGACCGAGGTGCTCGGCGTCCTGAAGCCGGGCCAGCACGGCAGCACCTTCGGCGGCAACCCGCTGGCCTGCGCGGTGGCGCGGGCGGCGCTGCGGGTCCTCGTCGAGGAGGGCATGTTCGAGAACGCGGCCGCCAACGGCGCCTATTTCCTCGAGAGGCTGCGAGCCCTGACCTCGAACCGCATTCGCGAGGCGCGCGGGCGCGGCCTGATGCTGGCCCTCGAGTTCCACCCCGACGCGGGAGGCGCCCGCCCCGTCGTCGAGGGTCTGAGGGCCCGCGGCCTCCTCGCCAAGGACACGCACGAGCACACGATCCGCTTCACCCCGCCCCTCGTCATCACCCGCGAGGAGATCGACTGGGCGATGGAGCGGATCGAGGCCGTGATGCAGGGCTGATGGCACCTGCCGGCAGCGGAGCTGGCCCCGGCCCTACTGCGGCGCAGGGTCCGTGAACCCCGCGCCCCCGCGGTGCGGCCGAACGACCGGAAGCCGGAAGCCCGGGAAATCGAACGGACAGACGTCAGAACATGAAGATCGAGCCCGCCGCGGACTTCGCCGCCTGCTTCGCCTCGCGGGCGGATTCCAGGCGCTCGATCTCCCGTCGCAGCAGCGCGATGCGCTCGCCCAGTTCCTCGACCGAGAGGTCGTCGAGCTTCTGCCCGATCTCGTGCGCGGTCACGGTCCGGCGTACCGGAAAGATCTCGTCATCCATCGTCCGACCCCCGTCCCAAGCGTCAGGCTGTTCCTATCTGGGACCGGGTCGGCTGCCGTCAAACGGGCCGCTCACGCCTCCGCCAGCTCGCCGAATGCCGGGCCGCGCGGGCGTTCCTTCACGAAGTGCGGCAGGAAGCTCGACATGACGCTCGCGGGGATGTCGAGGGGCCGATGGCGCACGGTGTCGACGAACATCAGGGATTGCTCCCCACGCCCGAGCAGGCCCTGGGTGCGGCTGTGGATCTCGTGGGACAAAGTGACGAACTTGCGATTGTAGCTCGCGATCCGGATCCGGACGATGACGGGCTCGAACTCCCGTGCCTCCCGCCGAAAATCATGACTGAAGGACCGGGTCAGGATGTAGAAGTTCGTCGTCGCGAGGTCGAAATCCGGCATGCAGGCGTGGAAGAACAATTCCCGCGCCTTGCCGACCCAACGGAAGTAATTGGCGAAGTAGACGTTCCCGACCGAGTTGGTGTCGTCGTAGGTCGGCAGGAGCTGCAGCACGAACCAGGGTCCGTCGAACCCGTGCGCGGCGACGGGATCCGCACGCGGCACGACGAGGGTCGCGAGGCCGGGCGCGTCCGCTGCAGCCTGCGGAGCTCCCTCCCCGCTTCCCCTCCGGCCCGCGATCAGGTTGCCGAGCGCGGGCAGCGCGCCGACGGCGCCGACGAGGGGCGCGATCGCGAGAAGCGCCCCGACGGGTGCGACGTAGCCCGTCACGAAGATCAGGGCCGAGGCCGTCCCGATCATCGCGCAGAGCACCCCGTCATAAGCCGGCCGCGCGCCGAGGGCCTCGCAGAGGAGGCAGAGGGTCGCCCCGACGAACAGGCTCGCGAAGGGCAGCATCAGATAGATCATCGGGATGTTCGCCGCGATGAGCCCGGCCGCGAGCGCGACCGCGGCGGCCAGGGTCCAGAGCGGCGAGGCGACGAGGCCGGCGGGCAGGAAGGCGAGGAGCGGGCTCTCGCTGCGACGGGTCACGGAGGTGAGGAGCCAGCGCGTCGCGCAGTAGAAGCTGTCGACGGTCGAGGCCATCGCGATGGCGGCCCAGACGAGGAAGGCCGCGGTGAGGCCGGGGTCGAGGAGGCGGGCGAGGGCCTGCGCCACGGCTCCCTGCGCCTGCGGAATCCCGTCGGCGGCGAGGACGGGGGTGCCGGCTCCGGCCAAGGCGGCAAGGCCGCCGTTGAGGGTCAGCAATCCGAGGAAGAGGAGGGAGCCGCCGGCATAGGCTGCACGCACCGAGCCGCCCTCCCGGTGGATCGCCACGACCCTCTGCCAGTGCTGCACGTCGCTCCACGGCCCGAGCAGGAAGCCGACGAGGCAGGGCAGCATCAGCCCGTAGAAGCGCTCGTCGAAGGCCGCGAGGGGGACGGGGGCGGAAGGTGCGGCACGCATGAGGCCCTGGGCTGCGACGAGGGCCGCCCCCACGCCGACGACGAGATAGAGGGCGTGGAGCCGCCGCAAGGCCCCGATCGGGGCCGCGTGCCCGATGGCGGCGGCGAGCAGGAACAGCAGCACCGCCCCGAGCAGGCTGCCATGGCCGAACAGCGGCAGGAGCAGATGGGCGCAGAGCCCGTAGGCCGTGAGCGCGAGCGCGGCGAGCTGGCAGGCCAGGAACAGACCGGTGTACCGGTCCTCAACCGCCTTGAGGATCTCGGCCGGGTTGCGGCCGGGCGCTCCGAGCACGTGCCCGAAGAGGTAGAGGCCGGCGGCGTTCGGCAGCGCGAAGGCGGCGAAGCCGAGCCAGCCATACGTCACCGTGACGTGGATCGCGTAGAAGAACCCCAGGCCCCAGAGCCAGGACAGGCCGATCGTCGGCGCCCAGGCGAGGGAGCTGAGAAGGCGGGAACCCTCGGTAGAGTGCATGCTGACAACCTGAACGTGCGCACACCATCATGGCCGTTCGCGCCGTCCCGGTCCATTTCCGGATCGCAACACTCGTCCGATCAGAACGATTGGCTCGGCTGCATCGCGCAAACCCGGCGTGCCGCCATCCCGTCCCGACGCCCGCTCCGCCGTTGGCCGGATCCGGCCAAGTCACAGCAGCCATTGAGGCTCGGCTCAGCGGCCCACGACGAGGCGCGGCTGGATCTCGGTGCGGACGGGGGATGGAAACAGCCTGTGGAAATCCTTCGGCACCCGCGCGATCAGGTCGGGGATCTCGGAGGCGGGTCGGGCGGGGCTGATCAGGAAGCCCTGGATGTCGTTGCAGGCGCGGGCTCGCAGGACCTGCGCCTGTTCGGCCGTCTCGACGCCCTCGGCGGTGACGGCGATCGAGAGCTTCTGGGCGATGGCCAGGATCGCTTCGATCACCGCGAGGTTGCCGCCCTCGTCGTCGATGTCCCGCACGAAGGAGCGGTCGATCTTGATCTTGTCGACCGGAAACTTGGCGAGGTAGCTCAGCGACGAGTAGCCGGTGCCGAAATCGTCGAGCGCGATGCGGATCCCGCGCGAGCGCAGCTCGTGCAGGTTCGCCATCGTGATCGCGGTCTTGTCGAGGAAGACGGATTCGGTGATCTCGATCTCGAGCCGGCCCGGCTCCAGGCCGCTCGCCTCCAGGGCCGCCGCGATGTCCCGGAGGAACTCGCTGGTACGGAACTGGATCGGCGAGATATTGACGGCGATCCGGGTCTCAGCGGGCCAGCGCGCCGCCTCCCGGCAGGCCGTCTGGAGGGCGTAGCGGCCGATCGCCACGATCATGCCCGTCGCCTCGGCCACCGGGATGAACTCGGCCGGCGGCACGAAGCCGCGGGTCGGGCTGCGCCAGCGCAGCAACGCCTCGAAGCCGACGACCCGCCCGTCGCGCAGCGCGGTGAGCGGCTGATAGTGCAGCTCGAATTCCCGGCGCTGGAGCGCGAGCTTGAGGTCTGCCTCGAGTTCGCGGCGGGTGCGCTGGTTGACTTCGAGATCGCGCTCGAACAGGTGGAAGGTGCCCTTCCCCCGCGCCTTCGCCCGGTAGAGGGCGAGATCCGCCTTGAGCAGGAGGCTGCCGGGATCGAGCGCGTCCGTCGGCGTCAGGGCGATGCCGATGCTCACGCCGATCTCCGCAGCGAGAGCGTCGATGCGGTAGGGCGCGCTCACCGCCGCGATGATCGCCCCCGCGAGGAGCGTGGCCTCGGCGGCGCCGCGGCAGCGGTGCAGAACCGCGAACTCGTCGCCACCGAGCCGGAAGATCCAGGTGCCCTCGGCGGCGAAGGGCTGCAGGCGCTGGGCCACGCTGCGCAGGAGTTGGTCGCCGGCCCCGTGACCGAAGGAATCGTTGACCACCTTGAACCCGTCGAGGTCGAGGTAGAGCAGCGCGCAGGCGCCCCCGCCCTCGGCGGCGCGGTCGCACTCGGCACTGGCCAGATCTTGGAACAGGGCGCGGTTGGCGAGGCCCGTGAGGGAATCGTAGCTCGCCAGGAAGGCGATCCGCGCCTCCGAGATCCGACTCGCGGTCACGTCCGAGCCGACGCCGCGGAACCCCGCGAGGCGGCCCGTCCGGTCGAGGACCGGCTTTCCGCTGAGCTGCCACCAGCGCGTCCCCTCGGCCCGCGGTAGTTCGACGACGAGGTCCTGAAAGGCGATCCCCTCGCGCAGGAAGCCGAGCATCTCCACGGCGCCCGCTCCGAAGCGTCCGCCATCGCCGCAGGCGAGGAGTTCCGCGAAGGGAAGGCCCTGCAATTGCTCGACCGGGCGTCCCACCACCTGCGCCACCCGCCGGGAGACGTGGTCGAAGCACCCCTCCCGGTCCGTCTCCCAGAGCCAGTCGCTGGTGCTCGCCTCGAACTCGCGCAGGAGCAGGCCGATGGTCTGGTTCTGGTCGCTCACCCGCACCCGGTCGAGGATGCGCTGGAACGAGAGCAGGCTCATGCTCCGGACGCTGAACAGCACGAAGGTCGCATAGATCGCGAGCAGGACCGCGATGCTCGCCGCGACGCCGTCGCCGCTCGTCGCCAGGGCGATGAAGCTGCCGAGCACGACCGGCGCCGCGAAGAGCAGGGCCACGGAGAGGATCGGCCCGAGGACGTAGGCATCCGAGATCAGCCCGGCGGCGATCGCGACGACGATCATGCGATGGTCGGCGTCCGAGGGCGGGAACAGCACCATCGGCATGGTGCTCCAACTGGAGCCGATCGCGAGCGCGATCGCCCCCGCGACCCGATAGCCGCGCTCGATCTGCGCCTCGGTCGGCGTGCCCGCGAACAGCCCCTGATAGCGCCAGGCGGCGACGACCGCGCCGATGCTCGTCGTGCCGATGACGAGGAGAAGGGCGACGAGGTAGGTCGGGGACGCCGCGTTCCAGAACAGGCCGACCACCGTGAGCGCGACGGCGCCGTGCGTGATCGCCGAGAATTTGGCGAGCCTGAGCGTCTCCACGAGCATGCCGGAGCGTGTCTCCAGCATGTAGCGATCGAGCGTCGCCGGGGAGGTGGATGACGCCTCCGCGGAAACCTCGTGCCGCCGGAACCCGCAGACGGCGCCGAGGCGCTCGGCCGCACCGAGGAGGCCGCGCAGGGCCGCCGCGCCGACGCGGCGGTTCGAGGCGGCGGATCTGCGCGGCTCGCTCACGGTGCCGGCTGCCCGCGCGGCGACAGGGTCATGGCGACGCCGCCATGGGGGCGCAGCGTGACCTTGAAGCGCGTCTCCGGGCGCGACGGGGCGGCCCGCACAGCGCGGAAGGCGGGCAGAAGCTCGGCGAGGATCGCGAGGCACTCGGTCAGCGCGAAGTTCATGCCGATGCAGACCCGCGGACCCGCGCCGAAGGGCAAGTAGGCGTAACGGTCGCGCCCGGCGCTGCGGGCCGGGTCGAAGCGGCCGGGGTCGAAGCGCTCGGGCTGCGCCCAGAGCCGGGCATGCCGGTGCACGGCATAGACCGGCACGTGGACGGAGCGTCCCGCGGGAATGCGCGTGGAGCCGAGCCGGACCTCGGACAGCGTCTTGCGCACGATGAGCGGGGCAGGCGGGTAGAGGCGCATCACCTCCATCACGACCTGTCGGGTATAGGTCAGGGCCTCGAGGTTCGGGCCCTGACCGCGCTGGCAAGCGGCCCCGATCTCGGTCAGAACCCGCGCCTCGACCTCGGGATGCTCCGACAGGAGCCAGAAGGTCCAGGCGAGCACGATCGCGGTGGTCTCGTGGCCCGCCGCGATGAAGGTCAGGAGGTTGTCGACGAGGGACGCGTCCGGCATCCCCTCCCCGGTCTCGGGATCGTGGGCCTGCAGCATCAGTCCGAGGAGATCGTCGCCGCACCGGCCGCTTGCGCGCCGGCTGGCGATCGCCCGCGATATGGTACCCCGCAGATAGCGGGCGGCCGCGGCGCCCCGGACCGAGCCCGGATGAGGCGTCCAGGCCGGCGCTCCGAGCAGGCTCAGCGCCATCTTCCAGGTCGCTTGGTCGAGGTAGGTGTTCATCGCCCGGCCGAAGCGCGCGGTGTCGAGCCCGCTCTCGCCGGACATCATCGTCGCGACGATGATGTCGAAGGTGGTGCGCATCATCTCCGAGAGCATGTCGACCTGCGCGGGGCCTTTTGCCGCCCAGCGCGTCCGGGTCTCGGTGGCGACCGCGCGCATGGCAGGAACGAAGGCGCGGATCCGGTCGTGCCGGAAGACGGGCGTCGCGATCCGGCGCTGGTGACGCCAGCGCTCGCCGTCGGAGGTCAGGATCCCCTTGCCGAGGACGGGCGAGAGGGAGCGCGTCAGGAACTCCTCCCGCCCGAGGAGCGCTGCCTGATCGACGAGCAGGGAGCGGATCAGGACGGGGTCGCTCACGAAGACGGTCCGGCGGCCGATGAATCGGGCCTCGACGAGCCCCTCCCGGTAGACTTCCGCCGGCCAAGCCTCGATCAGGTTGCGCACGATCGTGCGGATCAGGCGCGGGAACCCGGCCGCTTCCGAGACGATGTCCCTCAGTCCCGGGCCTGCTCCGACGGGCAACCCCGCCGCTGAATCGTACTGCATCCGAGACGTCCCGGTTCCGAGACTTCAGGTTTGCAGGTCGCTGCTTGCCGGCCCGTTAAGCTACCCGTTCGAATACGGGTCTTGTCCGGGTTTTTCGATCCTGAGTTGCGAAATCGGCGGTCCGTCCGCCTGCAATCCGGGCGTGGGCGGGACCTGCCGCCTCGCGCGACGCGTGCGCGCCCGGCGGCCGGGCTCTTCACAGCCCGTCCGGCCGGACGTCTCGTTTCCTGCGATCGCGCGTCAGGCGGCCTTGTTGCGTCCGCGTGGCTTCGGACGATCCGCATCGTCCTGCATCGCACCCGGTCGGCCGAGTCCGATGGACTTGGCGAGTTCCGAGCGCTGGGCGGCGTAAGCCGCGGCCACCATCGGGTAGTCGTTGGGCAGGCCGTAGCGCTGGCGGTAGCTGTAGGGGTCGAGCCCGTGGGTCGAGAGATGGCGCTTGAGTGTCTTGTAGGGCTTGCCGTCGATGAACGAGATCAGCGCGTCCGGCGTGATCGACTTGCGGACCTGCGCAGGCGTCGGCTTCTCGACCGTCTCCGCTGGCGGAGCTTCCGGCTGGGCCAAGCCGGAGAGGGAGGCGTGAACCGCGTGGATCAGCGCCGGGATGTCAGTGGCGGCCACATGATTGCGCGCGACGTATGCCGAAACGACTTGAGCAGACAGTTCGATAAACTGGTCGTGCGCACGCGAAGACGTTTCTTCTGGTTCCATCGGCATCTCCTTAATCGCCTACGTACTTCGCCGCAAACACAACGGAATGCAAGCGTAAGTCGCTGGTCGATGCACAGGCATTTCTGCTTGTGCGGTGAGAAAAGCCTTAGGGGTAACCAGCTGTACGTTGAATCGTTCGATTTGCGTTTCGCAAACCTATCAAATGACGACCTCGGATCCTCGCGCAGGATGGCGGCTTCAGCTGCGCCGGGGCCTCGGCCCGCCCCGGCGCTCGTCACGCGGCGTCCGCGCTCAGGCGGCCGCGGCCTTGCGTCGGCCCCGCGCCCTCGGGGCCGGCATCTCGGCCGGGGCCTCCGGCTGCTGGACCTCGGCGGCGGGACGGCGCTGCTGGCCGAGACCGAGACTCTTGGCGAGCTGCGAGCGCTGGGCCGAGTAATTGGCCGCTGTCGACGGGTAATCGTTGGGCAGGCCGTAGCGCTGGCGATAGGCGTGGATGTCGAGCCCGTGGGTCGAGAGATGGCGCTTGAGCGTCTTGTAGGGCTTGCCGTCGATGAACGAGATCAGCGCGTCCGGCGTGATCGACTTGCGGACCTGAGCCGGCGTCGGCCGCGACGCGGATTCCGCCTCGGCTTCGGCGCTCTCGGCTGTCAGCCCGCTCAGCGCCGCGTGGACGCTCGAAATCAGCGCGGGCAGATCCGTGAGGGGAAGCGAATTGCTGGATACGTAGGCCGCCACGATGTCGGCCGCCAGTTCCGTGTAATCTTTCCGAAGAGCCTCGGTACTATCCGCCATGAGTCCGGTCCTTGTTCGCGGTAACGGACTGCTCAAGTCGATATCGGCCGCGAAAAAGCAATCGGTATTGCCGCGCTGTTCACAGCTCACGGTCGATGTGAGGCGGATTTTTTCAATCGAGCCTTCAGGGCAGGAACAGTTCCGCTGGACCGGATCACCAACTCCGCCGCGGATTCAGCCCGCCGGCCGCAGAGCCTCGAGGATCCGGCGGGCGATGCCGGGATAGTCGCCGTCGAAATGGTGGCCGCCCTCCAGGCGGATCGTGCGGATGCCGGCGAGGCTCGGGTCGGTGCAGGCAGGCTCCTTCTCGGCCGAGCCGTAGATGCAGAGCACCCTGGCCGCGGGCAGCGCCGCGATCTGCGGCACCACCGCGTGGGCGCCCCCGAGACCGAGGAAGCCCTTCACGGACACGCTGAAGCCGGTGCTGCGGCCCGGACCCAGGAGGGCGACGAGGCCGATCCGATCCGTGAGGCTCGCGGGCAGGTACGGCCAGGCGAAGGGAAAGACGTCGGCGCCGAAGGAGTAGCCGAGGACGAGGATGGGCAACCGCCCGTCGGGATCGGCGGCCTTGAGCGCCGATACGGTGTCGGCCGCCACCGTCTGCGGGGCCTTCTCCGACCAGAAATAGCGCAGGGCGTCGACGCCGATGACGTGCACGCCCTCGCGTGCCAACCGGTCACCGATCGTCTTGTCGATATCGCGCCAGCCTCCGTCGCCGGAATAGAAGATGGCGAGCGCCCTCGCCGGCCCGACGGCGGGATGCTCCACGATGGGGAGCTGGCCGGTGCCGGCATCCCGCGCGGCGAGGGCGACCGCGGCCTCGGCCGCCTCCACGATGCGGGCCTCGGGCTCCGGGCGCAGGCGTGTCTCGGGCCGGTGCGGTCCGCGCGCGGCGCCCGGCTCCGAATGCGGCGGAGCCGCTCCCTGAACCGCGACGAAGGGCTCCTGCAGCGAGGTCTGCCTGGGATAGCGGAAGCCGTCGGGCGCGGGCTCGGCGGGCAGGCCGTCGCAGAGCGGGCGCCGGAGGGCGAGCGTCTCGGCCGGCTCGAGGGCGACGCCCCCCGCGACCGTCGCCGAGAGCGCTTGGCCGAGGATGGCGTGGACGAGCGCACCGCCCTCCCCGATCCCGAGGAGGACGGGGTGGAAATAGCGCTTGGCCTTGAGCGCCCGCTGGAGGTTCTTCGAGAGATCCTCAACGTCGGACATCGGGCGAAGGCAGGGCCCTGCGTCGCGCTCCAGACCGGCGCGCCATGTCTCGAGGTCGAGGCTCAGGACCATCAGCCCGCGGCGGCGCAGGCCTTCGGACAGGGCTGCGTCCGCCGCTCCCGGACCCCCGCTGCCGGAGACGAGCAGGGCGAGGCCAACCGGGCTCCCGCCCGGCATCGCGACGGGCACGTCCGTGAAATGCGCGGAGGAGACCCGCACCGGCGTCGCCGAGGCGATCAGGGTCGGTGCGGGCGGGCGCCAGGCGAGGAGGAGGCCCGCGCCCGCGGCGGCGAGGAGCAGGGCCGCCCCGATCCCGAGGGCGAGGCGTGCCCCGCTCCGCCGCCTCATCGCCGGATCAGCCCGAAGGGCGAGCCGTTGACGAGGGTCGCCACGTCGAGGAGGGCGCGCGGGGTGCCGAGGCCGCCGGGGCAGATGAGGTAGTAGGGCGTCCAGACCGGATCGAACTTCTGCTTGAACGCCCGCAGGCCGTCGAAGCTGTAGAGATCCGCCCCGCGCCGGTAGAGGAAGGCGCCGAACCGGTTCCAGCGGGAGGCGAGGCGCCGGTCGACGAGGCCCGAGAGGGGCGCCGCGCCGAGGTTGAACCAGCGATAGCCCTCGTCCTTCGCGGCGAGCAGGAGGTTGGCGAACAGCGCGTCCATGATCACCCGCGAGGCGTCGGGCGTGTAGCGGATCAGGTCGATCGCCATCTCGTTCCGGTCGGCTCCCCGCCAGAGATTGGCGAAGGCGACGATGCGGCCCTCCTTGCGCATCACCGCGATGTCGAACCGGGCGAGGTAGGCGGGGTCGAAGTAGCCGAGGGAGAAGCGCTTCTCGCTGCCGGACTTCATGAGGAGCCACGCGTCGGAGACGGCGGCGAGTTCCTCCATCGCGGCCGGGACTTCGGCGCGGGGCAGGATCGCGAAGCTCAGCCCCTCCTTCTCCGCCCGGCGGGCGCCGTAGCGCAGATCGTGGCGGGCCGGGCCCTTCAGGGAGAAGTTGGCAAGCGGTACGCGGGCGACCTCGCCGAGCTTGAGGGCGGCGAGCCCCATGTCGAGGAAGAGCGGCAGGTTCTCGGGGCCGACCCCATAGAAGACGGGGCGCGCCGCCGCGCGGTCGGCGAGCTCGCGGAAGGCCCAGGCGAGGTCGGGCGCGGTGCCTTCCGGCGCCACGGGCTCGCCGAGGGCCACGAGGCTGCGGCCGGCACGGGCGTACATCACGAAGCCCTGCCCATCGGCGGAGGTGAGGAACTCCTTGTCGCCGAGGAGCGCCAACGCCGCGGCGGCGCCGGGCGCGCGGGCGACGGCCTCGACCACGGCCTGCGGAATCTCGGGCTCGGCCCCGTGCGCACCACGGCGGTTGACCGCGCTGTCGAAGCCGATCGCCGCCATGCCGGCCATCAGGGCGAAGGACGCGCGGATCAGGCTCGGTGCGTCCCCGTCCCAGGCGACCTGCCACCAGAGAGCGTCGGCATCCGCGCAGTGGCGCCACGCGATGAAGCCGAGGCCGATCGCCCCCGTGAGGAGGGCCGCGACGCCCGCGAGCGCCGGGCGGCTCAGGGCGAAGAGGCTCGCCGGTGCGGCGCGCGGGCAGCGGTAGAACGAGGATCGGAAGGCAGCGAGAAGCGCGGCCAAGGTGCCGAGGAGGGTCGCCTCCTCCCAGTCGAGACCCTTGCCGAGGGAGAAGGCGGCGCCGAGGACGAGAAGCATCAGCGCGAAGCGCCAAGCCCGGGCGAGGCGGCGGTTGAGGCCCCGCGCCAGCACGAGAAGGGCGAGGCCGACGAGGGAGGCCGCGAAGTGCGAGGCCTCGACGAAGGGCAGCGGCACGACCTGCGACAGGATCTCGATGCGGGCGGCGAGATCCCGCGTCGCGCCGGAGGCCAGCAGCATCACGCCGCCGACGAGCGCGATGCCGGCAGCGGCGCGCGGCACCATCGGCTCTAGGAAGCGGCCGGCCGCCCGGGCCGGTCCGGCGAAGGCGGCGCGGCGGCGCACCAGCTCGGCGGACGAGAGGCCGAGGATCGCGGCCGCGAAGGGCAGGAGCGTGTAGATGATCCGGTAGGCGAGGAGGCCGCCGAGCATGTCCGCGCGACCGCCGGCGCCGAGGCTCGCGATCAGCGTCGCCTCGAAGGCGCCGAGGCCCCCCGGCGCGTGGCTGGCGATGCCGACGACGGTGGCGGCGACGTAGATCAGGGCGAAGGCCGGGAAGCTGCCGACGGCATCGGCGGGCAGGAGCACGTACAGGGTGGCGGCCGCGGCCGTGAGGTCGACGATTCCGGCCCCGATCTGCACGAGGGCGGCCCGGGTGGTGGGCAGGCGCATCGAGAACCCGCCGCGGCCGAATCCGCCCACGCGCAGGACGCGCTCGGTCCGCCCGAGCCAGAGCACGAGCCCGGCCACGAGGCAGAGGATCGCGACGCCCACGCTCGCCTCCGCGCGCGGCAGCCCGGAGGGCACCGTGGCACCCTGCAGGCCGGGCAGGTTCGCCGGGCCGAGCACCAGGGCCACCGCGGCCATGGTCACCAGCGAGACGAGAAGGGCGAACCACGAGGCGCCGAGGATGCGCCCGACGTCGCCGAGCGGCACCGCGTGCGGTCCGTAGGCCCGGTAGCGAAAGGCGCCCTGCGTCAGGAGCGGGAAGCCGAGGGCGTTCGAGACCGCGTATCCTCCCGCTCCCGTTGCGGCGGCGCGGGAGCGTGGAATGCGGCCGGGCGCCACCGTTTCCACCGCGACGAGATCGTACACGCCGATCGCCGCGAAGCTGATCCCCGTGAAGAGGCAGGCGAGGGCGAGGGCGAGCGCCGGGATCTGGCCGAAGGCGTCGGAGACGGAGGTCAACGTGACGCTGCCGAGCGTGCGGTGGAGCATCGCGAGCGCGATCGCCGCGATGCAGAGCCCAGCGAGCGAGGGCAGCAACCGGCGAAGCTGCGAGCCCGAACCCGCCTCGGCGGCGATGTCCTCTCGTAGGGGCAGGGTCTCGGGACTCGTCGGCATGGGCGGCGTCGGGCTCGATGCGGTGAGGGTCCGGGGCGTCGGAGGTCTGTTCGGGCGCCTGCTCGCTCCCGCCGCCGAAGCTGGCCCGGGGGTGGCGTGAAGGTCGCTCAGATGCGGATTCCGGTTCGTTCCGTCAGGTCGGACATCTGCGTACTGTTTAAACAGGAAAGCTCAACGCTGCCTGAATAAAACCCACGGCGTGTCTGTGATGCGAGCAAAATCGGCCTTGGCATGTCCGATCCTCGTTTGGCGAAAATCGGGCGCACGGCCGGAGTGGTCGATCGATATCTTCTCGCTGCGGTTGCCGCCCTGCCGGACCGGGGCGCGGGCTCACACGTGCCGCGGGAGATAAGGGCGAATCGCCCCGGCCTTCGCGGCGAAACCGGGGCGGCGGCGGCTCACGGCCGGCTTGAGCGGAATGCATGGCCGCGAGGCCGATCGAGCGAGACTTCGCCCCGCGGTTTCGCCTATACGGCCCGTCCCGAATCACCGAGGCACAAGGCTCCCGACCGGATGAACGACGCGCTGTGGACGGAAGAGGCGACCCGGAAGGCGGTCGTTCAGTGGATCGAGGGCCGCGACGCGTCGGAGATCGCGGCCGAGTTCGGCACCACCCCCGAGGATGTGGTTCGCCGTGTCGCGCAGGCCGCGCAGACCCTCGGAGCGAAGCCGAAGAAGCCGGCCTCAGCCGCCGCGCCCCGCCCGGCGGCACCCGCCCCGGCGCGGACGAACCCGAACCCGCGGACGGCCGAGGCCGCCGCCCCGACGCCTCGGATCCTGCCGCGTACCGAGCCGCCGGCCCCGAAGGCGGCGCGGAGCGAGGTGATCCGCAGGGCCGCTTCCGCGCCGGCTCCCACGACCGCCGCGGCACGGGCGGTACCCGCCGCGCCGTCGAACCCTGTCCCGAGCGCCCCCGTAGCCCTGTCCGTGCCAGCGCCGACGGCTCTGGCCGTGCCGGGCACGGCGCCCGAATCCCCGATGGGAGGCCCTGCCCTGCCCACGACGGGAGCCCGGCGGCCCCTCGTGGCGGCCGACGGGGGCGAGGGCGTGCCCTTCATGAAGGCCGGCCTCCTCGATTGCGTCTTCCCCCTGTGGTCGGACCACGAGGGCGGCTCCATCGAGACGAAGCGCGTCTGCGGCTGCCGCGTCGTCACCGGCAAGCGCTGGTGCCCGCAGCACTACGCAATCGTGTTCGAGCCGCTGCGCAAGCCCCAGCGCGCGGCCTGACCAAGCGGACCCGAGGGCCGCGCGTCAGGTCCGCCAGCGCGGCGGCTCCTCGTAGCTGAGGGAGCCGACGATCGCACGGAAGGCGGCTTCCGGGAATGCCTTCATGGTCTCGGCGCGGACATTTCCGAGCATCCCGAGCTGAAGGCTGAACCGGGCCGCGACCGCATCGTCCGGCGCCTCGTAGATCCCGACCACGTCATAGGCGCCCATGGTCAGGAAGAAGTGCCGGAACTCGCCGCCCATCCCGGCGAGCAGCGCCTTGGCCGCGTCGAGGCGGCGCGGCGCATCGACGGCCGAGCGCGCGCCCTGATCCGTCCAGCGTCCGAGCATGATGTAGGTGGTCACGACAAGCCTCCGTCGGTGAGAGACGCGCCAAGCCCGATTCTCTCACGCCGGGAGGCCGACGCACAGGCCGCCGATCCATGCCCTGCGGGTATGGCCCGTCTCGCAGCAAGACGACAGCTGCATGTTCGTACGAAAATGTGCCGTGTTGTCGGTGTGTTTGCTGACTTTGTCGGTGCGGTTGCTTCGCTTTGACCTGGGACGGATCTTCAACGATCGGATATAACATGACCCGTTCGTGCCCCAGACCGTCAGCGGCAGGTGCCGACCGGGCATCTGCCATGTGCATGCCGTCCCGCGGAGGGTCCTGCCATGACGACGCTTCACGCCGTCTTCCAGCACACGTCGGCGGCGCACCCGCGGGTGCGCGCCCTCGGCCTCGGCGATCTCCGGATCGCGCTGTCCAAGGGCGTCGAGGACTTCCTCGCCATGCCCACCCACGTCCTGTTCGCGATCGCCATCTACCCGATCGCCGGCATCGTGATCGCGACCCTGACCTTCGAGGAGAGCCTCATTCCCCTGCTCTTTCCCCTCGCCTCGGGCTTCGCGCTGGTCGGCCCCTTCGCGGCGATCGGCCTCTACGAGATGAGCCGACGGCGGGAGCAGGGCCTCGAGGCGACGTGGTCGAGCGCCTACGAGCCCCTCCGGGCGCGCTCGGCCGGCTCGATCTTCGCGGTCGGCTTCCTCCTGATGACGATCTTCCTCGCCTGGCTCGTCTCCGCCATGGGCCTGTACTGGGCGCTCTACGACGGCACGAGCCACGCCTCCGTCCTCGCCTTCGCGGAGGAGGTGGTGACGACCGGCCGGGGTTGGATCCTCATCATGCTCGGCAACCTCGTCGGCTTCGCGTTCTCCCTCGTCGCTCTCGCGGTGAGCGTCATCTCGATCCCGCTTCTCGTCGACCGCGACGTGGACGCGCTCGCGGCGATCGAGACCTCGATGACGGTGGTCCGGGAGAATCCGGGGCCGATGCTGGCCTGGGGCTTCATCGTCGCGGGGTTGCTCGTTCTCGGGATGCTGCCGCTCTTTATCGGATTGGCCGTGGTTCTGCCGGTGCTCGGCCACGCGACCTGGCATCTCTATCGCCGCGCGGTGACGCCGCCCTGAGAGGGCTCGCGCTCCGCGGCGTGATCGCGCATAAGCCACCGCTCTCGGTCATGGAAGGCGGCGCGATGACGGCGGCTGATCTGGTTCCCTATGCCCATCGGGTGCTGCGCGAGGCGAGCCTGCCCGACCTGCCGAACCACTACCGCGGCAAGGTGCGCGACAATTACGATCTGACCGACGGCCGCCGCATCCTGATCAGCAGCGACCGGCTGAGCGCGTTCGACCGGATCCTCACCGCGATTCCCTTCAAGGGGCAGGTGCTGACCCAGACGGCCCGCTACTGGTTCGAGGCGACCGCCGACATCTGCCCGAACCACGTCCTCGCCTATCCGGACCCGAACGTCGTGGTGGGGCGCCGCCTCAGCATCCTGCCCGTCGAGATCGTGGTGCGCGGCTATCTCGCCGGCACCACGGCGACCTCGATCCTGACGCAGTACAAGGCCGGTGCCCGCACCCTCTACGGCCGCCGGCTCCCGGACGGGATGCGCCCGAACGAGCGCCTGCCCCATCCCATCATCACGCCCACCACGAAGGCCGATGCCGGCGGGCACGACGAGCCGCTGACCGAGGCGGAGATCCTCTCGAAGGGCCTGCTGACGCCCGAGCAGTGGCGAACGGTGTCGGAGGCGGCGCTCGCCCTCTTCGTCCGCGGGCAGGAGATGGCGGCCGCGCGCGGCCTCATCCTCGCCGACACCAAGTACGAGTTCGGTACCGACGCCGAGGGCCGGATCGTCCTCGCCGACGAGGTGCATACGCCGGACAGCAGCCGCTACTGGTTTGCCGGAAGCTACGCCGAGCGCTTCGCCGCGGGTGCGTCCCCTGAGAGCTTCGACAAGGATTTCGTGCGCAACTGGGTGGCCGCCCGCTGCGACCCCTACCGGGACGACATCCCCGAGATCCCGCAGGAGGTCGTCGTGGAGACGGCTGCCGTCTACATCCGCGCCTTCGAGACGATCACCGGGCAATCCTTCCCCCTGCCCGACGGGGACGAGGCGCCGCTCGATCGCATCCGGCGGAATCTCGCGGCCTATCTCGCGGCGTGACCGGCCTCGCACGCGATCCCGGCTTCTTCGCGCTCCTCTCCGGCAGTCACGCCCGGCTCCTGGGGCGGCCGCTCGTGCCGGAGGGCCGCGATGCGGTCTGGCTCTACGAGGAGGCGCCCTTCGCCGTCCTCGCCCACGACGGATCGGCGGATCCGCGCTTCGTCTACGCGAACCGGACCGCCCAATCCTGCTTCGGGTACGGCTGGGCCGCCTTCACCGCCCTTCCCTCCCGTCTCTCCGCGGAGGCGCCCCACCGCGCCTCGCGCCGAGCGCTTCTGGAGCGCGTCGCGCGCGAGGGATTCGCGACGGGCTATCGGGGCCTGCGCGTCGCCGCCTCGGGACGCCGGTTCTGGATCGAGGACGGCACGGTGTGGCAATTGATCGATGTGGACGGCACCGTGCGGGGGCAGGCCGCGTGGTTCGCCCGCTGGCATGACGCCTGAGACCCCGCAACGCTCTGGGTGCGGACGGGAATCCCCGCCTCCTCCGTAGCGCCGCGCAGCCGCGGTTCAGGCGCCGACGAGGGATCGGACGAAGGTCGTTATGGCACTGAGGGAGCCGAACTTCGCCGCGACGTCCGGATCGAAGAACGCCACCCGCGCGGCTACGATCCCGATCACCAGGATCCAGAACAGGCCGACGCCGACGCGCAGGACACCGCGCGAAAGGGATCCAGGGCGTGCGGTCGGGCGGCCTTCGCGCAGATCCTGCGCGATCGGCTCTCCGTAAGGGTCGAATTCGCTCTGGCGCATGGAGGCTGGGAAACGGCCGGACATCCTCGCGGATTCATGTCGTGCCGAGACCCTCGATGGCAATGGGCACGGCCGTCGATTGTCGGCCCGTTGCGGAAGAGCCGGTTCACGCGAAGTGGCCGAGGGCGAGCGTTCGTTCCTGTGGGGCGAGCCCCTTCGGTGCCGAGGCGTTCCGCGGTCGCGCACGCCGCCTGATGCGGCCGACCACGGCCGGCCCGTCTCGACCCGGTCTGCCGGGAACAGGGTGCCGGTCCGTCCCTTCCCGCGCTGTCCGGCTCAGTGACGTACGCTGGACGACGGGTTCGGCCACATGTCGAGGGCGATCATCAGGTCCCGGCGGCGGCGCAGCATCTCCAGGGCGTCCTGGGCGGCCGGGCTCGCCTCGAACAGTTCGGCGGGGTGGGCCTTGCCGAGCGAGGCGAAGACCCGATCCGCAAACTCGGCGCCGTTGGCTTCGATGATCCGGGCGATCTCAGCGAGCGTCATGCTTGCCTCCCGATATCGCGTTCCCAGCGAATCGCTAGCCTATTGCATGATGCGTTTTCGCAACGGTCAAGTCTTATTTCGAAAATCCGTCCTTTTTGGATGCCGCCGCGTGCCCTGACGAGCCGGCCCCCCCCGCGCACTCTGCCCCTGCCTCGCTGCCGGTGCGACGTCGGTCAAACAGGCAATCCAGATTGCCGAAATGTCCTGATCTAGAAAAGGCTATTCTCGCATTTGTCGTCCATCGCTCAGGACTGTACTATGGGTTCATTCCGCGAGAGATGGATTTATCAATCGTGCAAGTTGTGAAGGGGGTCGAGATTATCAACCAAGTCGTGCATTCCGACGCGCGAGGCGAACTCGTCGCGCTGGATCAGCACGAGAATCTGCCCTTCCCGCCCCGGCGCGTCTTCTTCATGTCGGTCGACCGGCCCGGGACCGTTCGCGGCGGGCATGCCAATTCCTGCGACGAATTCATCGTCGTCCTGAAGGGCTCGGTGCTCGTCGAGGTCGATAACGGCGGGGAACGGGCCGGCATCCGCCTCGAGGGATACGACCGGGGTCTGTGGATCCGGGCGGGCATCCTCATCCACCTGCGCGAATTCGAGGCCGGGACCATCCTCCTCGTCTGCGCCTCCGAACTCTACGAGGACACGCGCCATTACGATCGGGCGCGGCCGGACCTGTTCCGGGCGGATTGCCACGCATGACGATCCCGCAGGCGGCCCCGCCGCTGCGCGTCGCCCGGTTCCGCGCGGACATCGACCGCGCGATCGCGTCCGTCCTCGGCGGCGACAGCTACATCCTGGGACAGGCGGTGGCCTCATTCGAGGCGGCCTTCGCGGCCGGTGCCGGCCTCGACCACGGTGTCGGCGTCGCCTCCGGCACCGATGCGCTGGCGCTCGCGCTCCGCGCCCTCGGGATCGGCCCCGGCGACGAGGTGATCGCGCCCGCCCTCACCTTCGCGGGGACCGCGCAGGCGATCCTTCAATCCGGCGCGCAGGCCCGGCTCGTCGACGTCGACCCTGTGACCCGCTGCATCGATCCCGCCCGCGTCGCCGAAGCGGTCGGTCCGCGCACCGCCGCGATCCTGCCCGTGCACCTGTTCGGCCACCCGGCCGACATGCCGGCGCTGATGGACATCGCCGAGCGCCACGGGCTCGCCGTGATCGAGGATTGCGCGCAGAGCCACGGCGCCCACCTCGATGGGCGGCCGCTCGGCAGCTTCGGGCAGGCTGCCGCCTATTCCTTCTACCCGACGAAGAATCTCGGCTGCATCGGCGACGGAGGCGCGATCCTGACCCGCGATGCCGCCCTCGCCGACCGGCTGCGCGCCCTGCGCCATTACGGCTTCTCAGGCTCCGAGCGCGTGAGCGCCGGACCCGGCTTCAACTCGCGCCTCGACGAGATCCAGGCGGCGATCCTCCTCGCGCTCCTGCCGCATCTCGGGGCCGGCAACGCCGAGCGCCGCGCCATCGCCGCGCGCTACCGCGAGTGCCTGAGCCGAACAGGCCTCGCCCTGCCGCCCGACACGCCGGGCAGCGTCTACCACCAGTTCGCCGTGACCCATCCCGAGCGCGACCGGCTGATGCGCCGCCTCGCCGAGGCCGGCATCGGCACCGCGGTGCATTACACCCCCGGCCTGCACCGGCATCCCGCCTTCCGGGAAGCCGCTGCCTTCCCGCTGCCGGTCACCGACACCCTCGCTGCCACCCTCCTCAGCCTGCCGATTCAGCCCGAGGTCGCGGCCGAGGCGCCGATGCGGGTCGCGGAGGCGCTGCGGGACTTCCGCCCATGACGACGCGCGTGGTCCTGTACGGCATCGGCTCACCCGTGGCGGCCGACGTGGAGGAGAGCCTGCACCGGGCGGGGCTCGTCCTCGCCGCCGGCATCCGCAACCGCCCCGTCGAGAGCCATCTGTCGGATGAGGCGATCATCCTGGAGCCCGAAGGGGTCGGGCCCGATCTCGTCGCTCTGCCGCATCTCATCCCGCTCTTCACGCCGGCGCACCGCCAGCGGGCCGCGCGCGAGGCGGCCGAGGCCGGGTTCCTCCGCCCCTTCAGCCTGATCGACCCGAGCGTCGCGGCGCCCCGGCGGCTCGACCTCGGGCCGGGCTGCTACGTGAATGCGGGCTGCAGCCTCGGCGCCGCGAGCCGCTTCGGCGCCCACGTCTTCGTCAATCGCGGGGCGAGCGTGGGTCACCACGCGCAGCTCTCCGATTTCGTCTCGCTCGGGCCGGGCGTGGTCCTGGCCGGCCACGTCGCCCTGGGCCGCGGCAGCGTCGTGGGCGCGGGCGCCACCATCCTGCCCGAGCGCAGCGTCGGCGCGAACGCGGTCGTCGGCGCCGGCGCCGTGGTGACGCGGGACGTGCCGGAGGGCTGCCTCGTCCTCGGCAACCCCGCCCGGATCGTGCGGCGCGACATCGGCGGTTACCACGGGCTTCCCGTCACATGAGAAAGCCGGTCGTCGAGCTCTACACGGTGTGCTGGGACGAGGCCGACATGCTCGGCTTCTTCTTCCGCCACTACGACGCTTTCGTCGACCGCTACGTCGTCTACGACGACGGCTCGACGGACGGGTCCCGCGAGATCCTGCGCGCCCACCCGCGGGTCGAGCTTCGGGACTTCGCCCGTGTCGCGGCGGAGTCCTTCGTCCTCTCCCACAAGGCCATGCAGGACGAAGCCTGGAAGGAGAGCCGCGGCCGGGCGGATTGGGTGATCGTCACGGCGATCGACGAGCATCTGCACGTCCCCGGGCGCCCGATGGCGGAATACCTCGCCGAGCAGGCCGATCACGGCGTGACGCTGATCCCGGCGCTCGGCTTCGACATGAACCACAAGGAGATGCCGGACGATTCCGGCCTCCTCGTCGAGCGCGTGACGCGCGGCCGCCCGCGGATCGCCTTCAACAAGCTCAGCGTGTTCCGGCCGGACGCCGTCCGCGAGAGCGGGTTCACCGCCGGCCGCCACGCCGCCGAGCCCGTCGGCGACCTGCGCCTGCCCGCCCGCGATGCCCTGATGCTCTGGCACTACAAGCATCTCGGCTTCGCGCGGAACGCCGCCCGCGAGGCGGCGCAGGCCGAGCGCCTCGGCAGGGTCGATCGCGCGCAGGGCTACGGCCAGCACTATCTCTGGGGCGAGGCGAGGCTGCGCGCCTTCTGGGACGAGATGGAGCGCGAGGCGCGCGACCTCTCCGCAGAGGGCTTCGACCCGGAAGCGGCCGCGATCCGGCCGCTCTGGTGGGAGACGCAAGGGCTGCCGCGGGCCGACCCGATCCGCATCGGCGCGGAGCCGGCGCCCGCCGTGTCGGTCCTCGTCAAGAGCTACAACCACGCGCCCTACGTGGCGCAGACCATCCGGAGCCTCCTCGACCAATCCTTCCAGGATTTCGAGATCGTCGTCACGGACGATGCCTCCACCGACGCCACGGCCGCGATCGTGCGCGGCTTCGACGATCCGCGCATCCGCCTCGAGGTCAGCCCGGAGAACCGCGGCATCTCGGGCGCGATGAACGCGACCATCGCCCGCGCCCGTGGCCGCTACCTCGCGATCCTGAACTCGGACGATTGGGCCCTCCCCGGCCGGCTCGCGCGGCAGGCCGCCTTCCTCGATGCGAACCCGGACGTCTCGGCCGTGTTCGGGATGCCGCGCGCGGTCGACGAGGGTGGCACGCCGACCGTGCCCTTCAACGATTTCCGCGCGCCGCTGCGGCTGCCCGACTTCTCGCGCCGCTCCTGGCTCCGGCAGTTCTTCTTCCACGGCAATTGCCTGTGCGCGCCGACCGCGATGATCCGGCGCGAGGCCTACACGGCGGCGGGCCGCTACGACCCGCGGCTCACCAACTACCAGGATCTCGACATGTGGATCCGGATGCTGGTGTCCGGACAGACAATCCACCTGCTCGACGAGGAGTTGACGGCGTTCCGCATCCGGGCCGGGGATGCCAACATGAGCGCGCCGCGCGCCGACACGCAGCTGCGCTCGGCCTTCGAGAAGACGAAGCTCCTGCGCCACTTCGCGACTCTCGACCGCGCGACCTTCGAGGAGGTGTTCGGCCCGGGCGAGGACGGCTGGGGCGAGGACTTTCCGCACGACAGGCCGGTCGCGCTCTGCGTTGCCGAGCTCGCGCGGCGCATTCCCCGGGTCGAGTACAACCATTTCGCGCTGGAGATCTTCTACGAGGCGGCCGAGCGGACCGAGGATTTCCACCGGCTCCGTACCGAGGCCGGCACGATCGACGCCTTCGGCCTGCAGGCGGTGACCGCCCGCGACCGGATCATCGCCGATCTCAGCCGGAAGCCGGGTTTCGGTTTCACCTACCCGCACGATGCGACGGAATGCGCCCGCCTCAGCGACCTCGTCCTGCTCTACCGGCTCGCCCTCGGCCGCGACCCCGACGACGGCGGTTTGCGGCACCACCTCGATTTCCTGCGGGCGGGCGGCGCCCTGTCGTCGGTCGTGCGGGACTTCGTCGGTTCGGCGGAGTTCGGGGGGCTGTGCGCGTCGAGCGACCCGGCGGCCGTACTCTGCCGCCAGGCGGCCGGGCGTGCGCCGGAGGCGGCGGAGCGCGCCCTTGCGGCGGCCGACCTCGCCCTGGCGCTGCTGCGCTCGCCTGAAGTCCGGGCCCGCCACGCGGTGCTGCCCATCCTCTATCCGGACGGGCTTCCGCCGGACGTTCCCCATCTCTACGCGTGGTGGGCCGAGGAAGCCGAGCGGCTCCGGGACGCCCTGCCGCCGGAGGGCGTTGCCGAACGCGCCGGTCCCGCCCTGTCCATCGTCGTCCTGATCGACCATGTGCCCGATGCGGCATCGGCGGCGTTCCTGCGCCGGATGGCCGGGGCGTTGGATGCCGCCGCGGAGATCGTCCTCGCGCCGGTCGGTGCGGATTGCGCCGCCGCCGGCCGCGCGATCTGCAGCGGGCAGGCCCGGATCGCCTGCGGGCCGGCGGGCGAGGATGCGGCCGACGCCCTCCACCGGGCGCAGGGCCTCTGCCGCGGCCTCTTCACCGGGCTCGTCCGACCGGGCGACGGGATCGCCGTCGCGGCGATCCCCGGCCTCCTGCCCCTGCTCGACGGGGCCGACGTGCTCCTCGCCGACGAGGATGTGCGCTCGCCCGGCGGCCGGCGCAGCGACCCCGCCTTCAACGGGCGCTGGGATCCGGATGCCTGCCTCGCGCGGCCGCCCTCGAGCCTCGTCCTGTTCCGCTCCGAGCTCGTCGCGCCGTTCGGTGGCTGGGCGGCGGCGGGCGCCGGAACGGCCGATCCATTGCTGATCCAGTGGGGATTGCTGCTGCGCGCAGGCCGGCACCTCGCACCTGAACGGATCCGCCCTGCCCACCGCATCCTCGTGCATCGCCGCGAGGGGGCCCCTGCCGTACCGGATACGGCGGCGATGGCGGAGGTCTTGGAGCGCTTCCTCACTGAGGGCGACCGCCGGCCGGCCACGGTCGAGCGTGGGGCGGGAATCCTGCGCCCGCGCTATGTCTGCCCAGACCCGCCCAAGGTCACGATCGTCGTTCCGACGCGGGACCGGCTCGACCTGCTCGGCGCCTGTGTCGAGAGCGTCCTGTCCGGAACGCGCTACCCGCGTTTCGAGATCCTCGTCATCGACAACGGGAGCTCCTGTCGAGAGACCCTGGCCTACCTCGCCGACCGGGCTGCCGACCCGCGCTTTCGCGTCCTGCCCTGCGGCGGCATCTTCAACTGGGCACGGCTCAACAATCTCGGCGTCGCGCGCTCGGACGGCGCGATCCTCGTCCTCCTCAACAACGACACCGTCGTGCTCGAGGGCGGCTGGCTCGAGGAACTGGTGGCCCTGGCGCTGCGGCCCGAAATCGGCGTGGTGGGCGCGAAGCTCTCCTATCCGGACGACCGGGTCCAGCATGCCGGGATCGAGATCGGCGCGGACGGGGAGGCGCGCCATGTCTGGCGTCACGCCCCCCGCACCGCGGCGGGCTACAGCGATCAATTGCGGATCGTCCGCAACGTCTCGGCCGTGACAGGCGCCTGCATGGCGTTCCGGCGCGAGGTCTTCGACGCCCTCGGCGGCTTCGACGAGACCCTTCGGGTGACGTGGAACGATGTCGATTTCTGCCTGCGTGCCCGCGAGGCGGGCCTGAGGGTCCTGTGGACGCCGCATGCCGAGCTGCATCACCACGAGGGCGCGACGCGTCCTGTCGACGCCTCGCCCCAGGACGCCCGGCGGTTCGCGCGGGAAGCCGAGCAGGCGCGCGCGAACCGGATGCTTCGCCTCGCGGAACTCGGCTATCAGAGCCCCAACCTCCTGATAGACGGGGGCCAGCCCCGCCTCGCGACACGCCCGCTCGCGGCGCTGGCCGAGCACAATCGCGCGGCGATGGACGGCGACGCCCGCTCGAACCCGAACGCCGGGACCGTCGCCGATCCCGCGCCGGAACGCGCGATGCGGCTTCCGCGCTACCTCCGTGCGCCCGTCGAGCGCACGAAGCGGCTGTGGCGCGATCTGCGCCCGTCCCGCCCCTGAGGCTGGCCGGATCGTCGGCTCATTCCCTTCGCCGAAGCGGCCCGCCCCGCCACGGGACGGTCACCTGCGTTCGGCGGCACGCGGGGCGTGCCTCTCGGCATTTGCCACTTCATCCCGGGTGTCTATGCCGAACGATCCGGAACTCGTTGCCAATATATAATAAGTACCCTTGTCTATTGCGCAAACCGATCAGTTCGGAGTGCTAAATTTGCATCAATCTATCGAAAGGCTATGACCGTATATTTTGTGAAATGGATTAGAATTGACTCTACCGAGCTGTCTCGCACTCATGGCCGAGTTGGTCGCCGATCGCGCGGCAGGGTCTTGAAGAAGACAACCGTAAGTTTTGGGGGAAATCATGTCGACGGTCGCATCGTCTCTGCGCCGGTCTCTACTGATGAGCGTTCCGGTCTGGGCAGTTCTGGTTGCGGACGGCCGCGCCGATTGCCAGCCGGCGACGCCTGCCAGCAATCAGACCGTGACCTGCACGGGCAACCAGCCCACCGGCTTCATCGCTCCCGCGGGCGCCACGGGCCTCACCGTGAACATCCAGTCGGGCGCCACCATCGGCTTCCAGCAGACCAGCGCGGGCAACAACCCGAGCTTCGCGAACGTGCGCGTCAACGGGTCCAGCACCGTCAACAATGCCGGCACGATCAGCAACGCGGCGCCGCTCAACCGCGACAATTTCGGCGTCAACCTCGCGGGCGACCTCTCGACCCTGAACAACACGGGCACGATCACCCTGACCGCACCGGCCGGCAACGCCACCACGCGCGTCTACGGCGCCTATTCGAGCGCGCCGACAGGGGCGGAGTACGATGCCATCACCGTGACGAACAGCGGCACGATCAGCGTGACGCAGAACGGGAACGGCGTCGCCCGCGGCGTCTATTCGGGCGAGGACATCGAGGTCTTCACGCTGAACAATACCGGTCTGATCCAGGCCACGCGCGGCACCACGGCGACCGCGACGACGGCGGCGGTCGCGGGCGTCGATGCCGACGACGACACCGACAAGCTCGTCGTCAACAACGCGGCGAGCGGGCGCATCCTCGCCACCGGCACGAACACCCGCGCGCTCAACGGGCGGGCGGCCGAGTACGAGATCAACAACAGCGGCACGATCGGCAACACGACGGCGGGCGAGGCGGCGATCGCCACCTACGCCCTGAACGCCGGCAATGCGGGCGCCACCACCGCGCGCGCCTACAACACGGTGATCACCAACACCGCGACGGGCGTGATCAACGGCGACGTGCGCAACACCGATCAGGACCTGCAGACGGCGGCGACGGTGGTGAACATCCGCCGCACCGGCACCCTCAACAATGCCGGCCTGATCACCGGCAACGTCAGCTTCGGCGGCGGCAACCAGACGGTCAACAACACGGGCCGCATCGGCGGCAACATCACCTTCCTCGACGTGGCGGGGACGGTGAACACGGTCAATCTCGGCACCGGCTCGAGCATCGGCGGGAACATCACGGCCCAGGGCCTCGGCACCAACGCGCTGAACCTCTCGGGCACGGACACCCTCACCGGCACCGTGTCGGGCTTCACCAGCCTGACCCAGAATGCCGGCGCCTGGACCCTCGGCAGCGGCTCGGTCCAGAACCTGTCCGGCAACCTCACGGTGGCGGGCGGAAACCTGACCCTCGCTGCCGGCTCGACGCAGAACGTCGGCGGCCAGATCCAGGTGACCGGCTCGGGCGCGCAGCTCACCGTCAACAACACGATCACCAACAAGACCGTGCTGATGTCGGGCTCGAACACCACGGTGGTGAACAACGGCACCCTGACCGGCACCGGCGCCGCGGGCCGGCCCAACACGGCCGCCACCCGCGTCTACGGCGTGCTCGCCAACTCCAATGCGGGAGACATCTCGAACCTGACGGTCGTCAACACCGGCACGATCAGCGTGACCGAGAACGGGATCGGCATCTCGCGGGGCGTCTACGCGGGCGAGGACATCGCCTCGATGACCGTGACCAACACCGGCCGCATCTCGGCGACCCGGGCGGCCACCAGCACCGGGACCGCGGCTGTCGCCGCGATCGATTCCGACGACGACGTCGCCGCGCTCACCGTGAACAACCGGGCCGGCGGCCAGATCACCGGCACCGGCACGGGCGTGCGCGCCGTTCAGGGCCGGGCGCGCAACTACACCCTCGTCAACGAGGGCACGATCACCGGACCCGCGGGGGGGCAGGCGATCGTGATCTTCGGCGCGGGCAACGCCACCCTCACCAACGCGGCGTCGGGCACGATCACGGGCGACGTCCGCCTCGTCGATGCCGACTCGGCCAACCCCACCAACAACCGCCGCAACAGCACCACGGTCAATGCCGGCCGCGTCGCGGGCAACGTCGTCTACGGCGCGGGCAGCCACACGCTGACCAACACCGGCACGATCACCGGCGCCATCACCTTCAACGACGTCGCCGCCAGCGTGAACACCGTCAATCTCGGCACGGGCTCGGTGATCGGCGGCACGATCACCGCGCAGGGGCGCGGGACGAACAGCCTCAACCTGTCGGGCACCGGCACGCTCGCCAGCAACGTCGTCGGCTTCACCTCCCTGTCGCAGGCAAGCGGCGCCTACACGCTCGCGGCCGGCACGACGCAAGGCTTCTCGGGCGGCGCCTCCGTCACCGGCGGCACGCTGACCGTGAACTCGACGCTCAACGCCGCCACGCGCGTCGGCGGCGCCGGCACCCTCAGCGGCACCGGCACGATCGGCGGCAGCCTGACGAACGCGGGCACCGTCGCGCCGGGCAACGCCGCCGCGCCGACCGGCACGCTCAATGTCGCGGGCGCCTACGTCCAGGGGGCCGGCGGCACGCTGCAGAGCACGATCACGCCCGAGGGTCAGGCCGCGCGACTCGCCGTGACGGGGGCCGCAACCCTCGACGGCACCGTCCAGGTCAAGCCGATTGCCGGCAGCTACCTGCCGGGTACGCGCTACACGGTGCTGACGGCGCAGGGCGGTGTGCGCGGCGCCTTCGCCGCGGCGGCCGACGACGGGACTCTGCCCTTCCTGATCCGGCCCGTCGCCTCGCACGACGCCAACAACGCCTACGTCACGCTGACCCAGCAGAGCTTCGCACTGGTGGCGCAGACGCCGAACCAGGCCTCGGCCGCCCGCGGCCTCGACGCGGCGCTCGCCAGCAACCCGGCGGCTTTGCTCGCCCTCGACAGCCAGAGCAACGCGGCCCTGGCCGGCGTCCTCGACCGCGCCGCGGGGCAGGGCTACGCCTCGATGGCCGACCCGCAGCTGCGGGCCGGTCGCGCCTTCACCGACCAGCTCGTCTCGCGCGCCTACGTCGCGACGTTCGAGCCCGGCCCGACCCAGTTCACCCTGCCGCCGGCGGTTTACGCCGCCGACCTGCCGAAGCGCGGGCCCGTGCCCGAGCCGAAGATCATCGAGACGAGTCGCGGCTACGGCGTCTGGGCGAACGGCTACGGCCAGTTCGGGCGGGTGGAGAACACGCTCAACGCCGCGGGGCGCAACGAGACCATCGCGGGATTCGCGGGCGGCATCGACATCCACCCGCAGGTCGGCACGGTGCTCGGTATCTCGGCGGGCTACGGCTCGGTCGATGTCAGCCTCGGCCGCACCGGCGAGCGGGCCCACACGGATAACGGCCAGGTCGGCGTCTATGGCGGCATCACGAACGGCGCGCTCTACGCGAACGCCGCGCTCGGCTACGCCCGCGCGGAAGGCCGCCTCGATCGTGCGCCCGTCTTCGCGGCCCTGCAGGGCAACGGGGCACGGGGCACTATCAGCGGCAACCAGTTCCTGTCGGCGGGCGAGGCGGGCTACCGCTTCACCTACGCGCCGGGACAGGTCCTCACGCCCTTCGTCGGCTTCCAGGTCTCGACCTTCGATCAGGACCGGGTGCGCGAGGTCGGCGGCGGGTTGTTCAACCTGAACGTGGCGGCGCGGGACTTCCTCTCCGCCCGCACCCTGGTCGGCGGGCGCTTCGAATCCTCCGCCACGATCGGCGGCCGCGTCGTCACCCTGGCGTTCAAGGCGGCCTACGTGCACGACTTCGCCGACGTGAGCCGGACGATCAGCTCCGCCTTCGCGCTCGCGCCAGCCGTGCCGTTCGCGGTGGCCGGACGCCGCCTCGACCGGGACCGGGCCCTCATCGGTCTCGGTATCGGCACGCTGCTCGCGCCCGGGCTGACGGGCTTCGTCAACTACGACGCGGAGGTCGCCTCGACCGACTCGATCCAGGCCGTGAGGGGCGGGCTCCGCTACAACTTCTGATGCGGAGACGGGGGACGGGGGCCGCGTTCAGCGGCTCCCGCCGCCCCCACCGTTGGCGCTCCCGTTCGGAACCGCCCGTTCGGGGAAGCTCGCGTTTCCGCCCGCGGCCGAGTTCGTGGTGATCGTCTCGGCGCCCGTGGCGCCCGGGGCGATCACGACGTCCCGGCTGTTGCCGGTCGTGTTTGGCTGGTTCTGGATCACGACGCCGGGCCGGCCGTGGGGCACCGGACCCGGAAGGATCTGGGCCAGGGCCGGGCCCGCCGTCACGAGGACGAGGCCGACGAGGATCGTGCGCGTCATCGAAGTTCTCACGGTCTGTGGCATCCGCGGCGCCCTGCGCCGCGCCGGTGGCGGAGAAAAAAAGATCTCCGCTGGCTGAGAGCTAAGGCGTCCGCGGTTCGCTGCAAGCGGCGGGGCCGGAGCGAGGGAGCCGCCGAGAAAAAGCCCGCCACGGTCGCGAGACCGGGCGGGCGAAGCCTTGGGAGGAACGCCGTCGGAACAGCGATGGGTCCAACTTAAGCCCTGTCGCAACCGTGACAATTCCGATGCACGCTGGGCTGGTATGCCAGAGGCGCGTGGATGGGCGCGTGCGCACGCTTCGTGGGCGCGGCTGCGGCCTCGGCCCGGGTCAGGCGTCGTTCTCGGGCGCGAAGACCTCGCCCTTCTCGGCAAGGCGGGCATTGTCCTCGTCGGCCCGCAATTCCTGGAGTGCGCGGTATTCCGCGATCAGCCTTCGCAGGTCCGGGCTCGCGGGCGGGACCGCGTCGGCTTCGAGAACCGCCTCGGTCGCGGCCTCGATCCGGGCCAAGTCCTCGCCCGGGAGCGAGGCGGGATCACCGAGGCCGAATTCCTTCGCGATGCGGGCGGTGATCTCGGCCCGTTTCCCATCCAGATCGGACATGCTCTCAACCCTCTCCAGACCGTGCCCGACCGGGGCCGCTCTGCCGGTCGAAGGACCCGTCCTGAAAATCCGCAGGCCGAACTCCGTTCCGCGCGCGCCGTACACGAAGACGCGCGGCCGTCCTCCTTCGGGGTCCACGGGCATGATCGGCGTCGCGCGGCCTCGCCGAGGTTCTCCTTCCCCTGTCCATCACGGAACGCGAGCGTACCGAGCGGGGAGAGGGCACGAACGGTCAAGCTTTCGTCACGCTTCGTCCCCAAGGAGGGGGCCCGCCAACACGGACCGGACAGGAGCCTGCCCTTGCAGAAATCCCACGCCGACTTGCGCGCCACCCCTCCTTTCGACGGAGCCCCCAAGACCGCCAAGATCCTGCTCGGAAACGAGATCATCGGCTGCCGCCTGCATGAGGACGGCGCGCAGGAAGGCCGCCTGGAACTGAGCAGCGCGGCCGGCATTCCCGAGCATTTCGTCCTCGCGGTCGGGACCGGGGACGAGCGCCTCGCGCGCGTGACCTGCCGGAAGCAGGGCGGGAACGGCGCCGAACTCTGGGTGCGGTTCCTCGGCTCCGCCCGGCTCGCGGCCTGAACCCTCCGCGCGAGGCCCGATCCCGGGCCTCGGGCACCGCGGCCCTCCTGCGGCGTTGGCGCATGGACCGACGCACCGCAGGGAAGGGTCCGATGACGAAGGACGGCACCGACACGCAGGCCGAGCGGATGCCGCACGGCAAGCCCGCGAGCGAGGGGCTGGCGAACGCCCCTCAGGACACGGCGACCGGCCGCGTGCAATCGCAGGACGGTCCCCTCGAGCGACCGGGCACCGAGGCCGAGGACGAGGCCGCGAACGGAGCCGACGTCAAGCGGCGGACGGATTTCTGACGCGTCGCCCGTGCGGCGCGCGGGGGAACTGCGACCTCCGCCGCCCCGTTGGCCCGGAAAGCGATCTCGGAGATCACCATGGGTACGACGACCCGCGCCGCCCTGGCGGCCGCCCTCCTCATCGCCCTCACCGGTGCCGCCTCCGCGCGCGGGGGCGGAAGCTCGGGGAGCGGTCTCTCGCCTTTCGCGGCGGAATCCGGCAACGACCGCTCGGCGGGCGTGAACAACGGCAATTACCGCAACCCCCGCCTCGATCCCTACATCCGAGCCTACGGGGGCCGCTACGACCGCCCGGCCCGGTACCGCCGCGAGCCCGTTCCGGGGCCGTATTACGGCTATCCCTACTGAGGATCGCGAGAGCCGTCGCGGGGCTGCGCCCGCGCCGCTCCGCCGAACGGCTCCCCTCGGGCCGGAGGCGATATCAGGCGGGCTCCGGAAGCCTGTAGCCGGCCGCGCGCCCCGCCCGCGCCGCGACCGCCGCGATGAGGCCGTCGAGGCGCTCTTCGGGCAGCACGGCGCTCGCCGCGAGATGGTAGGTCTCCCAGCCGATGCTGAGGAAATCGAGGCCGAACCGCTCGGCCGCCGAGCGGGCGCCGAGCCCCGCATCGGCCGTGCCCGTGGCGATCACGGCGGCGACCGCTTGGTGGGTGAATTCCTCGACGCCGTATCCGGTGATCGCGGACGGCGCGAGCCCCGCCTCCGCCAGCATCCGGTCGAACCACGCCCGCGTGCCGGACCCTCTCTGCCTGTTGACGTAGCGGACCCGCCCCGTCGCGAGGTCGTCGAGGCCGCGGATGCCAAGGGGGTTTCCGCGCGCGAGCAGCAAGCCCTGCTCGCGCGCGAACAGCGCCTGCACCCGCAGACCCGGATTGTCGACGAGGTCGGTGAAGGGGGCGCCCGCCTCCGTGAGCCCGTGCGAGCCGCAATGGAACCCCGCCACGTCCGCCTGCCCGTCGAGGAGGCGCTGCACCGCCTCGCGGCTGCCCACGACAGCGACGTCGCAATCGTCGAGCGCGGCGAGCGTGTCCATCAGGACGAGATCGTGGCTCGCCGCGATGGCGAGCGGACGGGGTGCCCCGCCGACCAGGCTCGCGAGCCGCGCCTCGATCGCCCGAGCCTCCCGCGCAAGGGGCGCGGCGAGGCCCGCCGCCGCGTCGGAGAGGGCCTGCGCCAGGGCTTGGCCGACGGGGGTCAGGGTGGTGCCGTGCCCGCGGGTCTTGCGCACCAGCTGCTGCCCGAGCGCCGTCTCCAGGCTGCGCAGGCGATCCCAGGCGGCGCGGTAGGAGAGGTCGAGGGCCGTCGCGACGCCCTGTACGGAGCCGCTGCTCTCGATGGCGCTCAGGAGCGCGAGCGCGTCGGCGACGGCGACCCGGCGCGTCCCGAAGCGCAGCACGCCGCCGAGCCCGAGTTCGACCGCGACCTCGGTGCGGGCCGGTTCCGTCATGTCGCGATCCGCCCCTCCTCGCCTGCCGCGGCCGACGCGGCATAGCACATCGCAGTTCTGCGATCCGATTGAGCCAATATTAACCAAACCGGTGCTCAATCGGGACACTTCAGGTCGAACGTGCCCCGCATCGGTGAACGGCCCGAACCCTCTTCGCGCAGCGCGCTGAGGGCCGGGGCGCGTGCGGCCCGAGGGCAACGCGTATCCGAGTCGAGCCCGCATGGTCCAGGTTGCGTACCCGCCCCGTTGCCTCGCCGAGCGCGTTCACCGGCGCCGTCGCCTCCGCCGATTTCTCGGCCTCGCCCTCGGCGGCGCGGGCGTCGCGGCGGCGATCGGCGGCGTCCTGCCTCCGGCGGCGCGGCTGGCCGGCCCCATGCCCGCCGCATCGCCCGCCCCCGATGCCGGCGCACCCGCCACGCCGTCGCCCCTCGCCCGTTCCGCGGTCGCCGCCGAGACCGCCTGGATGCTCGATCCGACGCCCCTGCCGGGACGCGCGGCGGGGTTCATCCTCGCCCGGGCCGAGAGCGCCGCGCCGCGTCCGCCCGAGACGCCCGTTCCCGCATCCGCGCCCGACGCCCTGCCGATGGCAGAGCCGCAGCGCCTCGCCCAGGCCGTGCCGCTGCCGGTACCGCGCCCGCCCGAATTCCGTTCCCCCGTCGCGGTCCCGGCGCGCGTCGCCGCGCGACCGCCGCAGCCCACGACGCGCAGCGTCTTCAGCGCCGCGACGGCGGCCGAGCGTCCCTTCTTCGAGCGCTTCCTCGGCAAGGGCGACGAGCCGGCGGGCCCGGCCCTCGCCTACGCCGCTCCGCAGAGCGATGCGATCGACGATTCGCCCCGGTCCCGGCTCACGCCGATCCCGGCCCCGACGGCGGGTGCGGGCACGGCGATCTACGACATCAGCGCGGCCCGGGTCACACTGCCGAGCGGCGAGGTGCTGGAGGCGCATTCCGGGCTCGGCCCGAGCCTCGACAATCCGCGCCACGTCCACCTGCGCATGCGCGGCTCGACGCCGCCGGGTACCTACGATCTCACCGAGCGCGAGCGGCTGTTCCACGGGGTACGGGCGATCCGTCTCAACCCCGTCGGCGGCAGCACCGCGATCCATGGGCGGGACGGCCTCCTCGCCCACACCTACATGCTGGGCCCGAGCGGCGCCTCGAACGGCTGCGTCGTCTTCCGCCAGTACGACCGCTTCCTGCAGGCCTACCTGCGCGGCGAGGTCCGGCGCCTCGTCGTCGTGGCGGGATCGCGCCAGGATGGCCCCGGTCCGGGGGGCGCGAGCCGCATCGGCCTGTGGGACCGCCTGACGGGCCGGGCGGGCGGCTGAGGGCCGCCCCCGATCAGGGACCGCCGTCGATGCGCTGGCCGAGCAGCGCGATGGCGCGCTGGTAGACCTGGGCCGCGTTCCAGCCCTGGATCGCGGCGAAGTTCGGCTCGCCCGGCTGGTAGCCGGCGCCGGCGCGCCATCCGTGGGCCTTGAGGAAGTTGGCGGTGGCATTGAGCGCGTTCGGAGCGCTGTCGAGGCTGCCGCCGGTGCCGTAGTTCAGCACGTTCTTCGGCAGGAACTGCGTGTGCCCGACCTCGCCATGCGCCGCGCCGCGGGTGCTCGCCGTGAGAATTCCGCGATCGACCAGCGTGAGCGCCGCGTAGAGCTGGTCCGTGAAGTAGGCGGAGCGCCGGCAATCATAGGCGAGGGTCGCCACCGCGGAGAGCGTGTTGATGTTGCCGCGCACGGCGCCGAAACCCGTCTCCATGCCCCAGATGGCGAGGAGCGGCCCCGGCGGCACGCCGTAGCGTTGCTCGATCGAGGCGAACAGGGCGGCGTTCTGCTGCTTGAGGGCGCGCCCGCGCGAGACGATGGCCGGCCCGCCGCGCTTGGCCAGGAACTGATCGAGGGAGAGTTTGAAGCTCTTCTGGCCGCGGTCGGCCGCGATGGTCGGGCTCGAATAGGAGGTCTGCGCCAGGGCGGCGAGGCTCGCCGCGCTGGCCCGGCCCCGGGCCTCCTCGGCAAATTCCCGCTTCCAGGCCTCGAATCCGGCGGCCGAGTTGCCGCATTGGGCGGCCTCCGCCCGGCCCGTGAGGCCGACGAGAGCCGCGAGGCCGGCCGCCGCCACGGATCTCCTGTACCCGCTCGTGATCATCCAGAACTCCTGTGTGCAACGGGCCGGGACATGCCGCCCGCGGCGCGGCCGCTCCCGGGATGACCGGTCGCCGGCCACGCCGCGGGCGGTGCTTAGCCATTCCGACCTGCCATGCGCATTCCGGCGCGTCTACGCAAGAGCGGAGGCTCGGCCACGTGCCGTCCCGCACGGGGGCCCCTTCTCGCTCGAAGCCCGTCCCCCGGCCTTGAAGGGCCTCGGGCCGCTCGCGCCGGCGGCGAGGCGCGCTCGCCTGCTGTCTCGCGTCGACCTGCTGCTTTCGAGCGCCGATAATCCATTTATCAAAGGACTTATCCAGAAACGGAAAAGTCCGACTGTTATTCCAAAAGACGTTGATCGTCAGAGATTTAATCGATCATCGGGGGTCGATTATTAAAATCTTCAGGGAAAACTCGGTCTTTAACATTCGTTGGCCGGGCAACGGGGGCGAACAGCAAGGGTTGTATGCGAAATCATCGGAGTGTCTGATGTCCGCATCATCCCTGAACGTCCTCGGCCTGCCGCTGACCCGCAGCCTCGAATGGCTCGTCAGCCCTGAAGCCCTTCTCTCCTCGACGGCCCTGTCGACGGCGCAGCTGTCGAGCCTCGGCCCCGTCGCCTCGCTCGTCGAATCGACCCTCGACGGGACGGGCTCCGACACCCCGAACGCCCTCGTGCCGGACAGCCTGAGCGCCGTCGCGAACGGTCTCGTGCTCGACACGCACGCGCAGCTCGAGGAGACCGGCCATCAGGTCACCGCCCTGAACGGCCCCCTGCACGGCCTCACCCATCTCGGCGAGACGCTCGGCCTCGGCCATATCGGCGAGTCCGGAAACCTGATCACGGATCTGGCCGGTGCGGCCGGTCGCCCGACGGATATCGGGGGTGCCGCCGGCCTGCTCACCGACGCGGGCCACGTCACGGACGCGGCGGGCACGCTGGTGCAATCCCTGACCGCGGCGCCGGCATCGGGCAACGGGATCGTCGGCCCGAACGGCGCGCTCGATCCCGTGACGAACCTGCTCAATCAGGGCGTGCTCGATTTTCACACCACGCTCGAGGATGTCGGGCACCAGAACCCGACGCTGAACGGGCCGATCCACGGGCTCACGGGGCTCGGCGAGACGCTGGGGCTCGGCCATATCGGCGAGCCGGCCCATCTCGTCACCGACGCGCTCAATCTGCCGGGAGGGCTGCTCGGCGGCGGCGGCGTCTCGGCCGTGACGCCCCTCCTGTCGGACCTCGCAGACGTTCTCACCTCGGCCGGCACGCTCGTGGGCAGCCTGACGGGCGCGGCGAGCGCCGGGGGCGGCCTTCTCTCGCCGAACGGGCTCCTCGCCCCGGTCTCGAACCTTGCCAACGCCGCCGTTCTCAACCTGCACGCCGGGATCGAGGATGTCGGGCACGACGTGCCGCTTCTCAACGATGCCCTGCACGGGCTCACGAATCTCGGCGAGACGGTCGGGCTCGGACATCTGGGCGAGGCGGGCACGCTCCTGACCGATGTCGCCGGCCTGCCGGGCGGCCTCCTCGGTGGAGACGGGCTCGGCACCGTCGCTCCGATCCTGGGGGACCTCGGCGCGGTGACGAACGCGGCCGGCGGCCTCCTCGACGGCCTGACCGGCGCCGTCGGAGGGCTCGGACAGGAGAGCGGCAACGGAGGCGCAACCGGCGGCGTCCTCGCGCCGGTGACGACCCTGCTCGACGGTGCGACGGGCGGCACGAACGGGGATCTGCTCGGCGGCCTCCTCGGCGGCTCCGGATCCGGCGGCTCGGGCTCGGCCCATCCCCTCATCGAGATCGGCATCGGTCCGGCCGCAGCGAACCCGATCGCCGACGTGGCGGTGGCCTCGCCCCAGGCCGATCCGTCCCACGCGATCCAGGTCGGTGCCCTCACCGCCCCGGCCGGCCAGCCGGGCCTTGCCAGCATCAACCTGCTCGAGGGCGACAGCATCGCGTTCCCCGAAAGCGGCCTGGGCGGTTCGGACGCGCTCGTCGGCAAGCTCCTCGACCTCGCGCCGGTCTCCTCAGGGCCGGGGGGAACGGAGCATTCGGGCGGGCTGAGCCTCGATCTCGGCATCGCCTCGCTCGATCTCGGCGGCCACGTCGACACCCATCACGCCGATCCGGGCGGGCACACCAGCACCACCGGTCTGCATCTGCTCGGCCTCTGACGGGAGGCGCCTCCGCCGCTGCGCGGCGGAGGCCGTCTCGATGCCGCGGGGGAGGCACTTGAGGGACGAGGGGGACGAGTTGGGTGACGATCGAACCTTGCGTCGGCGCGGGCGCCGCGAGTTCTGGGGCGCCCTGCGGGCCGGCAGGGGTGCGCTCGTCACCGCGATCGTGGCGAGCGGCGTCATCAACCTGCTGATGCTCACCGCCCCCCTGTTCATGCTCCAGGTCTACGACCGGGTGCTGCCGAGCCGCAGCATCCCGACCCTCCTCGGGCTCGCCGGGATCGCGGGGATGCTCTTCCTGATCCAGAGCCTGCTCGAAATGCTGCGAGCCCGCATCCTGGCGCGGTTCGGGCGCCTGGTCGAAGAGCGGCTCGGCGAGCGCCTGTTCCGCACGCTGCTCGCGCGCGGCACCGAGGGGCCGCGCACGGACGAGGGCCCGCAGGCGCTTCGCGACCTCGATACGGTCCGGGGCTTCCTCGGCAGCATGGCCTTCACGGCCATCTTCGACCTGCCGTGGGTGCCCCTCTACATCGCGATCTGCTTCCTGTTCCATCCCTGGATCGGTGTCGCCATCGCGGCGGGTGCCATCGTCCTCGCCGCGCTGACCCTCCTCACCGACTGGGCCAGCGCGGGACCGACCCGGGCGGCCGTGAAGGCCACGGCCGAGCGGCGCGCCTTCACCGACATGGTCCACCGCACCGCGCCCCTTCTGACCGCCCTCGGCATGCGCTCGCGCATGGTCGCGCTCTGGCAGGACAGGTCGCGGCGCAGCCTCGACGTCACGACCTACGGCAACGATCTCGCCATCGGCTTCGGCAGCGCGGCACGGCTCCTGCGCACGATGCTCCAATCCGGCATCCTCGGCCTCGGCGCCTTGCTCGTGGTCCGCGAGGAGGCGACGGCCGGCGTGATGCTCGCCGCTACCATCCTTTCCGCCCGCGCCCTCGCGCCGGTGGATCTGGCGATCGCGAACTGGAAGTCGGTGGCCGCGGCCCGCCAGGCCTGGGCCCGGCTCGTCGCCGCTCTGCCGGACGGCGATGCGGCGACGCCTGTGCCGCTTCCCCGGCCGCGCGAGAGCGTCAGGGTCACGGCCCTGTCGGTCGCCCTGCCGGGGAGCGACACGCTCGCCCTGCACGACGTGAGCTTCGCCCTGGCGCCCGGCAGCGCGCTCGGCGTGATCGGGCAGAGCGGCTCCGGCAAGTCGACGCTCGCCCGCGCCCTCGTCGGGATCACGCCCCCGAGCCGGGGCGTCATCCGGCTCGACGGCGCCGCCCTCGACCAGTGGGACCGGGACGAGCTCGGGCGCAGCCTCGGCTACCTCGCCCAGGACGTCGAGATGATCGAGGGCACCATCGCGCAGAACATCACGCGCTTCGACCCGGATCCCGACCCGGAGGCGTTGCTGGCGGCGGCACGCGCGGCGGGCGTCCACGAGGTCGTGCTGCGGCTGCCCGCGGGCTACGACACGCCCATCGGGCCGGGGCTTCCGGCCCTCTCCGGCGGCCAGCGCCAGCGCATCGCCCTCGCCCGGGCCCTCTACGGCGACCCCTTCCTCGTCGTCCTCGACGAGCCGAACTCCAACCTCGACGTCGATGGCGAGCGGGCGCTGTCCGCCGCGGTGCAGGGGGTGCGCGCCCGGGGCGGCGTCGCCGTCGTCATCGCCCATCGGCCGAGCGCCCTCACGGCGGTCGACCGCATCCTCGTCCTGAGCGACGGCCGGGTGCAGATGCACGGGCCGCGGGACGAGGTCCTGGCGCAACTGGCCGCGCTCACGCGCCAGACCCCGACGAGGGTGGCATGACCGGACAGGATCCCACCCGCGCGACGCGCCGCTCCCTGCGGCGCCACCTCCTCGGCGTCCTGGCCGTCCTCGCCCTCGCGACCGGCGTGGGCGCCTGGACCGCCCTGACGGAATTGTCCGGGGCGATCATCGCCGCGGGCTCGCTCGTGGTCGAGACCAACATCAAGAAGGTGCAGCACCCGACGGGCGGCGTCGTGGCCGACTTGCGCGTGGACGAGGGAAGCCGCGTCAACGCGGGCGACCTCCTGATCCGCCTCGACGCGACCACGGCCAGGGCCACCTACGACAGCGTCAGCAAGAGCCTCTGGGAACTGGCCGCCCGCACGGCGCGCCTCGAGGCCGAGCGCGACGGCCTCGGCGAGGTCGCTTTTCCCGCCGAACTGCGCGCGGCCGGCCCCGATGTCGCCCGCATCGTCGACGGCGAGCGCAAGCTCTTCCGGTTCCGCCGCGACGCGCGGCTCGGGCAGGAGGCGCAGCTGCGCGAGCGGGTGGGCCAGCTCCGGGACGAGATCCGCGGCCTGTCCGAGCAGGGGGAGGCCAAGGAGCAGGAGACGGGCATCATCCAGCGCGAGTACGACGGCGTGCAGGACCTCTGGAGGAAGAACCTGATCCAGCTGAGCCGGGTCACGAGCCTGGAGCGCGACATCGCGCGGCTCAAGGGCGAGCGGGGCGTGCTCGTCGCCAACATCGCGCAGACGAAGGGCAAGATCTCCGAGACGGAATTGCAGATCATCCAGCTGGAGCAGAACCTGCGCAGCGAAGTGGCAAAGGAACTGGCCGAGATCCGGGCCAAGGTCGCCACCCTGATCGAGCAGAAGATCACCGCCTACGACCAGCTTCAACGCATCGAGATCCGCTCGCCTCAGGCCGGATACGTGCACGAACTCGCCGTCCACACGCGCGGCGGGGTCATCTCGCCCGGCGAGCCGATCATGCTGATCGTGCCGACGGCCGATTCGCTCGTCGTCGAGGTCCGGGTCGCGCCCCAGGACATCGACCGGGTGCGGCTCGGGCAGGTGGCGAGCTTGCGCTTCCCGAGCTTCGACCAGCGCACCACGCCCGAGCTCCGGGGCGCGGTGACCCGGATCGCGGCCGATGTCAGCGAGGACAAGCGGACGGGGACCGCATACTACCTGGTGCGGCTCGGCGTGCCGAAGGAGGAACTGGCCCGCCTCGAGGGGACGACGCTGATGCCCGGCATGCCGGTCGAGGCCTTCGTCAAGACGGCGGACCGGACGGTCCTGTCCTACCTCACCAAGCCCCTCACCGATCAGACGCGCCGGGCCTTCCGCGAGAAGTGAGGATCGGCCCGATGATCGCGATCTCCGGCCGCGCCCTCCCCGCGTTGATCGCGATCATCGCGAATCGCGGACAAAGGCGAGGAGATCCCGGTTGATGACGTCCGGATGGGTGGTGCACATCCCGTGCGGGAACCCGTCATAGGTCTTGAGGGTGCCCGCCTTCAGGAGCGGGTGCGAGAGCAGGGCCGAATCCGCGATCGGCACGATCTGGTCGTCGGTGCCGTGCAGCACCAGGACCGGCACCCCGATCGCCTTCAGGTCGTCCGTGAAGTCGGTCTCCGAGAAGGCCGCGATGCAATCGTACTGCGCCTTGGCGCCGCCCATCATCCCCTGCCGCCACCAATTGTCGACGATCCCCTGCGAGACCTGCGCGCCCGCGCGGTTGAAGCCGTAGAAGGGGCCGGCCGGAACGTCGCGGTAGAATTGCGCCCGGTTGGCCGCCAGCGCCGCGCGGAACCCGTCGAAGACCGCGATCGGCAGGCCGCCCGGATTCGCCTCGGACCGGACCATCACCGGCGGCACGGCGCCGATCAGCACGGCCCGCGAGACGCGCCCCGGCTCGGCGCGGGCGACGTAGCGGGCGACCTCGCCCCCGCCGGTCGAGTGGCCGACATGGATGGCCTCCCTCAGGTCGAGGGCGGCGGCGAGCTCGGCGACGTCGGCCGCGTAGGTGTCCATCTCGTTGCCGGTGGCGGTCTGGCTGGAGCGGCCGTGGCCGCGCCGGTCATGCGCGACGACGCGGAAGCCCTGTTCGAGGAAGAACAGCATCTGCGCGTCCCAATCGTCGGCGCTGAGCGGCCAGCCGTGATGGAAGACGATCACCCCTCCGTCCCGCGGCCCCCAATCCTTGTAGAAGATCTCGGTCCCGTCCTTCGTGGTGATCGTCGGCATGGTGAACCTCCTCGGGGTCTGGGGCGGGTCGGGCCGCGGCGCGGCCCCTGATCGCGGAACGACGAGCAGAGTGCCGCGCCGCGCGTTCTCCGGAAACGGAAACGATCGAAAGCCACCGTTTCCGTTTGGGGGCCGGCGGCGCATGGGGGCGCGGGGCCTCAGCCGGCGAGCTGGCGAAGCTCGTTGCGGGCGATGCCGAGGAGCGTGCGCAGCGCCAGGCCGGCGATGAGGATCGTGGCGAGGGCGAGCAGGAGCAGGGCGAGGCCGTCCGCCGCGACGTCGCCGACATGCTCGGCGTAGCGCAGGGCCGCCACGGCCATCGCGGCCGCGGGGAAGCTCACGGCCCACCACGACACCCGGAACGGGCAGCAGCGCGGCAGGTCGCGCAGGCGGCCGACGAGGACCACGAAGACGAACAGCGCGATGAGGAACAGGGCCTCCGCGAAGGCGTCGATCCGGCCGAGCGTCGCCGCGTAGCTGGAGAACCCGACCGCGAAGGGCGCCACCAGGATCATCAGCGTCGGCTGCTGCGCGGCGGGCAGCGGCTCCTCGAAGACGAGGCGGGCGAAGACCAGGGTGAAGAGCGGGAGCGCGAAGAACAGCCCCACGCTCAGGGAGAACAGGCTCAGCGTCTGCGTGTGCGGAAGGCCGACCGAGGGGGCGGCGAGCGGCACGTCGAGGAGGCCGACGACGGGCACCATCCAGGCCGGGGTGGCATGGGCGAGCCTCTGGCGGCTGCCCATCCAGCGGTTCACGATGAGCACGGCGAAGGGCACCATGCCGACGACGCCGAGGATCCAGGCCGCCGCGGCCAGGGTCGGGCTGAGGCCCCGGAGAACGAAGGGCAGCAGCAGCAGGCTGATCAGCACGGTGCCGAACAGGTTGCCGGCGATGGGGTGCCGGAACTCGGCGAGGACCGCCGGCCACGCGGTGACGGCCTTGGCGCCGTAGGCGAGCGCGAGCCCCACGAAGGTGGCGAGGGCGCCCCACCCGATCAGGTCGGACACGAGCGCGGGAAGGCCGTAGCGCGCGCTCGCGAGGCGCCACGCGACGCTCAGGCCGGCCAGCCCCATCACGGCGCCGAACAGGCTGACCGGCAGGTAGTCGAACAGGGGCGCGCGGCCCGCCCGGACGGGGGCCGCCGCCTCCGCCGTCGCGATCGTGGTCATGGCCGGCTCCACCCTCAGACCCCCGAGAGCTGCGCCTTGGCGAGCGGCAGGCTGCGCACGCGCCGGCCGGTCAGGGCCGCGACCGCGTTGACCACCGCCGGCGGCACGCCGGGCAGGCCCGGCTCGCCGATCCCGCCCATCGGCGCGCCGCTCTCGACGATGGTGACGTGGACGCGCGGCATCCGCTCGCGGTCGAGGATCGGGTAGGCGTCGTAGTTGCGCGCCTGCCGCCGGCCGCCCTCGTAGACGACCTGCTCCAGCAGCGTCGCCGAGAGGCCGAGCGCCGCCGCGCCCTCGACCTGCCGCGCGACGATGCCCGGATTGACCACGCTGCCCGGATCGATGGCGATCCAGAGGTCGTGCACCCGCGCCTGGCCGTCCGTGAGGGACACCTCCGCGATGGTCGCGGTCTCCGAGCCGAAGGGCGAGGCCATCGCGATGCCGCGCGCCCGGCGCGTGCCGTCGGGCGCCTCGAACGGCCCGCGCTTCCATCCCCCGGCGCGATCGGCGACCGTCTGCAGGAGCGTGCGGTGGCGCGGGCTGTCCTTCAGAAGCGCCATGCGGAGGGCGAAGGGGTCGTGGCCGCCGGCCGCGGCCACCTCGTCGAGGAAGCTCTCGTAGAAATAGTCGTTCATCGAGTGGCCGACCGAGCGCCAGAAGGCGATCGTGACGGGGTGGGGCACCTTCACGTAGTCGAGGCGCCGGTTCGGGATCGCGTAGGGCTTCCGGTCGAGGCCCTCGACGACGGAGGAATCGACCGGCGCCTTGAACAGCGCGCCGAACCAGCGGCCGATCGGGCCCTCGCCCACCGCCCGGATCTGCAGGGCCACCGGCAGCCCGTCGGGGCCGAGCGCCGCGCGGAACCGCGCGAAGCTCAGGGGACGCACCGCGTCCATCCCGAATTCCTCCTCGCGCGACCACAGGACCCGCACGGCGCTGCCGGTCGCCCGGGCGAGCAGGATCGCCTGCGGGAAGGGATTGGCCGGCCCGTAATAGAAGTGGCGGCCGAAGAAGCCGCCCAGCATCGGCGAGTGGATGCGCACCTGCGCCGGCTGCAGCCCGGCGATTCCGGCGGCGACCTGCTGGAACACCTCCGGCATCTGGTTGGGCAGCCAGAGATCGAGCGTCCCGTCCGCCGCGAAGCGGGCGACGGCCGAGGGCGGTTCGAGCTGCGCGTGGGCGAGATAGGGCGCGTCGTACTCCGCCTCGACGAGCGTCGCGGCCCCGGCGAAGGCGCCCGCCACGTCGCCCTCCTGCTCGGCCGGGATGCCCGCATCCGTCGCGCCCTTCAGGGCCTCGAGCATCGCGGCCGACGAGAAGCCGGCGGAGACCGTCGCGATGCCCTCGGCGGCGGGGCTCGTCCAGGCGACGCGGAGGGCCTCGGCCCCCTTGCGCGCGCGCCACCAGGAATCGGCCACGACCGCCACGGCGCCCGGCAGGCGGTGCACCGAGCGGACGCCCGGCATCGCGCGCACCTCCGCCTCGTTGGCGATGTCCTGCGGCTCGGTGCCGAGATGGGGGGCGTGCTGGACGGCCGCGTGCAGCATCCCGTCCAGGCGGATGTCGATCGCGTAGATCGCCCGGCCCGTCGACTTGTCGCGCGCGTCGAGCCGCGCGACCGGCTTGCCGATCCACCGGAAGGTCTTCGGGTCCTTCAGGGGCACGTCGTCCCGCGGCTGCAGGGCGAGGGCCGCGGCGGCGAGATCGCCGTAGCCGAGCGTGCGGCCGGAGGCGGCGTGGACCACGCGCCCGTCATCGGTCGTCAGGCTGGCCTGCGGCACGCCGAGCCGCGCCGCGGCGGCCCGTAGCATCATCTCGCGGGCCGTGGCGCCGAGCCTCCGCATGGCGTCGAAGCTGGAGCGGGTCGAGAAGCTGCCGCCCGTCATGCGCAGGCCGTTGACGACCGCGTAATCGGGGCCGGGCGGCGCGCATTCCACCGCGAAGCGCGACGGATCGAGGTCGAACTCCTCGCCGATCGTCTGGGCGAGGCCCGTATTGATGCCCTGGCCGCCCTCCACGAAGGGGCTGAGCAGGCGCGCCGTGCCGTCGGGCCGCATCTCGAGGAAGGCCGCGACGCGCGTGCCCGGCTTCGGGGCGACGGCGCCCGCTCCCTCGGCCCGCTCCTGGGCGAGGGCGGGGCCGAGGCCGACCCCGAGGACGAGCGCGCCCGCGGCGGTCCCGAGGAAGCCGCGCCGCGAGAGGTTGCGGACGGGCGCGCGGCCCGCCGCCCGGCGCGGGTCCGCGAGCAGGTGGGGGGCGAGGCCGTTCATCGTGAGGCCGTCCATCGTGAGGTCGTTCATCGTGAGGTCGTTCATCGTGAGGCCGTTCATGGCGCCCTCCCCTCAGGCCGCGGCCCGCCGCACGGCCGCGGCGACGACGTTGTAGGTGCCGCAGCGGCACAGGTTGGTCATCGCGGCGGCGATGTCGCCCTCGCTCGGCCTCGGGTTCTCCTTGAGGAGGCCCGTCGCGGCCATGACCTGCCCGGACTGGCAATAGCCGCATTGCGGCACCTCGATGCCGATCCAGGCCGAGACCACCCGGGCGCCGACCGGATCCTGCTCGATCGCCTCGATGGTGGTGACGGATTGCGCGCCCACGCTCTCGACCGGCACCTGGCAGGAGCGCACCGCCTGCCCGTCGAGGAGGATGGTGCAGGCCCCGCACTGGCCGATGCCGCAGCCGTACTTGGTGCCGGTCAGGCCCAGCGTGTCGCGCAGGACGAAGAGGAGCGGCGTGTCCGGCTCGGCGTCGACCGAGTGCCGGCGATCGTTGACCGTGAGCGTCACCATGATTGCGTCCCTCCGGTTCGGTGCAGAGCGAACAACCTGCTTAGGGAAGGCGGGCCATGTCGCAAACGTCATAAACACGGCGATTTCGGACATGCCCTCGGGCGCGTGCGCGACCTCCGCCTGGACGGCCCGGCCGAACGGCCGCCTCGCCCCTCGGCTCCGGAGCGAGGGCGGAGCCGGCCTGGATCGGGACGAGGCCGCCCGCCTCCGAGATCAGGCGCAGGTTGTCGGCCGGGCTGCCCGCGACCGTGCTCGCGGTCCGGAGCACGGCGAGGGCCGGGAGCGACATCGGCTTCGGATCGGGGATGGCCACAACGCCGATGTCGAGCATCGCTGTTCCCTTCAGCGGACCTCGCGATCCGCGCCGCTGCCCGGCCGCAAGCCAGAGGCGGGCCATCTGCCCCGCGCGGGCGGCCTTCCGACCGGAACCGTGCCGAACCGTCCGGTGGGGCCGCCGCCGCGATGCCGGCCGAGCCGGAACATCGCGCGCGGGGCGGCGCCGGCCAAGGGCGCGGGCCTAGGCGGTGCGGTAGCGCTCGGCCGGCCGGGCGCTGGACAGGTGCGGCAGCATGGTCCGGCGGGCGGCCTCCCAGGCCTCCCACTCGGCGGCGTCGCGCAGGGAGGGCACGGTGGCGAACTCGCCCCGGTCGAGCCCGACGAGGGCGGCGTCGACGAGATCCTCGGCCGACATCACCCAATCCGCCGGAAGGTTGCTGGCGGGAAGCCCCGCGATGTCCCAGAACTCCGTCCCGGTCGCGCCGGGCAGCACCACCTGCACCGCGACGCCGGTGCCGTCGAGTTCCTTGCGCAGGGCGTGGCTGAAGGCGAGGACGAAGGATTTCGAGCCGCCATAGACCCCGTTGAGCACTTCCGGGCCGATGGCGACGATCGAGGCGATGTTGATGACCGTGCCCGCGCCGCGCGCCCGGAAGGCCGGCACGGCCGCGTAGGTCAGGCGCATCGGCGCGGTGACGTTGATGGCGATCATCCGCTCCATCTCGTCGACCGAGGCCGAGGCGAGCGGCGCGGCGCTGCCGAAGCCCGCATTGTTGACGAGATGCGTGATGCGCGCGTCGGTGCTCAGGATCGCCTCGACCTCGGCGAGCCCCGCCCGGCTCGCGAGATCGGCCGCGACGGTCCGGACCGCGACGCCGTGGCGGCGGCGCAGCGTCTCGGCCACGGCCTCGAGGCGCTCGCGGTTGCGGGCGACGAGGACGAGGTCGTGGCCGCGCCCGGCGAAGCGGTCGGCGTAGACGGCCCCGATCCCGGAGGAGGCGCCGGTGACGAGGACGGTTCCCTGCTGTGTGGTCATGGGCGTGCCCTTTCCCGAAGGCGTGGCCGGTTGGCGATGCGGGAACCCTAGGGCTGGACGGCAATGTCCGAAATGACGTAAACCCGTCAAATCAGGACATCACGTCGGGAGGGGCCGGTGCGGCAGGTCGGGTTCATCCTCGAGGACGGATTCCAGGTCATGGGCATGGCCGCCCTGTCGGCCTTCGAGTTCGCCAACGTCGCCCTCGGGGAGGAGGCCTACCGCCTGACCGTGATGTCCGAGCGGGGCGGGACGGTCCGCTCCTCGCTCGGCATCCGGATCGAGACCGTCCCGCTGACCGACTTCCCCGACACGCTGATGGTCGTCGGGGAATTGCTGCCCCGCCCGCTCACGCCGGCGCTGCGCGACTACGTCGCCGGGGCGGGCCGGCAGAGCCGGCGCGTCGCGGGGCTCTGCACGGGCGCCTTCGCCCTCGCCGAGGCCGGCCTCCTCGACGGCCGCACGGCCACCACGCACTGGGCCCATGCCCGCGACCTGCAGGAACGCTTCCCCCTCGCCCGCGTCGACGACGACCGCATCTTCGCCTCCGACGGCAATGTCTGGACCTCGGCGGGGATGAGCGCGGCGATCGACCTGACCCTGGCCCTGATCGAGGACGATCACGGCGCGGCTCTGTCGCGCGCGGTGGCGCGCAAGCTCGTCGTCTATCACCGCCGCCCGGGCGGGCAGTCGCAATTCTCGGCCCTCCTCGAATTGGAGCCCCGCTCGGACCGCGTCCGCCGCGCGCTGCTCTACGCCAAGGAGCACCTGCGCAACCCGCTCACCGTGGAGGAGCTCGCGGAGGCCGCCAGCCTCAGCCCGCGCCAGTTCAGCCGCCTCTTCCGGGAGGAGACCGGCCAGTCGCCGGCCAAGGCCGTCGAGCGGCTGCGGCTCGAAGCGGCGCAGGTCATGCTCGAGGAGGGGCGCCACACGATGGACGTCGTCGCCCGGGACACGGGCTTTGCCGACCGCGACCGGATGCGCCGCGCCTTCCTGCGCTTCTTCGGCCAGCCGCCCCAGAGCCTGCGCCGCAGCCTGCGCCTGATCGAGGGCGGCGCGGCCTCCGCCGCGTGAGGCGGATCGTCCGGGCGGGCCGCCCGGCTCAGAGCCAGTGCAGGCTCTTGGCCCGCGCGGCCATCACGGCGTCCACCGCCCGCCCGATCTTGGCGCGGGCCGCGTAGTGGATCATGTGCCCCTGACCGGGCAGGATCGTCAGCGTGCTGCCCGCGACCGCCCCATGCAGGCGCTGCGACTGCTCGGCGGGATCGACGACCGCGTCCGCGTCGCCGCTGAGGATCGCGACCGGCAGCCGCAGATCGGCGTAATGGTCCTGCAGCAGGGCGACCGCCGCGTTCATGGTGGCGGTGTCCTCCGCGCTGGCGCGGGCCTGCGTCGGGTGGACCGAGATCCCGACCGGGAAGCGGGCCTTGAACCGGGCGGGCACGGCCTGCGGCTTGAAGACGTGGCGGAAGACGTGCGGCGCGAGCAGATGGCCGATCGTGCTGGGCATCAGGGATCGGACGGCGTCGCCCACCCCCGGTATGGCCAGGGGCGTGATCATCGCCACGTCGGCGCGCCGCGCCGGATAGTAGAACCCGGACAGGAGGACGAGGCCGCGCAGGTCCCGCCCCGCCCGCGTCGCGAGGGCCAGCGAGACGATGGTGCCCCAGGAATGGCCGAGGATGACGGGATTGCGCACGTTGAGCTGATCGAGCACGCGCTCGACGAGCCGCGCCTGGGCGGCGGCCGTCCAGATCCGGTGGCGCGGCCGCTCCGTGTGGCCGAAGCCGGGCCGGTCGATCGCGATGACCCGGTAGCGCTCGGCGAGCTGGTCGAGGAGCCCGCTGATGGCGAAATCCTCCGCCATCGTCCCGTTGCCGTGGATCAGCACCACGGGGCGCCCCCGGCCCCGCGCGATGTAGTGGACGCGCAGGCCGTCGATCTCGACGAAGCGGCCCGGCGCCCGGCCCGGGGCCGGCTCCCGCGGCGGCTTCACCGTCTTCCGGGCCTCGCGGAGCGTCTTCTGCCCCTGGCGGGACGCGGCCTCGCCGAACTGGGCGGTCGCCTTCAGGATCGAGGCGAGGCCGGAGGAGAGCCGGCGCACCGCGCGCCGGGAGGCTCGCCTGCGAACGAGTGGGGACACGGCGGGGGCTCCGGGGATGAGGGCTCGGCCCGGTTGGAGCAGGTCAGTGCGGCGGAAGCGCGACGATCCGGCCCGGCGGGGCCTGCCCGTCCGGGCCGATCCCCGCATCCGGCTTCGAACTTGCCTCCGTACGGTCTAGCTTTCCTCTCCCGTCCGTGCCTGTACGGCGGCGCGCCCCTCCTCCGGCCGCCCAGCGGGCCTCGCCGGCGGGAGGATGGTGCGGTCGCGGCCGGGGCAGGTCCTGCATGAACGATGAGAGACGACGCGACGCGACGGACCGGGTCGGCGCGATCTGCCGGTCGCTCCGGCGCGCCATCGTGGAGCGGGCGCTGGCGCCGGGCGACCGGCTGCCCGAGGATGCGCTGGGCGAACGCTTCGGCGTCAGCCGCACCATCGCCCGCCAAGCCCTCGGCCAGCTCGCCGCCGAGGGGCTGGTCGAGCTGCGCCGCAACCGGATCGCGGTCGTGGCGACGCCGAGCTGGGAGGAGGCGCGGGACGCCTTCGACGTCCGGATCGGGCTCGAGCGCCTCGTCGTGGCCCGCTTGGCCGGGCGCCTCGGCGCCGAGCAGATGGCGACCCTCGACGCCCATATCGCGGGCGAGGAGGCGGCGGCGGGCGGCCCGGAGGCGACCTCGATCCGCCTTGCGACCGAGTTCCACCTCCTGCTCGCGGAGATGACGGGCAGCGCCGTGCTCCGGCGCTACGTGGCCGAGCTCGGCTATCGCTGCGCGCTCATCCTGTCCCTCTACGCCCGCCCGCACTCGTCGGATTGCGCGGTGAGCGAGCACCGGGCCATCGTCGCCGCGCTGGCGGAGGGCGACGCCGCGCGGGCGGGCGCGCTGATGGACCACCATCTCGACGCCGTGGCCGAGCGGGCGCGGATCGCCGCCGCGCCCCTGCGCGACGCCGACCTCGTCCGGCGGCTGGCGCCCTACGTCGAACGCTGAGCGCGCGCGGCTCAGTCGGCGAGGCCGGCCCGGGTCAGCAGGCGCTCGGCGCTGTCGTTCCAGACCTCCATCGACCGGATCAGCCCGTCGCGGACGGTGAAGCGGTCGACGTAGCGGTTGCCCTCGAAGGCGGTCCCGTCCGGCCACGCGCCGTAGAGCGTGCCGAGGCTGTAGACCGTGGTCTCCCCCTGCGCCGGCACCACGTCGAGGCGCTCCATGCGCTTCTTCACCCAGGCGTAGCGGCCCGCGTTGAAGGCGGTGACCTCCCGCGGATGCCGGAAGCGCCGGGCCCCCGTGAAGACGATCTCGAGGTCCGGCGCCATGTAGCGGGCGGCCGTCTCCGGGTCGGGGACCATCGAGGCTTCGAGATAGGCGGTGACGATCGCGGCCGCCTCCCGCGCCGCGTCGGCGGCAATGTCCTGGCTCATGATTCGTGGGCTCCGGTTCCTCGACACGCGCCCTCGGCGGTGCCGGACGAGCCTGCCAGGAAGCCGGCGGCTCCGCCTGCGAAAAGTGTATGCAGTTTTTAGCGGAAGTGTGCACATTTTGTGCGGTGCCTGCACGCGATGGGCCATGACAGGGGGAAATCCGGCTGTACTCTGATGGCATGGGCGTTGCGGATCGCTCCCCAGCCCCGCCGGAGACCGAACCGCCATGTCCCTCCGAAATCTCGCCCTCCGAAACCTCTCGCTCCGATCCGTCCGCCTCCAGGCTCTCCGCCCGACGCGCGCCGGCTTCGGCCGCCTCGCGCTCCTGTCGCTCCTCGCGGGCCTCGCGCCGCTCGGGCCGAGCCGGGCCGCGGAGCCGGTGCGGATCGGCCTCGTCACCGCCCTCAGCGGCCAGTCGGCGAAGTCGGGGGAGGCGATCTCCCGCGGCATCGGGCTCGCCATCGACGAGATCAACGCGAAGGGCGGCGTGCTCGGGCGCCCCCTGGAGCTCGTGGCCCGCGACGACGAGGCCAATCCCTCGAAGGGCGTGCTCGCCGCCCGCGAGCTGATCCAGCGCGCCGGCGTCGCCGCCCTCATCGGCGGCCTCGACACCCCGGTCTCGATGGCGATCGTCCCCATCGCCAACCAGATGAAGGTGCCCTTCGTCGGCCCCTGGGCGGCGGGCACCGGCATCACCCGCAACGGCGCGGCGGACAATTACGCCTTCCGGGTCTCGGCCGTGGACGCCCTCGTCGACGAGGCCCTCGTCGCCTACGCGGTGAAGACCTACGGCGCGAAGAAGCCGGGCATGATCCTCGTCAACAACGCCTGGGGCGAATCGAACCAGCAGGGCCTCGTGGCCGCCCTGAAGGCGGCGAGCCTGCCGGCCGCGGGCATCGAGAAATACGAGGCGAACGACGTCGACATGGTGCCCCAGCTCACCCGCCTCCGGGAGGCGGGCGCCGACGCCCTGTTCCTCGTCGGCAATGTCGGCCCCTCCGCCCAGGTGGTGAAGTCCCTCGACCGGATGGGCTGGAGCGTGCCGGTGATCTCGCATTGGGGACCGGCGGGCGGGCGCTTCGACGAGCTCGCCGGCCCGAGCGCCGCCAAGGTCCATTTCATCCAGACCTTCACCTTCGCGGGCAACGAGGCGCCCAAGGCCAAGGCCGTGCTCGCGGCGCTGAAGGCGAAATACCCGGCCATCAAGTCGATGGCGGACGTTACCCCCGCGGTCGGCATCGCCAACGCCTACGACGCCACGCACCTGATCGCGCTGGCGATCGCGGCGGCGGGCTCCACCGAGGGACCCAAGGTCCGCGACGGCTTCTACCGGATCGCGACCTATCCGGGCCTGATCAAGACCTACGAGGCGCCCTTCGCGCCGGGCCGGCACGACGCGCTCGGCCCCCAGGACTACGTCTTCACGCGCTTCCAGAACGGCGAGATCGTCGCGGTGACGCAGTGACCGGCGCCCGGAGGGCACGCCCATGCTGACCAGCGTCCTCGTCAGCGGCCTCGGCCTCGGCAGCATGTACGGGCTGATCGCGCTCGGCTTCCACATCACCTACGCGGTCTCCGGGACTGTCAACTTCGCGCAGGGGAGCGCCGTCACCCTCGGGGCGGTGCTCGGCTACTGGCTGGCGGTCGGCCTCGGCTGGCCGATGCCGCTGGCGGTGGCGGGCGCGCTCCTCGGCTGCGCGCTCCTCGGCCTCGTCGTCGAGCGGATCCTGGTGCGGCCCTTCGTGGAGCGCGGCTCCGACGCGTGGCTGCTCGCCACCGTGGCGGGGGGCATCATCCTCGACAACGCCCTGCTCTTCACCTTCGGCAAGGAGCCGCGCAGCCTCCCCTCCGCCCTGGTGGCGAGCCCCATCGAGGTGCTCGGCGCCGGCATCTACCCCCTGCAGATCGTGATCCCGGTCGTCGGGATCGCCGCGTCCCTGGCGCTGCGGGCCGTGTTCCGCGGCACCGATCTCGGGCGGGTGCTGCTCGCGGTCGCGCAGAACGCCGACGCCGCCCGGCTGATGGGCATCGACGTCCGCCGCACCGTGGCCTGCGCCTTCGCCCTCTCGGGGCTGCTGGCGGGCGCGGCCGGGCTCCTGATCGCGCCGCTCTTCTCGGTCTCGGCCGAGATGGGCGCCTTGTTCGGCATCAAGGCCTTCGCGGTCGCGATCCTCGGCGGCATCGGCTCGGCCACGGGCGTGGTGCTCGCCGGCCTGCTCTACGGGCTCGTCGAGGCCGGCGTCACGGCGACGCTCGGCTCCACCTACACGCAGATCGTCGTCTTCTCGGTGATCATCCTGGCGCTGGCGCTCCGTCCGGACGGGCTCCTCGGCCGGGCGGCGGTCAACAAGGTCTGAGCCCATGCTCCACCCGAAGCGCCACCCGCTGCGCGCGCCCGCCGCGATGCCGCTCGCGATCCTCGCCCTCACCGCCGCGGGGCTCGGCCTCGTGGCCCTGAGCCAGGGCTACACCCACTTCGTCATCGCGCTCGTCGCGCTGACCGTCGTGGCCGGCACCGGCCTCAACGTGCTGCTCGGGCTGGCGGGCCTGATCTCCTTCGGGCATGCGGGCTTCTACGCGCTCGGGGCCTATGCGAGCGCGATCCTGACGCTCTCCGGGCTCAGCTTCTGGCTGGCGCTGCCCGCCGCCGGCCTCCTCACCGCCCTCGTCGGCGCGCTCCTCGCCGTGCCCGCCATGCGGGTGAAGGGGCCCTACCTCGCCATGATGACGATCGCCTTCGGCTTCCTCGTGGAGCACGGGCTCGTCGAGGGCGGGGCGCTCACGGGCGGCCAGAACGGGCTCGTGATCACGGCCGGCCCGGTCCTGTTCGGCGAGGCGCTGGCGGAGCGGGGCCTCGCGATCCTCTCGGTCCTCGGGGCGGGCCTCAGCCTCTACGGGTTCCACCGCCTGCGCCTCGCCCGGCTCGGCCGCGCGATGCGGGCCGTGCGCGATTCGGAGGCGGCGGCGGCCTCCCTCGGCTTCGACCCGGTGCGGGTGAAGACGGCGGCCTTCGCGATCTCCGCCGGCCTCACCGGGCTCGCAGGGGCGGTGCTGCCGCCCCTGATGCTGTTCATCGCCCCGAGCTCCTTCCCGTTCTCGCAATCGATCCTGTTCGTGCTCTCCGTCGTGGTCGGGGGGGCCGGCACCGTGCTCGGGCCGCTCTGCGGCGCCCTCGTCACCGTGCTCCTGCCGGAGCTCCTCGCCGGCCTCGCCGAGTACCGGCTCATCTTCTTCGGGCTGACGACCCTCGTGGTGCTGTGGCTGGTGCCGGCCGGAATCGTCGGGACGCTGGCGAGGCTCCTCCCCCGCGCGGCGGACGCGCGCGCGCCGACGGCCGGCGACGGGTCCGCCCTCCCCCGCCGGGAGGACGGCGAGCCTCTCGTGATCGAGGGGCTCGGCATCAGCTTCGGCGGCATCCGCGCCGCGGACGGGGTCTCGCTCACCGCCGCCGCGGGCCGGGTCACGAGCCTCATCGGCCCGAACGGGGCCGGCAAGACCACTGTCCTCAACATGGTCTCGGGCTTCTACCGGCCGGATGCGGGCGCGATCCGCCTGGGCCGCCGCGACCTCGCCGGCGCGCCAGCCCACGCGATCGCCCGGGCCGGCATCGCCCGCACCTACCAGACCACGCGCCTGTTCGGCTCGCTCAGCGTCCTCGACAACGTGGCGCTCGCGGTCGCGCCCGGCAGCCTCCTGCGCCGGAGCACCGCCGGGGATGCCGGACACGCCGCCGCCCTCCTCGCCTTCGCGGGCTATGCCGGCCCCCTCGACCGGCCGGCCGCGGAGCTGCCGCATGTCGACCGGCGCCTCGTCGAGATCGCCCGGGCGCTCGCGGGCGGCCCGAAGGTGCTGCTCCTCGACGAGCCCGCCGCCGGCCTGACCCGGGCCGACACCGACCGGATCGGCAGCCTCCTGCGTCGCATCTCGGAATCCGGCGTCGCGGTCATCCTCGTCGAGCACGACATGCCGCTCGTGATGGGCACCTCCGACCACATCCTCGTGATGGATGCCGGCCGCCCGATCGCGACGGGCGCGCCCGCCGAGGTGCGCCGCGACCCGGCCGTGCTGCGCGCCTATCTCGGCGGCGCCGAGACGCCGGCCCGGCCCCGCGCCGCCCCCTGGCAGGGGCCGGCCGACCCGGTCCTGGCGAGCCACCGCCTCCGGGCGGGCTACGGCGCGGCCCCGGTGCTCGACGACCTCGCCCTCTCGGTCCGGCCCGGGGAGACGGTGGCCCTGCTCGGCGCCAACGGCGCCGGCAAGTCGACGGCGATGCGGGCCCTCTCGGGCCTGCTGCGGCCGGTCCAGGGCAGCATCGTCCTGGCGGACCGGCCGGTCGCGGAGCTTCCCGCCCACGCCATCGCCCGCCTCGGCCTCGCCCTCGTGCCGGAGGGGCGGCAGGTCTTCCCGGAACTCACCGTGATCGAGAACATCCGCCTCGGCGCCCGCGGCCGGGGCGGTCGGATCGACCCGGCCGAGGTCGAGGCCCTGCTCGACCGCTTCCCGCGGCTGCGCGAGCGGGCCGGGAGCCGGGCGGGCCTCCTGTCCGGCGGCGAGCAGCAGATGCTCGCCATCGCCCGCGGGCTGATGGCGCGGCCCCGCATCCTCCTCCTCGACGAGCCCTCCCTCGGGCTCGCGCCCGCCATGATCAACACGCTCTACGGCGTGGTGGCCGATCTGAGGGACCGGGGCATCACCATCCTGATCGTCGACCAGATGGCGGCGCTCGCCCTCACCGTCGCGGACCGCGGCTACGTGCTGGAGCAGGGCCGCGTCGTCGCCGAGGGCAGCGCGGCCGAACTCCAGGCCGACAAGGGCCTGGAGGCGGCCTATCTCGGAGCGGCCTGATGTCCCGTCTCGGACACCCGGCGGCCGCGGGCCGGCCGGACAGCGGAGCACCCATGCGACCGAACTCGGAACCCCGACCGAACTCGGAACCCCGACCGAACTCGGAACCCCGACCGAACTCAGAACCCCGATCGGCCCCGGATCACGGCCGCTACGGCTACAGCGCCCTGCCCGACCGCCCGGTCTACGACTGGCCGGGGGGGAAGCGCCTCGCCGTCTATCTCGGGCTCAACCTCGAGACCTTCGCCTTCGGCGAGGGGCTCGGGGCCGAGCTCGCGCCGGGCGGGCCGCAGCCGGACGTCCTGAACTACGCCTGGCGGGACTGGGGCAACCGGGTCGGCGCGTGGCGCATCCGGGACATGCTGGACGAACTCGCCCTGCCGGCCGGCGTGCTGGCCAACAGCAACCTCTACCGGGATTGCCCGGGCCTGATCGAGGCGTTCCGCGCCCGGGGCGACGAGATCGTCGCGCATGGCCGCACCAACGCCGAGCGCCAGGGCTCCCTCGACGAGGCGGGCGAGCGCGCCCTCATCCGTGAGGCGACGGCGGTCATCGCGCGCGAGGAGGGCCGGGCGCCCGCGGGCTGGCTGGGGCCGTGGATCTCGCAATCGCCGGTGACGCCGGACCTCCTGGCCGAGGCCGGCTACCGCTACCTCCTCGACTGGGCGCACGACGACCAGCCGGTCTGGTTCGCGACGCGCGGCGGCGGGCGCATCCTCTCGGTGCCCTACCCGCAGGAGTTGAACGACATCCCGGCGATCGTCGCCCGCAAGGAATCGGGCGCGCATTTCGCCGAGATGATCGTCGAGACCTTCGAGGAGATGCTGGACCAGTCCCGCGCGGCGCCGCTGGTGATGGGCATCGCGCTCCACCCCTACATCGTCGGCCAGCCCCACCGGCTGCGCCCCCTGCGGCGGGCGCTCCGGCACATCGCGGAGCGACGCGACGCCGTCTGGATCACGACGCCCGGCGCGATCGCCGGGCACGCCGCCGCCGTTCTGGCCTGATCCAGGGCCTCAGCGAGGAGAGAAGCCATGCCCGAGCCGACATCGAACCGCGAGGACTACGCGCGTGCGGCCGCCGAGTGGCTCGGCATCCCGGTCGAGCCGGCCTGGGCGGATTCCATCGCCTTCAACCTGCGGGTGCTCGGAGAGGCGGCGGCCCTGGTCGAGGGCTTCCCGCTGCCCGACGAGACCGAGGCGGCGCCGGTCTACACCGCATGAGCGCGGCCGTGGACTGGAGCCTCGCCCCGGCCTCCGAGATCGCCGCCGCTATCTCCGGCGGCCGGGTCGGGGCCCGCGCCGTCACCGAGGCGGCGCTCGCGCGGATCGCGCGGGTCGACCCGCGGGTGAACGCCTTCACGGACATCCTGCCCGAGCGGGCGCTGGCCCGGGCCGACGCCCTCGACCGCGCACGGGCCGCCGGCGAGGCGCTCGGGCCGCTCGCGGGCGTGCCCGTCGCGGTCAAGAACCTGTTCGACATCGCCGGCCTGCCGACCCGGGCGGGGGCGAAGATCAACCGGGACCGCCCGCCGGCGGAGCGCGACGCCGCCCTCGTCCGCCGGCTCGAGGCCGCGGGCGCGATCCTCCTCGGCGGCCTCAACATGGGCGAGTACGCCTACGACTTCACCGGCGAGAACATCCACGACGGCGACACGCACAACCCCCACGACCTCGCCCGCATGTCCGGCGGCTCGTCCGGCGGCTCGGGCGGGGCCGTGGCGGCGGGCCTCGTGCCGCTCGCCCTCGGCTCGGACACCAACGGCTCGATCCGCGTGCCCAGCGCCTTCTGCGGCTGCTTCGGCCTCAAGCCCACCTACGGGCGCCTGAGCCGGGCCGGCAGCTTCCCCTTCGTCGGCAGTCTCGACCATGTCGGCCCGATGGCGCGGAGCGTGCGCGACCTCGCGCTGGCCTACGATGCGATGCTCGGGCCGGACCCCGACGACCCGGCCCAGGCCGACAGGCCGCCCGAGCCGGTGGGGGCCGAGTTCGAGCGGGGCGCGGCGGGCCTGCGCGTCGCGGTCGCCGGGGGCTATTTCGCGCGGATGGGCGAGCCCGAGGCCTTCGCCGCCGTGGCGCTGGCCGCCCGCGCCCTCGGGGCGACGGGGGAGGTCGAGATCCCCGAGGCCGCGCGCGCGCGCGCCGCCGCCTACCTGATCACGGCCGCCGAGGGCGCGGCCCTCCATCTCGACCGGCTGCGGACCCGCGCGGGCGAGTTCGACCCGGCCGTGCGCGACCGCCTGATCGCCGGGGCGATGATCCCGGCCCCCTTCGTGGAGCGGGCGCAGCGCTTCCGCCGCTGGTACCGCGCCGCCGTGCTCGACCTGTTCGGTTCCGTCGACCTGATCCTGGCGCCCGCCACCCCCTGCCGGGCGCCGCGCGGCGGGCAGAAGACCTTCGTGCTCGACGGGATCGAGCTTCCGGTGCGGGCCAATCTCGGCCTCTACACCCAGCCGATCTCCTTCATCGGCCTGCCCGTCGTGGCGGTGCCGGTCCGGCTCGACGGCGGCCTGCCGCTCGGCGTGCAGGTCATCGCGGCGCCCTGGCGGGAGGATCTCGCCCTGCGCGCGGCGCATCACCTGGAGCGGGCGGGCGTCGCGCGGGCGCTCGTCGCCCCCCTCGACTGAGAGGCCGTCATGCAGATCGACGATCCGGAGGTGAAGGCGGAGGTCGAGGCGGCCTTCCGCCGCTACGAGGCCGCCCTCGTCGGCAACGACGTGGCGACGCTGGAAGCGCTCTTCCACGACGACGCCCGCACGATCCGCTACGGCGCGGCCGAGAATCTCTACGGGATGGAGGCGATCCGCGCCTTCCGCCGGGCCCGCTCGCCGCAGGGGCTCGCGCGCGACCTCGAGGAGACGGTCGTGACCACCTACGGCCGGGACTTCGCCACGGCGATGACCCTGTTCCGGCGTTCGGGCGCGCCGGGCCGGATCGGCCGCCAGAGCCAGAGCTGGGTTCGCTTTCCCGAGGGCTGGCGGGTGGTGGCGGCCCATGTGAGCGTCATCGAGGCGTGACGCCGGGCCGGTGCCGGCCCGCACGGAACGGCCGTCGCGGGCGGCGAGGCCCGGGGACTGCCGCCGGGCCGCGGTTCCGGCCCGGAGCCTGCCGGGCCGCCGGCTTGCGGATCAGCGCCGCGCCCGGGCCTTGCGGGCGGCGAAGCGCGCGTCGCGGGCCGCCTTCTGCTCGGCGGCGAGGGCGGCCTGACGCTCCGCCCGCTCGGTGGCCTCGCGCACGCGCTCGGCCTCCTGCCGCTCCAGCTCGGCGAGCGCCTCGGCCTCGCGCCGCGCCTCGGCGGCGAGACGGGCCCGCTCCCGCTCGGTCTCCCGGACCTCACGGGCCTCGATGATGGAGCGGCGGGCGGATTGGCGGGCGAGCACCGCCGGATCGTCGGCGGCCGGGCGGGCCCGGAAGCGGGCGACCGTGGCCTGGCGCGCCTTGGCGGCGGCTTCCAGACGATCGACGAGCGGATTGGCTTTGAATTGACCCACGTAAATTCCTTCTGGCCAGAGCAGCGCGGCGCTGATGGCGGGAAATGGATGAAGCCGCCCCGGATGGAGCGGCTTCGCAAGGGTGGTGCCGAGGGTACGCCTCAGGCGGCCTTCAGGTTCCCGGCCGATTGCTTGCCCGAGCGGCGATCGGTCTCCATCTCGTAGGCGACCTTCTGGCCCTCGACGAGGTTGCGCATGCCGGAGCGCTCGACGGCCGAGATGTGGACGAACACGTCCTTGCCGCCGTCATCGGGCTGGATGAAGCCGAAGCCCTTGGTCTCGTTGAACCACTTCACAGTGCCAGTGCTCATGGTGAGCTCCGTATCTTAGCAGGTTGGTCAATGGCGCGAGCGCGCAGGATGCGCGCTGAGCCGCTGGTCGTCGAAATGTGGAAGAGATGCAGAGCGCGCGCCCAAAGGGCGAAACGGCCGGATATCTGGCCAAAGATCGATGCAGGAGATCTAAGGCATCCGGGCGATACTTACAAGCTTGGGCCGAAAACCGCGAAATTCTGCGTGAAATCAGGGTGTAAGCGGGGGTTTCAGCCCGTGGCGCGAAGAAGTTTTTCGCTCTCCCATTGCGAAACGGGGGTTCCGGCGCCATATCCGTTGCACGCCGGTCGCAACGTCTCGCGTTGCTGGATCGGCAACGGCCACGGTGCTGGAATGGGTGACGCCGGATGTAAGCGCACTCCTCCCGCCACCAGTGGCCGTTCTTGTTTTCAGAGCGGTCGTCGTGCCGCCACAGGCTTCCGAGAACCATGGCCAAGCGTATCAAGTCCAAGCCGCTGGAACGCGGCTCCGTGCTGTTCGACGTCGTCTACGAGGACGGCTCGCAGGCATCCAACCGCCGCGTCCCCATGGAGGTGCTCGGTGGTCTGGACGGGGATGCCCCGGCCCGCGAGATGATCGCCGCCCAGGACGAGGCGATCGCCCAGAAGTCGGGCCGGCCGCAGCGGCTGATCCGCTCCGTGACCCGCTCCCCCGCGCCGGAAGCCAAGCCCTCGCGGGACCAGCACGGCAACGCCTGACGACGGTTGCGCGCATCCATGGCCCATCGCTTCCGTCTCGGCCAGTTCGTGCGCCTTCGCAGCCAGGCGGCCGCGCGCAACGCCAACCGGCTCTACGAGATCGTGCGGCTGCTGCCGGAGGAGGGCGGGGAGCCCGGCTACGCCATCCGCAGCACCGAGGCCGACGACCGCGAGGTGCGGGAGCGCGAGATCGCCGCGGCCTCCCGCGCGTCGCTTCCATCCGCGTAGCGCGGCCCGAACCCAATCCCGACCGGGTGCCTCCGCATCCGGCGAAGCAGGAGGCCCCCATGGCCCACGACAACCGGACCGGTAACGCACGCTCGATCTCGATGAGCGACTTCAACGCGCGGGCCAAGCGCATCGCCGAGCAGACGGGCGCGGTCGAGAAGCCGGAGAAGGTCTCGTTCAGCCGGCCGCGCAAGACCTTCGCGCGCGCGGAGCCGCAGCAGGCCGCGAGCCGGCCCGAGCCCGCCGAGGAGAACGAGGCGGCCGCTCAGGCCGAGGCCTGACGCGGACGGCCTGCCGGGACGGCGTCGCGCGGGCGCGCAAGGCCCCGCGACCGGGAGCGCCTTTGCCGGAACGCGCCCGGCACGGCGCCGTTGGTGGGATCACGGCTGCCGGTTCGGGCGCGCTGCGCGGCGGACCGGCTCCCGTCGCCGGTGAGGCGCCGCCCACCCGGTCCCGTTCACGGCCCTGACCCGAGAGCAGGGCGAGGAGTCGACCCGTGGCCCGCAAGCGCGTCCCCTCCACGATCGAGATCCTGATCGAGGCGGTGGCGCGGCTCGGGCTGCCGCCGAGATCCGTGGACATCGAGGCCCTGCGCGCGCATCTCGGCCTGCCCGAATTCGGCGGCTACGTCCAGGACGCGCGCGTGGCGCGCGCGCTCCGCGACATGAGGGCCAGCCGGACCTTCGCCGAGACGGGCGTCGCGGCGCTCCGCAAGGCCCTGCCGGCCCTGAGGGCCGCGGTGTCGAAGGATCACGCGATCACCTGGAGCCTGCGGGTCGCCGTCCCGCTCCTCGACGACGGGCGCCTCGATCTGCGGATCGACGTGCCGCCCGATGCGGCAGCCCTCAACGTCCTCAAGGGCATGGCCCACCGCAACGACCCGACCTGGCGCCTCGACGAGTTGCGGGCGGCGCTCGGCGAGGTCGCGGCGCAGGCGAGCCGCTCGCTGCGCAAGCCCGTCGAGCGCCTCCGGGAGCAGATCCGCCTCGACCTCGTGGAGGTCGGGGCCGATGCCTCCGCCTACATCGCCCATCTGGACCGCTCCTTACGCTCGCGCCAGTTCGATCTCGACGAGAATCTCGACCGCTCCTTGAGCGGGATCCTGGCGCCCGTGCGCAAGCGGGCGAAGGCCGTGGCGCGCGAGGATTCGCGGCTGCGGCGCCTGCGCGACCGGGTCGGGTTCGGCGCCTACATCGAGACCTTCACGGCCGCGCGCCGGATGAACCGGCGCATCCTGTTCCACATGGGGCCGACGAACTCGGGCAAGACCTACGCGGCCCTGAAGGCGCTGACCGGGGCGGAGACCGGCACCTACCTCGCGCCGCTCCGCCTCCTGGCGCTCGAGAATTACGAGACCCTGCTGGAGCGCGGGCTCAGGGCCGGCATGGTCACGGGCGAGGAGGTTCTGGGCGAGGCGAACCCGACCCACACCGCGCGCACCATCGAGACCGCCGACCTGACGCGCCCCGTCGACGTCGCGGTGATCGACGAGATCCAGATGCTCGCCGATCCCGACCGCGGCTGGGCCTGGACGAACGCCCTCTTCGGCATCCCGGCCAAGACCGTCATCGTCTGCGGCTCGGACGACGCGCTCGCCTCTGTCCGGCGCGCCGCCGAGGCCGCCGACGAATCCCTCGAGGTGATCCCCTTCGCGCGCAAGTCGCCGCTCCTGCTGCTCGAGGAGCCCGTCCCCCTGGAGAAGGTCGAGCCGGGAGACGCCGTCGTGGCCTTCTCGCGCCGGGCCGTCCACGAGAACCGCGAGATCCTGGTGGCGCGGGGGCACAGCGTCGCCACGATCTACGGCGCCCTCTCGCCGGAGGTCCGGCGGGCGGAGGCCGCGCGGTTCCGCTCGGGCGAGGCGAACGTGCTCGTCACGACGGACGCGATCGGCATGGGCCTCAATCTCGGCCCCCTGAAGCGGATCGTGTTCTCGGCCGTGCGCAAGTATGACGGCGTCTCGGAGCGCGCGCTCACCCATTCCGAGATCCGGCAGATCGCAGGCCGGGCCGGGCGCTACGGCCACCAGGAGGTGGGCTACGTGGCGGCCACCGACGAGACGGGCATCGAGCCCCTGCGCAAAGCCCTCGGCGGGGCGCCGACCGCGCCGGCCGCCGACACCCGGTTCTTCGTCCGGCCCGACCTGATCGCGATCCGGTCGGTCGCCGAGGAGATGCAGACGCAGAGGCTGCACGACGTCCTGACGCATTTCGCCCGCGCCACCTTCTACGCGGGATCCCCCTTCCAGCCCTCGGCGCTTGAGGAGATCCTGGAGGTCGCGCGGGCGGTCGACCGCGCCCGCCTGCCGATCGACGAGAAGTTCGCCTTCTCCGTCTGTCCGATCGATCGACGCGACGAGGTCGCGATGGGCGTGCTGGAGCGCTGGACGCAGATGCGGGCCTCAGGCCAGACCGTGCCCGCGCTGAGGGCGAACCTGAGAGGCGAACTCGACTATCAGGAGCGCACGGTGAAGCTCGCGAGCGCCTATCTGTGGCTGTCGCGGCGCTTTCCCGACACGTTCGACGACCTTGACGCGATCCGCGACCTGCGCGGTCGCGCCAACGGGATGATCGAACAGCATCTCCGGGAGACGGCCACCCGCAAGGTCGAGCGCCGCTCGCGCCGGGCAGCGGGAGCCCGGTGACGGCGGGACCCGAAAGGCTCGCCGTCGCGACCCGTCGACGGGGCGCCGCAACGCGAGACGGGCCGCGTCCCGGTTGGGAAGCGGCCCGTCTCGGTGTTGGGTGCGGCGTGATCGTGCTGAGGGAATGTGTGTTGTGTTGTTGGTGTGTGTTCTGCTGTTGGCAGGCCTGGCGGCGACCGACTCTCCCGTGTCTTGAGACACAGTACCATGGGCGCTGGTGCGTTTAACGGCC
>NZ_JAVDVV010000028.1:0-72420 GCF_031457035.1 Methylobacterium sp. BE186
GATCTCCTCTGGCTTAGGTCGCTTCGCCATCTCGTCCGTCCTCCAGGCTCAATAGCCATACCAAAAGGGCGGACCACTCCCGTGGGGACGGATCAATCCGCGGCCTCAGATGCGCCTTTGCTCAGAGGCCGCGCGGTGATCGGGACGGACGCCACAAGACCGATGAACCACATCGATGTCCGCTGGGCGGGTGCGCGCAAATCGATGCGTCCGTTGAACTGAAAGCGCTCTAGCGGACGCGCTTTTGGCCCGCTTTCCATGTGTCTGCTGCGGCATACCCCAGCGGCCAAAGCGAGCTCTGCACGAAACGCACAGCTACTCCGGCAGGCTCTGGATCGGCGAGTTCAGCTTGCTTCAATCACCCTGTGGTGGAAGTTGGTTACACCGATGATCCCCTCTCGCTCTACCCTGATCATGGCTGTCCCCAGACAGGAAACACCGCTGGAAGCTGCGACCCGACACATTACCGAGGCCGAACAGCGCCGGGTGTCCCAGCTCAGATTGATCGCCGATCTCACAGGCCGAGAGCAGGCGTGCGCCCGGCAAGTTCTGACCGAGATTGAGCGAACGCTTGCGGTTGCCCGCGCCTTCCGATCGATCCTCCTTAGCCTTGAGGACGATGCCTGACTGCGCTCACGATCCGCCTGGAGAAGCCGTCCGCTCAGCGACATCGCGGGGTGAGGGCACGGTCAGGTCGCTGCCTGGAACGCGGCTAGGGGGGCCTCGACGTTGCAGACGAGCCCGGTTGGCTCGAATGCCAGCGTGATGTTCCCACCTACAGCGCCAGCGAGACCGCGCTCGATCAGGCGTGAGCCGAAACCCTTGCGGCTCGGTGGTGTGACGGGCGGACCGCCCTGCTCTGCCCAGCACAGCCGGACCAACGGCTCAACTTCAGTCTGATCGATGGTCCAGCGGAGCACGACCTGGCCGCCCGCGGTCGACAACGCTCCATATTTGGCAGCGTTGGTGCCGAGTTCGTGCAGCATCAGTGACAGCGAGAGGGCCGCGCTCGGCCCGGTGTGCACCTCTGGCCCGGAGATTTGGAAGCGGCCGGGCTGCCCGTCGTCGTGCAACGCGACAGCTGACCTGACCACCTCCGCAAGGCTCGCCCCCTTGTATTCGTGCTCCAGCAGGATGTCGTGCCCCTTGCCCAACGCGATCAGGCGCGCAGCCAGCGTCTCTCGCGCTTGCTCCAAGTCGGTGGCATTGCGCATCGTTTGCATGGTGATGGCCTGCACCATCGCCAGCAGGTTCTTCATCCGGTGGCTCAGCTCACGATTCAGTACTGCCTGCTGCTCTTCCGCCTGCACACGTCGGATTGCGCCACGTGCGCGATCGGCCACGGCCTGGACGAAGGTGACGTCCTGAGACGACCAGGTGTAGGCGGCACCCTTCGTGACGAAGAACGAGGCCACCAGCCGGCCGTGCTCCAGCACCGGCAAGTTCAGCAGCGCGCGAGCATTGATGTCGATGAGAGCCGCTGCGTCCGCGGCCGTGCGAGGGTCGTGCTCGGCATCTGCGATGATCACGACCTCGCCGGCGAGCAGGTTCTCGATGTAGGAGCCGTAGTCTCGGAACCGATGCAAGCCCGCGACGCTGGGTAGACCCGCTCGCGCCCAGTCCTGCGCGACCATGATGGCCTCCTGCACGGGGTCGACTGCGGAGTAGCCGGCCCGGTCGGCACCCAGTGTGTGGCCCATGATCTCGGCGGTGGCAGCGACGATCGCCGGCTCGTCGTCGAGATCGCGCAGCCGGTCACCCAACTCGATCAGAGCGGCCTGACGCAACTCGTTCTGCTTGCGCCGCGTGATGTTCAGGAATAGCGAGGCAAAGCACTCACCCTCATCCTTGCGGGTGCGCACCTCGAACCAGCGGCCGAGCGCCGGCACGTGGGTCTCGAAGGTGATCGGTTCGCCCGTGTCGACGACGCGGGCATAGGTATCGATCACCTCTTGCTGGATCGAGGGGATCACCTCCCGGACCGTGCGGCCGCTGCTGCTGATTGGAAGCCCGGTCTGGGTCGCGAAGGCGGGATTAAGCTCTAGGAAGCGGAAGTCGCATGCGTGGCCAGCTTCGTCGCGGATGATCTCGCCCCGGTGGAAGCCCTCCTGCATGCCGGTGAACAGGCCACGCCAGCGGGCCTCGCTGTCGGTGAGCTGCTGTTCGGTGGCCTTGCGCTGGGTGATGTCGCGCACCGTCATCACGGCGCCGTTCGACTGCCCTGCCTGGCTGACCGTGGCGCTGGTCGCAAGGACCGAGCGGGATGACCCGTGCTTGTGGAAGAACACGTCCTCGTGGTCGCGGATCGTCTCACCGCGACGGAGACTCTGCACGAACGGGCACTCCTCGGTCGAATATGGCTGACCATCGGGGTGGCTGTGATGCAGGAGCTGGTGTAGGTCCTGGCCGAGCATCTCGTCAGCGCGCCAGCCGAACATCTGCTCGGCCGCGGGATTCGCGAACGTGATCCGGCCGGCGCTGTCCAGCTGGAACACAGCCTCGCCGATGTGATCGGTGACCGTCTGCAGCGTCTGGCGCTGCTCGCTCATGACATCGCTGGCCAAGCGCTCGCGGGTGCGGTCGCGCAAGATCTTGAGGTAGCCCTCGTGGTTTCCGCTGAGTTCATCGAACAGCGGCACCATAGAGCCGCTCGCCCAGAAGCGGCGGCCGTCCTTGCACACATGCCAGCGCTCGTCGGCAGCGCGGCCCTTTTCGCGTGCGCAGGCCAGCTCCTGCTCCGGCACGCCGTCGGCCCGATCCTCGGGCGTGAAGATGATATGACCTGGGTCGCCGAGGGCCTCGGCCTCGGTCCAGCCGAACACAGCCTCGGCACCGTTGTTCCAGCTGCTGATCCGCCCCTTCAGGTCAAGGGTGAGGATCGCGAACTCCGTGGCGCTGTCGAGGATCGTCTCCAAGAAGCGCTCGCGTGCCGAGAACGGCAGAGGAGACCTACTTGCCATTGGCGATCAGGCTCGGTCCTGACCGCGCAGCGAGCTGAGCGGGCTCATGCGAGGGCAGCACAGCGCTCACGGCAGTCTCGCGGTGCTCTTGGACCTGGAGGAGCCGCAAGGCGGCGCGCATCACCTCGCTGTTGCTGCGATAGCGGCCGGAGGACACGCACGCGCCGACGAAGGCCTCCAGCTCGGGCGTGAGCGACACATTCATCGTCTTGCGGTGGGGCATCTTAGCGGCATGCCGGCACGCCGGCCCTGTGTCAATGATCGTTACACTTGAGGGAGTCCACTGAAGCACACCTCAATGATCAAGATCGAGCATGCGCGGGATGCATGACTGTTCCGGAAAGGTCTTAGATGCCGAGCGCCCCCGCGTTTGCTCGGAACGCTCGCGACGCGGGTCTCTGCCTAGGCGCTGACTTCAGTCCCGCCGCTGGCGCTCCATAACGTCCGACCTCCGAGTGGTTCTACAGCCCAGGTCCGTTCTGGAGGCATGTTCAAATTGGCGCTTCGCATCAACCAGTAAGCGGTGCATCTGCAGAGCCTTTGGGCTGAAGTAGAACCCTCGCTGGGACCGCGACGGCAGCGAGTATGAGGTATTCTCAACCTGTTAAGCACGTCGCCTTAATTTGCCTTGAGCCAGCAGAAATTTATCTCTGATTCCAGAAGATCCAGCATGGTTGCCGTGTGATCTGAGGAGCTCGGCGGCGATGGTCGTGAAACTTGCCACTGCAGAGGATGGACCCGGCGGTCTGCGCCTGTCCGAGCTGCTCGGCGCGCTAAGTCATGCTCTCGATCTGACGGAGGGACAGCCTGCCGGTCACTGTGTGCGCTCGACCTGGATCGCCATGCATGTCGGGCGCGAGTTGGGGCTGCCGCAGATGCAGCTCTGGGAGCTCTACTACACCGTGATGCTGAAAGATCTCGGCTGCTCGAGCAATGCGGCCCGCATCTGCGAACTCTATCTGTCCGACGATCTCGGCTTCAAACGCGATTTCAAGACCGTCAGCGACAGCCTGCCGAAGGTGCTCGGCTTCGTCTTCTCGCACACGGGCCTCAAGGCAGGATTGGCCGAGCGGTTCAGAGCGATCCTCAACATCCTTCAGAACGGCGGCGAAATCGTTGACGACCTGATCCAGACCCGCTGCCAGCGGGGCGCCGAGATTGCAGCGCGCCTGCGCTTCCCGGCCGCCGTCTGCGACGCCATCCATGCACTCGACGAGCACTGGGACGGGAAAGGCCGACCCGACCACTTGGCGGGATCGGCCATACCTCTCTACGCCCGCATCGCGCTCCTCGCGCAGGTCGTGGATGTGTTCCACACCGCGGCTGGTCGAGAGGCGGCGCTGGCTGAAGTTCGCGCCCGAGCAGGAGCTTGGTTCGATCCGCACGTTGTTGCCTGCCTTGAGCGCGTCGCCGAAGGCGAGGTCTTCTGGCAGACCCTCGGCTCGGACAATATCGAGCGCGCTGTGGCGGCTCTTGAGCCGGCCCAGAGCCTGATCGTCGTCGATGAGGACTACCTCGACGACATCGCGCGTGCCTTCGCGCAGGTGATCGACACGAAGAGCCCCTTTACCTCGGGGCACTCCGAGCGCGTGGCGGTATACACTGACCTGATCGCGGCAGAGCTGGGCTACAGCTCGGAGCGGCGGCGCTGGCTCAGGCGAGCGGCCCTCCTGCACGACATCGGCAAGCTCGGCGTCTCAAACTCCATCCTCGACAAGAATGGAAAGCTCGACGAGCAGGAGTGGCGCGACATGCGCAACCATGCCTCGCTGTCGGAAGGCATTCTGGCCCGGGTGAGTGCGTTTTGCGACATGGCGCGGATCGGTGGCGGGCACCATGAACGATTGGACGGCAAAGGCTATCCGCGGGGATTGGCGGGCGACGAGATCGAGCCTGAAACCCGCATCGTGTCGGTTGCCGACGTGTTCGATGCACTGACGGCGAACCGCCCCTACCGGGCAGCGATGCCGACTGAACGAGCGCTTGAGATCATGCGGGCTGACGTCGGCACCGCGTTTGATCCCGTCTGCTTTGCCGCTCTGGAGCGGGTACTTGCAGCCGTAGAAGGTGATCTCAGTCGGGCAGCCTGAGTGTTCAGAAGCTGCGGTCCGGCGGGCGTGAGGCACGCCAGCCGGATCCCTCAAGGTCAGACAGCCCCGAGTGCAACCTTGTCGAGGCTGCGGCTGATGCTGGCCACGCCGCCGGCTGCCGTTTGCATGTTTGCCGAGATCTCGCGGGTGACTGCGCTCTGCTCCTCAATCGCGCTCGCCACACCGGTCACATAGTTCTGCACCCTCGCAACCGTCGAGCTGATCGCCGCCAGAAGCCCGACCACATCACCCGACACCCGCTGCATCTCCACGATCTGGTCCGAGATCCGCGACGTCGCTGCCGTGGTCTGACTGGCGAGCGCCTTCACCTCGCCGGCCACGACCGCGAAGCCCTTGCCCGCCTCGCCGGCACGCGCCGACTCGATCGTGGCGTTGAGCGCCAGAAGGTTGATCTGCTCGGCGACCTTGGTGATCGTCTGCACCACTCCGTCCATCGCCCGCGCCGCATCCTGCAACTGTGTGGTCGCCCGGTCGGCGGCGAGCGTGCGGGTGTGGATGTCGTCCACGGCGGCCTTCGACTGCGCCATGTTCCCACTGATCTCGGTAACGGAGGCGCTCATCTCTTCGGCGGCCGACGCTACCGCCTGCACGTTGTTGAGGGTCTGCTTCGTCGCCTCGGTCGCCTCGAGCCGCGCCTGCACGCTCGCCGTGATGTCGGAGGCGTACTTCACGACCTTGAACGGCGTGCCGTTCATGTCGAAGATCGGGTTGTAGGTGGCCTGCAGCCAGATCTCGCGACCCTGGCGCCCGCGCCGCCTGTAGACGCCCGCCTTGAACGCGCCCCGGCTCAGATCGGTCCAGAAGGCCTGATACTCGCGGCTGGCCGCGTGCTCAGGCTCGACGAACATCCGGTGGTGCTGACTCTGGATCTCAGCGAGGCTGTAGCCGACCGTCTCGAGGAAGTTCTCGTTGGCGTCCAGGATCGTGCCGTCCACCGCGAAGGCGATCACTGCCTGCGAGCGGCCGATCGCCTGGATCTGCCCGTTGACGTCGGCGGCGTGCAGCTTCTGGGTGGTGACGTCGGTGGCGCACTTGATCACCTTGAAGGGGCGCCCAGAGGCATCGAAGACCGGATTGTAGCTCGCCTGCAGCCAGATCTCGCGGCCGCCCTTGGCCAGGCGCCGGTACTCGCCGGACTGGAACTCGCCCCGGCCGAGCCGCTGCCAGAAGTCGGCGTATTCCCAGCTCGCCGCGTAGGCCGGATCGACGAACATGCGGTGGTGCTGGCCCCGCACCGCCTCAAGGGGGTAGCCCACAGCCGTGAGAAAGTTCTCGTTCGCGTCGAGGATCGTGCCGTCGAGGGCGAAGTGGATGACGGCCTGCGCCTTGTTAATCGCGGCGATCTGCCCTTCGAACTCGGCATTGCGCTGCTTCTGAGCGGTGATGTCGGTGGCGAACTTCACCACCTTCACGAGCTTCCCGCCGCCGCCGAAGACGGGGTTGTAGGTGGCCTGGATCCAGACCTCGCGGCCGCCCTTGGCGAGGCGGCGGTACTCGGCTGCTTGGAACTGACCGGACCGCAGCGCCTCCCAGAAAGCCACGTAAGCAGGGCTAGTGGCCTCCGCCGGATCCACGAAGATGCGGTGGTGCTGACCGGCCACCTCTTGGAGCGTGTAGCCCATGGCGGCGAGGAAGTTCTCATTCGCGCTGAGGATCGTGCCGTCCGGCGCGAACTCGATGGTGGCCAGCGAGCGGTTCAGTGCGTCGAGCTTGGCCTTGAGATCAGCGTGGTCCTTGAGCTTGCCGAACATGCCAGGCCTCCGTGGGTACGCTCTGCCTTGCGTCAGCAGCAGCGATGATGATGGGGAGAGTGGGTTCAGCGCGGCTGGTGCGCGGTCATCGCGCCGATGAGGCGGTTGATGCTGGCTTCCAGCGCCTCGACCTGCTTCAGGAAATCACGCGGCCGGCTGGTCGGCGTCTTGCCGCCCGCACGGGTTGCTGCCTCGAAGTGCTCGGTGGCCATCATGAGCTCTCGGCGCAGCGTCTGCAGGTAGCCGGACAGTTCCGCGAGAGATTGCCGGTCCTGCTCCAGGCCGCGACGGCGAGCCTCGATCAGGCTCGTTTGCTCGGGGGCTGGCAGGAACAGGCTGACGACGTTCGAGTGTCTGGCGTGCATGCGAACGGTCCGCTGCTGCGGGCGCACGACCGCTCGCAGCCAGAGCAAGGCTCGGCTGTAGGGATGGAGCGCACGGCCGCCCGAGAGGCGGCATCGTATTGAGACAGAGTGGATGAAGGGCGGCGCTCGCCAGCCTCGAACCATCTGCAACCATAAAGTGACTGAGATTCCATAATTAAAGGTTAACTTGGACGCCGCTCGAAAATAGATCGGCACTAACATATGTGTGTTCAGCTGAGGATTGCCGATGCAACCAGCATGTTTGTCACAGTGAGACACAATCCCCTCGCTCGAACGCCCCGAGCAACTTGAGGTCAGGCGTTAACGAATCACTACTTACTGCTACCGGCTCGAACCGGCTCGCTATTCCACCCCATGGGCGTCCGCGGCGGCGGACAACCTCGCGCTCGAAGGCCAGGAAGTACTCGACACGGCCCTCAACGTTCTTGAGCGGCCGGCAATCGATCTCCGCAACGTACTTGGCGCCATCGGCTCGGTAGTTCGTCAGATAGCCATGGAACCGCTCGCCTGCCGCGAGGGCGTGCGCGAACTGATCCAGAGCCGGACGTCTGGTCTCACGGCCCTGCATGAAGCGCGGGCTGATGCCGACTACCTCCGCAATCGGCCGGCCAACAAGCTGGCTGAAGGCCTCGTTGGCATAGAGGATGGTGGGACCCGGCCTCTCGGACTTCGCATCCGTGACCACGACACCGACGGCCGAGCTGTGAGCGAAGGCGCGGATCACCTCAAGAACGGTCATCACCAAGCCGATTGGTAGAGCTTGAAGCTCCAGGAAGGCAGGCGATAGAGCATCGTCGCCTTCGGGACTACCGGCACAGAGGCATGCCCCACCCTCGTTCCTTGCTGCCTTGGCGCGTGATGCTCGTCCGATTGCCTTGCCTGCGTGAGATCATGACCGATCCTCCTCAGCCGGCGACAAGGTGAAGGTGTGTCTCCCGCGCGTGACTGACCTTGATCCGGTTGCGGCCCGCCCGCTTAGCTTCATAGAGCGCCTCGTCTGCTGCGGCGCACATCGCACCCGGCGTTTTCGCCAGCGCGTCGTGCGCTACACCGCAACTGACGGTTACGACGCTGTGGGGATTGGCCACGTGCGGCATGGCTCGGGCAGCCACGGTCTCACAGATGCGGTTAGCGACGATCTCGGCGCCCCGCGCGTCTGTCTCGGGAAGGATGACGGCAAACTCCTCGCCACCAATCCGGCAAGCCGTGTCGCTCGCGCGGCCCAGCCCAGCCTCGATAGAGCGGGCAATCAGTTTGAGCGCCTCATCCCCTTGCTGATGGCCATAGCGATCGTTGAAGCCCTTGAAGCAATCCGCATCCAGCAAAAGCAGTGACAGAGGTAGGCTTTGCCGCTGGCAGCGCTGCCATTCGCGTGCAAGCACCTCATCGTACTGGCGTCGGTTTGCCAGCCCCGTCAGCGCATCGGTGAGGGCCAGCTGCTCCAGCTCGGCGTTTAGGGCCGCGGTCGCGCGCTCCGCCGCTTTTCGCTGGATCAGCTCGCACCGGAACAGCCACGTCAGCACCATCGTGATAGCGCACAGGCTGAGCACCACGGCCCCGAGCACGAGCGCCTTGCGCCACCACTCGGCATAGATGTCCTCCGGTTTGACCGCGATGCTGAGATGCAGAGGAAGGTCGCCGACCTGCGTGAACACGAAGCTGCGCGTGCCTTCGCCCATCATGGCAGCTCCCTCGAAGCTGCCATGATGGGCTTGTAAGAGCTTCTGGTAGCTGTTGGTCGCTGAGACGCTGCGACCGATCTGCAGCTCATCGTAGGGCTCACGCATCACGATCGAGCCGCCGGGCCCATATAGAGCGATGTTGCCGAGGTGGTCCCCGACGGCCGCGAACAACTGACGAAAGTAGTCGAGGTAGACCGAGCCGATCGCGACACCCGCGAACGAACCGTCCGGGCCGGAGAGGCGCCGGCTGAGGATCAACACACGCCGGCCGGTGAGGCGTGAGATGATCGGCTGGCTGATGTGCAGACCGGGATCATCGTGGGTGGCATGGTACTGGAAGTACTCACGGTCGGCGTAGTTCAGGGGCGGAACGTCGAGCGACTTCGAGCTGATGACCAGGTTGCCGAGCTTGTCGAACACGAGCGTGTGGCCGAAGTTCTCGGCGGTAGAAGCGCGGTCGAACAGGATGAGCTGGCGGGTTGCCGGATCGGCATTGACGACGGCGGGGAGTTTCATGCCATCCACGATCGCGCGCAACGAGAGGTCGTACAGCTCGATGTTGCGGGCGATGTCGCGCCCTAGCACCTGAACGAGGCTATGAGAGGCGATGCGGGTGCGCCGAGCCGCGTCCAGGCGCATGTCCCAGAGCATGATCGCTGAGACGGCACACAGCCCCACGACCGTGAGTAGATTGAGAATTGTAAGCCAGCGCGCTGAGTGCACCCAGTTCAGCGAATAGGTTGATCTAAGGTTGCCTAACACTGCCAGCCCCTGCTCTGACCGTAGATCGTAGGGCCGTGACGTTGCTGAAACTTTTATAGTGCGGCTGTCTCGGCAGTTGCGGGCGTGGTGCTGCGCAGCCCTATCAGGGCTCGCTCCGCAGGCGCGTAGATGCGAATGCTTCTGCTGTGCTCTACGCAGAAGCGACCTTTTCCGAGACCAAGCGGAAGGAGAGCTCGGCAGCTTCAAATCGGGCGCGTTCTCCGTTTAAAAGTGCTCTTGAAAGCTAGGTCTTGTTACCTCACGCCTGCGGCGAGAAACGAGAATGCCTCATGCCTTGGCTGCGAGGTAGGGCAGAAGGCACCGAGCGCGGGCGTTTCCTAGACAGCGTGCTTGGTGGGCGCCTCCGTCTTCAGGGCGGGATGTCCCGGTTCTCACGAATCCACTTACGGGAGGCGGCCGTATACAGAAGGGTCAGCCGTCGAATGGCCGCTGTGGAGGCGCTGCTCACATTCGCTGGATGGCAGGAATGGGCGCATAGTTGCCGGCCGGGTTTGGCCGAGAACGGAACGGCAGCTCTCGGGCAAGTCACTGGGCTAAGCAGACGTCGCCCATCGGCCTGTGCCGCTTCTTGTGCAGGTTGTCGCGAGCGGTGTTCGAATAGGGTCTGGAACGATAGCGCGCCCGCTGGTCCAGAATACCGAGCGACGTATGCGCAACGAGGCACGTCGGCTCGTGAAACGGTCCAAACGAGCAAGCCCTATTGGAACGCCCCGGTATGGGGGTGAACGGCGCTTCTCGTTGCGCAGCGGCGCGTTCTACCAGCTTCTCGGCCGAGCTTTGCGGCGAGGAAGGCTCCGCCTGGAGCACGCAACGTCAGCGCCAAAGCACTGCTTTGCGCAACCCTGGCGAAACAGCGCGCAGATAGCGGCCGCATCAATGTCCGCTGAAAACGAGGGTTCGGATCGGCAGCACCAGTGCCTGCATCCGCAGGATCATGGCGTGCACGATGCCGACAGCATCGACTGCATGCAGAACCAAGGCCTTCAGCGGGCTGATGCTCCCGGAGGCGATCAGGTCGTGATTGCTGGTGTAGGCGTTGGCGATGCAGCTGCTGCCGCGTGTCACGTCATCGAGCCCGCCTTCGTAGAGCGGCTCGAGGAAGACCAGGATAGTCCCCGGTCGCGCCACCTGCTGGGGATCAATCAGCTGCTCCCCGCCGCGGTGCTGCCCTGCGGCGATGAAGTCCTGCACGCCTGTCACCACCATCGGGATGACGGTCCAGGGCTTCGAGACACAGGTGACCTCCGCAATCATGCCGGCCCTCATCACCTGCGCCTCGATTTGCCCGAAGCCGGCCACGATGGTCTTGCGCCCAGTGACGTCCGGGATCAGCACGCCGGCCGGGCGCATGAATGGGTTGACGATGTCGCCGACCCGAAGCGTGAACTGCTCCACCCGTCCGCTCACGCCGGCTCGGACGACGGTCTTCGCCAACTCCACTTCGGCTTGGGCGAGCGCCGCCTCAGCGCTGGCCTTCTGGGCCGGAAGGAGGCTGGAGATCTGCGCCTCAGCCGATTGTTTGGCGGCAACGGCCGCCGCAACGGCGCCACGGCGGCCGTTCACGAGGTTCTGTAGCTTCTCGATCTCGCGCACCGCCACGATGGCAGCGTTGCGCCGGTTGAGCTCTTGCTTCGTCTCCAGTTCGTCCACCGCCTGCTGAAGCGCGCTCGTGGCCTCCTGGATCCTGCCATCGGATGCCGCGACATCCGTCCGCGCCGATACGAGCGCGGCTTCGACCTCGGCGATCTTGCGGCGGGCAGCCTCCGCCGCCGCCGCCTGGGTCGAGCTGTCGAGCCTGAGGATCGGCGCCCCCTGCCTGACCTCACTGCTCGCGCCGCTCACGTAGACCTCGGCGACACGCCCGTTGATCTCCGGAACGATGGGCACTGTCCTGAAGTAGAGGGTGGCACTTGTTGTGGAGGGGTGATTGTAGAAGATCACCGTGATCAACCCGACCGTGAGCATCAGGCAGGTGATGATGCCCCAGCGGAGCTCGAACCACACCGAGTAGAGCGTGATCTCCTTGCCGAGTCGCTTGCCCTGGGCGAAGCGGCGGTAGAGGTAATCTGGCAGGATCGTCAGCACGGAGCAGAGCAGAAGCTCAAGCATCGTCAGCTCCCCGTGCCGGCCGGAACGATCTTCGGCATGGGCCGCGACGAGGGCTTGGGCGCCTCAGGCGGTGCGACCACGGCGCTGGTCTCGCCTGACACCTCGGCCGCTTCGTCGCGATGCGGGATGCCCGCCATCCGTTCGAGCGCCCTGGCCATCCGGCTGAGCGCCCCTCCGAAGTCCGGGATGTCGATCAGGGCGAGCAGCAGGCCGATCACCCAGAAGAGATGCACGTGCGTGAAGAGGGCGAGCAGACCCAGCACCGCAACGATCTCGAACTGCAGCTTGTGGCCCCGGTGGGCGATCCGCTCGGGCAGGGTGTGCAGGCGCAGGAACAGGAGCCCGACCGCCAGGACGGCGACGACGAGGATCACGGACGCGGCCACCGTTAGGACATCCGTCTCGCCCGGAGCGGTGATGAACGCCGGCAGGTGATGGGGCGCCGCGGGGTTCAGAGAGGCAGTCATGCGGGCCTCCAGCGGGAGCGACGAAGCCGTTCGGACGGGTGTTCCTGCCCCACGAGCAGCGCGTCTCGCGCTGGTGGTCCCCAAAGTGGGTGTACGCTAATCCGGCGCGACCGTCGCGCCTGTGTACGAATGGAGCGCCTCGTGAAGGCGAGCCAGGCACGAGCTAGGGTCTGCGATAGTGCCGAGCTGGCATCAGCGTACGGTCAAGGCGGCTAGGATTGTGTTCAGACATCAAGCATAATTCCGCGACGGTAATACTGTGCCGCCGCCGAGTTCGCACGGTAGAGCGGCCTGGGCCCTTTGGTTGCATCAGGAGCCCACTCAATGCTTCGCTCCGCAAGCCTGGCGTTCATCGTTCTGACCACCTCGGCTGCGCTGGGCGGCGAGCTTCCCCGGTACAATATCGGAGCGATGTGTCGGGCAGCCCCGACCCTGGAAGGCAGTGCCCGAAACACGGACCAGAACTGCGTGAGGGACGAAACGCAGGCCCGCACGCAACTTGAGCAGCAGTGGGCCGGCTTCAACGCGCAACGCCGCAATATTTGCGTTCAGGAAGCGAGCATCGGCGGGCCGCCAAGCTACGTCGCCTTGCTGACGTGCCTACAAATGTAAGCCGGCCAGCTTCTCCAGGGAGCACACCTACAGGAGGGAGCATGTCATCCGGGCTCGTCGATGATGCCGTTCTCGCGACGAGTCCCGAGGATCGCCCGGGCATGCGCTGGATCCCCGGCGGGACGTTCCGCATGGGCTCGGACCGGCACTACCCAGAGGAGAAACCCGTCCATCGTGTCACCGTCGGCGGCTTCTGGATGGACACGACGCCAGTGACCAACCGCCAGTTCCGCGACTTCGTCCGCTCGACCGGGCACGTCACGTTCGCCGAGAGAAAGCCTGACCCGACGGACTATCCAGGCGCCCTACCGGACCTGCTCTATGCGGGCTCGCTTGTCTTCACGCCGCCGAACCATCCCGTCGACCTGCGGCTCTGGGGCGAGTGGTGGACCTTGCTCAAGGGGGCCAACTGGCGGCGTCCCTATGGCCCGAAGAGGACCGTCCACGGCCTCGACGACCATCCCGTCGTGCACGTGACCTACGCCGACGCGCTCGCCTATGCGCGGTGGGCCGGCAAGGACCTACCCACGGAAGCCGAGTGGGAATTTGCTGCCCGGGGCGGTCTCGACGGGGCGGAGTTCGCTTGGGGCGATGCCTTCACCCCGGGTGGCCGTCACATGGCCAATACCTGGCAGGGCCAGTTCCCCTGGCAGAACCTCGCACAGGACGGCTTTCAGCGCACCTCGCCGGTCAAGGCCTTCCCGCCAAACGGCTACGGCCTCCGTGACATGACCGGCAACGTCTGGGAGTGGACGAGCGACTTCTTTGCGGACCGGCACCCGTCCGACGCGCCGAAGGCCTGCTGCATCCCGAAGGACCCGCGTGGGGGGCTGGAGGAGCGCAGCTACGACCCATGCCTCCCCGATATCCGGATCCCGCGACGGGTTCTGAAGGGCGGCTCGCACCTGTGCGCGCCGAACTTCTGCAGCCGCTACCGACCGGCGGCACGCCTCCCCGAGCCGGTCGACACCTCGACGAGCCACGTCGGCTTCCGCTGCATCGTCAGGGAAAGGAGCGTTCCATGACCCGTGATAAAGCCCTTATGCCGCCTCCGCGGGCTCGAAGCCGCCTTCAGTCCATGAGAGCGGCGCTGATCGGGGCCTCGGCCCTGATCACGATGACGCCGGCCGTGCCGACCTTCGCTCAGGCGCCGCAGCAGCAGAAGCCCAACATCCTCTTTATCGTCTCCGACGATACCGGCTACGGCGACTTGGGTCCCTACGGCGGTGGTCCGGGGCGCGGCATGCCAACCCCCAACATCGACCGCCTCGCCGACGACGGAATGACCTTCTTCTCGTTCTACGCCCAGCCCAGCTGCACCCCGGGCCGGGCCGCGATGCAGACCGGGCGGATTCCCAACCGAAGCGGCATGACGACGGTCGCGTTTCAAGGTCAGGGTGGCGGCCTACCGGCGGCCGAGTGGACGCTCGCATCCTTGCTGAAGCAGGGCGGCTACAAGACCTATTTCACGGGCAAGTGGCACCTCGGCGAGGCGGACTACGCGCTGCCCAACGCCCAGGGCTACGATGTGATGCAGTATTGCGGCCTCTACCACCTCAACGCCTACACCTACGCCGATCCGACCTGGTTCCCCGACATGGATCCCGACCTCAGGGCCATGTTCCAGAAGGTCACCAGAGGAGCCCTCTCCGGCAAGGCAGGCGAGAAGGCCGTCGAGGATTTCAAGGTCAACGGCCAGTACGTGAACACCCCCGTCGTGGACGGCAAGGAGGGCGTCGTCGGCATCCCGTTCTTCGACAGCTACGTGGAGAAGGCCGCCCTCGGCTTCCTCGACGACGCGGCAAAGGGCGGCGCGCCCTTCTACATCAACGTCAACTTCATGAAGGTGCACCAGCCGAACATGCCGGCCCCGGAGTACGAGCACAAGTCGCTTTCGAAGAGCAAGTACGCCGACTCGGTCGTGGAACTCGACGCCCGCATCGGCCGGATCATGGACAAGCTGCGGTCGCTCGGGCTCGATAAGAACACCCTCGTCTTCTACACGACCGACAACGGCGCGTGGCAGGACGTGTACCCCGATGCCGGCTACACCCCGTTCCGCGGCACCAAGGGCACCGTCCGCGAGGGCGGGAACCGGGTACCGGCGATGGCCGTCTGGCCGGGCAAGATCAAGCCGGGCACGAAGAACCACGACATCGTCGGTGGCCTCGACCTGATGGCCACGTTCGCATCGGTCGCGGGCCTGAAGCTGCCCGAGAAGGACCGCGAGGGTCAGCCGATGACCTTCGACAGCTACGACATGTCGCCGGTGCTGCTCGGGACGGGCAAGTCCGAGCGCAAGTCGTGGTTCTACTTCACCGAGGACGAGCTGACCCCGGGCGCAGTCCGAGTTGGCAACTACAAGGCCGTGTTCAACCTGCGTGGCGATGACGGCGCCCACACCGGCGGCCTCGCGGTCGACACCAACCTCGGCTGGAAGGGATCCAGCAAGTACGTCGCGACGGTCCCGCAGGTGTTCGACCTCTGGCAGGACCCGCAGGAGCGGTACGACATCTTCATGAACAACTACACGGAGCGCACCTGGACGATGGTGACGATGAGCGAAGCGGTGAAGGGGCTGATGAAGACCTACGCGCAGTTCCCGCCGCGCAAGCTCCAGAGCGAGGTGTACACCGGGCCTGTCACGATCTCGCAGTACGAGCGCCTGCAGAGCGTGCGTGAGCGACTCGCGAAAGAAGGCATCACCCTGCCGCTGCCCACGGGCCAATAATGGCAGTCAGCGAGACTCAGGGCGGACGCCTCTCCGTGGGCGCCCGCCGGACTGATGCGAGACAGACCGTGATGAGGCTGCGTCCGTCCCGCTTCTGGGCCCTCGCGCTGGCCGCGGCATGGATCTCGACCGCCACTGCGCAACCTGATCCGCTGCCGTCCTGGAACGACGGGCCTGCCAAGCGGGCCATTGTCGCGTTCGTGACCGACGTGACCCGCGAGGGCTCGCCGGACTTCATCCCGAGCCCTGAGCGGATCGCCACCTTCGACAACGATGGCACGCTCTGGATCGAGCAGCCGATCTATGTTCAGTTCGCCTTCGCGCTGGCCCGGGTCCGCGAATTAGCGCCGCTGCATCCGGACTGGAAGGACAGGCAGCCCTTTAAGGCCGTCCTCGACCGCGACATGGAGGCGCTCGCCGCAGCCGGCGAGCAGGGCGCGGCCGAGATCGTCGCCGCGACGCATGCGGGCATGACGCCGGAGGCGTTCCGCCAGATCGTCAGGGACTGGCTCGCCACGGCCCGGCATCCGCGCTTCGACCGTCCCTACGAGGAACTCGTCTACCAGCCCATGCTGGAAGTTCTGGCCTACATGCGGGCCCATGGCTTCAAGACGTTCATCGTCTCCGGCGGCGGTATCGAGTTCATGCGGGCCTTCGCGGAGAAGCGCTACGGCATCCCGCCCGAGCAGGTTGTGGGCTCCAGCATCGTCACGAAGTTCGAGACGCGTGACGGCCGCTCCGTCCTGTTCCGCCTGCCGCACGTGAACTTCGTCGACGACGGGGTCGGTAAGCCGGCGGGCATCGAGCAGCAGATTGGCCGCCGACCGGTCGCCGCGTTCGGCAACTCTGACGGTGACCTTCAGATGCTGCAATGGACCACGGAGGCGGGCGGGCGCCGCCTCGGCGTGGTTGTGCACCACACGGATGCTGAACGCGAGTACGCCTACGATCGGCAGTCGAAGGTTGGCCGTCTCGACAAGGCGCTGGAGACCGCAGCCACGGACCGCTGGACGGTGATCGACATGAAGCGGGATTGGAAGACGGTCTTCCCGTTCGAGCGGAGCCTTGTGGCTCATCCGCCCATCAAGCCCGGGATGCCCGATCCGTGATGTTCGATTGAGAGACGGCGAGATCTAAAAGGCCGCCTCTCGAACCGAGTCTCTCCATAACATCCAATCGGCGAGCGCCGCGATGCTGCGTGCCCAGAGTGGAGTGTCCGCTGATGTGCTCAGCATGACGAGCGGGTGCCGGGCTTTGGCCAAGGAGCTGTGGCAGCGATGGCAGGCTACGGCCTAGTGCAAGACGCCTTCGGCGATGAGGGCGTGCTCGATCTCCATGCGTCGCACGATGCTGTCGAGCAAAAGCTCCTGCGCCCGATGGGTCACAAGGTCCGCCTCCTCGAAGTTGGCGAACGCCTCTGAGTCGAGCACATGCTCGTCCGGGCCGCTGCAAACCGAGAGCCAGGGCATCCCTGGCATTGGCGGCGGATACACGGCGAAGACATAGTGGGCGACCTCGGCCTCCGCGTTCTGGAGCATGCGACGCCCTCCGGGTACCAATCCCTGCTCAACCCCAGGCATAGCCCGTTGTTCGCGTGTCGATGGTCGACCACGAGTTCCGAGCACGCCGAGATCAACCGGGCGCTCCGGGACGCGGCCTAGTGCAGGCATCTGCCCATCTGGAACTTCGCAGAGAAGTCCGCCGCGCAGCGTGCCGTCTCAACTTCCGCCTTGTCGCGAGTATCGGAGGAGACGGCAGCGACGACGCGTCCGTTAGGATCCAGACACACACTCAGCCAGGGCAGGCCCTGCCGAGACGGATGATAGGTCTCGAAGGTGAAGATGGGGGCGCCCTTGGCGCCTTCGGTGTAGGGCATGGTCTTCCCTCATGGCGCACGGTGCTGATGCCGACACCCTACCGGGTTATCGCCTCTGAGGCGAACCGCGCGGCCTCGCACGCGGACAAAGGAGTTGCTTGAAAGCCTCGGTTGGATTGTGTCTCTGCGTGCCTATGGTCCGATCCGAACTCGTCACCCGCCTCGCGGCGCAGAACCCGCACCTCTCCGAGAAGGACTGCGAGGCGATCGTGAACGCGATCCTCGGCCGGCTTGAGCACGCTCTCGCGGCTGGCGACCGGGCCGAGATCCGCGGCTTCGGGGCGTTCTCGACCAAGAACATGCGGGCGCGCCAAGGCCGCAATCCACGGACCGGCGCGAGCGTGGTCGTGACGGAAAAGAGGGCGCTCCACTTCAGGCCCGGCAAGGAGATCCGGCAGCGGTTGAACCCCGCGATGTCCAATGACGTGCCAGAGCTGCGCCGGGTAGGCTGAAGCAACCCGCGGTTGCGCTCGATCAACCCCTCGATGTCGCTGCGGCCGGTACCCCGTTCTCACAAATACGCCTACGTAGGGTGGTTAGCTCCAGAATGCCCAGCCCGCGAATGGCCGCTTTGGAGATGCCGTCAGGATCGGCTGGACTGCGGCAACAGGCGCAAAGCCGAATGACAGCTTCTGGGTCGCCAACCATCCTCGGCTGCCCACCTTAGCCGGCCATCGGGCACCCATTTCGAGCGCCCGCGGCCTAAACGGGAGCTTGACCCGTTGAACGGCCGAGATGGGCTCGCCTGCCATTTGGAAGCGGGGCTCGCCGCCAGCGAGACGAGGAGCCCTGCCCATCAGATTTCGGTGCTCTCGGCCAGCACGAGCGCATCCTCAACATCGACGCCAAGGTACCGCACGGTGCTCTCGATCTTCGTGTGCCCGAGCAGGATCTGCACAGCGCGCAAGTTGCCCGTCTGCTTGTAGATGATCGACGCCTTGGTCCGCCGCAGCGAGTGCGTCCCGTAATCCTCACACCGTAAGCCGATGCCCACCACCCATTCATCAACGAGACGCGCGTACTGCCGCGTGCTCATATGAGCGGCGTGGTTGATCCGGCTCGGAAAGGCAAACTCGTGGAGCGTGCCACCTCGGCAGTCCAGCCAAGCCAGGATGCTGGCGCGAGCGGGGTCGAGAAGCTCGAACTGCACAGGCCGGCCGGTCTTGTGCTGCACGATCGTGGCGCGGGAGCGGACTCGGCCGCCGCTGGTCAGATCGCAGACCCTGAGCCTCACGAGGTCGCAGCCGCGCAGCTTGCTGTCGATCGCAAGATCGAACAGGGCGCGGTCGCGGATGCGCCTCTCGCGGTCGAGCCAGAACCGGATGGCCCAGACCTGCTGCGGTTTGAGTGGGCGCTTGGCGCCGAGCTTGCGCCCTGCGTTCCATGGTTTGCGGTCTTTGAAGGCGGGGTCGTACTCTGAGTGTCCCATGGATTGTCTCCTGACCAGACCTGCTGGCCGGCCGGAGAAGGACCGTTGGGGCAACCAAAGGGACTTTTTGGCCGTAAGCAGCCTGTCCGCTTCGAGGCTCAAGGTGCGAGGAAGCAGATGGGCTGGATGGCTCCCGCTTCCCGGCGCTGCGGCGCCAAGAAGGTGCTGTCATGCAGCAGGAGCTTGGAGCCACGACGATGGAGATCACGACCGTCGGCATCGACTTGGCCAAGAACGTCTTCCAAGTGCACGCCATCAGTTGCACGGGCGAGGTTCTCGTCCGGCGCGCGCTCAGGCGGGCGCAGGTGATGCCCTTCTTCCGCAAGCTCCCGCCCTGTCTGATCGGCATGGAAGCTTGCGGCACGAGCCATCATTGGGCGCGCGAACTCACGGCCCTCGGTCACGAGGTGCGACTGATGCCGCCGGCCTACGTCAAACCGTACGTAAAGCGCGGTAAGACTGATGCGGCGGACGCCGAGGCGATCTGCGAGGCTGTCACGCGCCCGACCATGCGCTTCGTGCCGATCAAATCGGTCGAGCAGCAATCAGCCTTGTCTCTGCATCGGACGCGCGATCTCCTGGTCCGGCAGCGCACGCAGTTGGTCAACATGGTCCGCGGGCTGCTGGCCGAGTTCGGCATCGATATCCCGAAGGGTCTCCCGCACGCCCTCGCCTTCGTACGGCGTGCGATCGCCGGTGAGGCGCACGAGGTCCCGAAGCTGGCCGCCAAGGTGATCGGCGCCCTGGCCGAGCAGGCGATCGCGGTGCAGGACAGCATCCACCGGCTCGAACGCGACCTGCTGGCTTGGTACCGCTCGAACGATCTCGCCCGACGCATCGCCACCGTACCCGGCGTCGGCCTGCTCGGCGCGACCGCGCTGGCCGCCACCGTCACTGATCCGAGCCACTTCCGCTCCGGGCGTCAGTTTGCGGCCTGGCTGGGTTTGACACCGCTCAACAACTCCAGCGGCGGCAAGGAACGGCTCGGCCGGATCTCAAAGATGGGCGACCAGTACCTGCGCCGGCTTCTCGTCACCGGCATGACCTCGCTCGTCCGGCGCAACAAGCACCATCCTAGCGCGGCCGACCCGCGCCTGAACGCGTTGCTCGCCCGCAAGCCGGTGCGGGTCGTCACGGTCGCGATGGCCAACCGCACGGCGCGGGCGATCTGGGCCATCATGGTGCGTGGCGAGGTCTACCGGATGCCGGTGACCAGCGTGGCCACGGCCTGATGGCGAAATCCCTGATCCGTTCAAGCGCGGTACCGCGCGAAGGAGGTTGCCAGGACCCTGTGAAGTGATGGCGCACCGGTCAGACCGGGGACGAGGACAACCCGCTAAACGTCAAGGGCGTCGAAGCCCGCGAAGCAGAATGGGACCTCATCCGCGGAAACCATCAGGGCCAGCGGTCGATGACCGCGCGAACAGGCCGGACACAAGACGGCACCCGACCAGCCCGCCAGCCTTCAGAGACCCCCTTGCAACGCGGGAGCCATCCACACAAGACGTTTAGCGCAGCTCAGGTAGATGCCTTGAAGTGACCCGTTGCAGATGGAACGGGCTTGGACCCAGCCCTGGCTCGGGCGTACACAAGTGGCTGAGGTGCTGCGCAGGGTCCGAGCTACGGTTCTTCGCTGACCAGCGCCTGATCGCTCTGTGCCGGGGAGCTCCGATGCCCAGCCAAGAGCAGATGATGAAGCGCCAGCAGGTGCTGGCCGACTTCGGCGAGTTCGCCCTGCGCAGCGAGAACCTCGACGAGGTCCTCACTGAAGCCTGCAGGCTCGTGGGCGAGGCCCTCGGCATCCATCGCGCCAAGATCCTGGAGATCCAGGAGGGCGGGCAAAGCCTGCTCGTACGCGCCGGCGTCGGCTGGGATCCGGGCATCGTTGGTCGGCTGCGCCTGCCGATGGGCGAGCACTCCTCCGAGACCTTCGCGATCAAGGAAGGCAAGCCCGTCTTCACGCAGGACATCCGCAAGGAGGAGCGCTTCGAGGTCCCCGAGTTCATGAAGGAGGCTGGCGTGGTGGCACTGGTCAACGTGCCGATCTTCGTGCCGGGCCGGAAGGCGTACGGCCTGCTGCAGGTGGACGCGACCGAACCGCGCGACTTCGGCAACGAGGACACCCAGTTCCTGCGCACCTACGCCACCATCCTGGGGCCGGTGATCGACCGCCTGCAGAAGGTGAGTGCCTTGCGCTTGACCGAGGAGCGCTTCCGGCGCTTCGCCGAGCATTCGGCGAACGTGCTCTGGCTCGTCGACCTGGAGAGCCGACAGGTCGATTATCTCAGCCCGGCCTTCGCGCAGGTCTGGGGCATGCCTCCCGAGGACATGCCGGATGTCGCGAGTTGGCTCGCGAGCGTCCACCCGGAGGACCAAGACGGCGCGGCGCGAGCGCTGGAGCGGGTCGGTCGCGGCGAGACGCTGGTCCTGAAGTACCGTATCCTGCGCGCCTCCGACCGCGCCGTGCGCCGCATCCGAGACACCTTCTTCCCGATCCCAGGCATTGACGGACGCAGCCGGTCAGCGGGCGGCATCGCGCAGGACATCACCACCGACACCGGCCTGCGCACCTACGTGGTCGCGGTCGGAGATGACGCCCGACGCGGCCTCGTCGATGCCCTGCAGGCCGCCGGGTACGAGGTGCGAGCCTTTGCGAGCGGTCAGGCTCTCCTCAAGATTGCGGCCTCGCTGATGCCCGGCTGCGTCGTGTTCAACCTGATGGAAGCCGACGACCTAGTTTTCACAGGCGAGCTGAAGGCGGCACGCGCGCACCTGCCCGTGGTGGCGGTCGGTGCGAGCGGTGGCGACGCCGGCTTCGGGGTCCGCGTCATGAAGGCGGGGGCGGTCGATTTCCTCGAAGCGCCCTGGACATCGGAGGTGCTACTGTTCGCGGTCAAGACAGCGCTGGCCGAAATCCGCGACGCGGCGGAGCGGACACATGCGCGCGACGAGTCCCATGATCGGATCGCGTCTCTGTCGGCACGCGAGCGTTCGGTGCTGGAGGGGTTGCTCGGGGGCGGCACCAACAAGAGCATCGCCCGCACGCTGGGCCTGAGCCCCCGAACGGTGGAGATCTACCGCGCCCGGGTCATGGAAGCGCTCGGCGCCCACACCTTGTCCGAGGCCGTGCTCATCGCGACCGAAGCTGGCGTACGCCCCGCCCTCCAGGACGGCGACTAGGCCGCAGCCCGGCGCCCCCCGCAGGAAGCAGGCTGCTCTAGGCCCCGGGACAGCCGGCGAACGCGAGAGGTACCCCGCCTCGAACTCCGTGAGCTGACGCAGCCGCCACGGCGCGAGTAGCAGACGCACCGAACCGTGAGCGAAATCGCCTATGGCTGGGGGTTCTCGGACATGACTCGTTTCGGCCGCCGGTTCAAAGCCGCCTATGGCCTAAAGCCGAGTGAGTGTTGCCGCACAAAGACAGCCTAAGCGGAACCTGCACCGTTCCGTTGAGACGTTGAGAGCCGAATGGTGAACAGCTCTCGTGCGGTTTCATCGGCAACCGTCATGACCCACTCTCCGCCGGACCAAATGTCGCCCAGCGCATTGTCGATCATCAACTCGCCAATGATCTTCAGGGCCTCCCTTCTGGCTGCCTCTAAACCAGCAAGTTCAACCCCGACTGTGTCGGTGTGGTGCCGTCCTTCGTCGATGTGGAAGAAGTACCGCGGCATTCATCGCTCGCCCAAATCGGGTGACCAAAAGTAGAGCGCCCGACACCGCCCGGATCGGCCGAGATGGCACAATCCGTCGGCTTTTCTGACCTACAAGGGACCCCGGACACCGAGTGGCCGGCGCCCAACTGGTGAGCCCATCTCGGGCCTCGCACGCGCGGAACGCGGAGGATGCGATCTGGTTCCACGTGGCGCAACAATTTTTGCGAGCGGCTCCTGCAGACGCTGTGTCGCGATGATAGATGGAAGACGGCGGCGGGCCGATCCAAGGTAGCGGGCCTACGGCGGGTGCCAGTGTTCCACTAGGGCTTGCCCTGGCGGAGCGTTCCAAAGCGGCTCCAAGAGAGTGGTTTCCAGGCTTCTGGAACGCGCCGCAGGGAGCATCTGAAAGCCTACTGGAACGATCCAGTTCGAGACCTAGCCCGCGGACTGGCGCTCGTTCGCGCTCCTTGCTCCGGGCTGTTTCATGAGGTCTGCTCGCAAGCGTTCTGCCTCGGCTTCGTGCCTCGCGGCTGATGCTGCGATCCGCCAGCAGAGATGGCCGTAGTACGAGCGGACTGACTGCATCAGGTGCGTCACCGGTCCCTCCATCAGAACGGCACGCCACAGCCGGCGATGCTGCCGAGCGACGTGCGAGCCTCGATCGATCTGAGAGATTGGCGGCCTTCGGCTTCCTGCCAAGACTGGACGAACAACCAGACAGCCTGTGGGGCGTGCGGCGCTGCTGTCTTGGCCCGCTGCTCACGTCGTGCAGTAGCGACGCAGACCCGCTCACGCGCGTGGGACTACGTGAGATTGTGTTCGTTGAGGTAAACCTCAGCGGACGCAATCTGACGTGGTGTGATGCAAATCAGCCGCGCATTCGGATCGGGTGGCTTCATGCCCCACAGGCTTGATCCGAGCATGGGTGCGGCTTGCAGGCAATCCGCCGATGACACCGAGTGCGCGAGCCGTGCGTTTCCTCAGAGCATCCGCTTCTCCGCCCTGTCAGCCGAAGCCGAACTGGACGTGCCGCCACAGCAAGATGGCGGACGGCATCACTGATGGATGTATTTGCTAGGCGGGTTCAGGAGACCACGATGAGACATGCAGTCTCTACCGCCGAAATTGAGACCGACACCTTGCTGCAGACCATCATTGAGAGCGAGCAGGTTGGTCTAACGTTCAGCGCTGTTCGCGACGGAGGATCACTCACGACCTGGCGGGAGGCCGGGAGGGCACAGCTCGGCCCAGATTTCGGCTGTTCCGCCGACCCGGTTGGAGCTGCTCACTGGGCAGAACTGCACCGCCTCGGTGCAGCGATCCATGCAGCCGGCGGCCTTGATGCAGTGGATGAGGCCATCATGCACGTCGTTCAAATGGATCCGGCATCCTCGGATTGGCGCGCAATGGTGCTGGAGAGCGTGTGGTTTGATGTCGGGCGTGCATCATGACGGCCGGGCGAGCGCACGTCCCTTCGACACCACCGCAGATCCTCAGCGGCGGGAACACCCGGCCCATACGCTGAATACATCGTTGTCCACTGCGGTATACCCCAGAGGACAAGCTGAGATCTGCGCGAGACGCATGATCGTCCCAGAAGGATCTTAGATGCGAGTGCGCCCGCGATCGAGGCGCTGGTCGATAGCGGGCTCCGGTGGCTTCGGAGCGTTCCGCTAGGACAAGACCTGCTGGAACGCAGGCGCGCTGGAGAGACCCTGGGGGCAACCGCGACGAAACGATCCTTGGTATGCCGGGCTACCGTTTAGGGGGCTCCTCAATCACCGCTAGGAGCGTCGCCGTTAAGACGCGTTTCCCGCTTTCGTCCCGCACATCCACTCGAATTTGGATCGCGTTCGTGTGCGATGACTCACGCGCGACCATTTCGCAGAGCACACGCTGCACCTCGGCGCGAGCGCGGCTGAGGTCGGAAAGAACCAGCCCCTCATTGTCTTGGAGGGTGTGACCGTCGTGTGTGTCGAAGAAGTATCGTGGCACGCGATGTTCCCGCCTTGATCCGGCGGAGCCGGGTGCCTTCAGCCCATTCAGGCCCATATCAACCATGACGGTGAGGTCTCGGATCGGCTGGGGCAGCGCTCATCGTCGGCTATTCGAACCGGCGGGGGCACGATGAAGACCGTTTTCTCGACAGAGCACGTCCATCGGCGGGATCGGTTCGATTACTGGCTCAGCGTTGCCCGGAAGGATGTCGCCGATCACGCCTCCACGCCGAAGTGCCGGAATACGTTTCGGGCTCAGCTTCGCTCAGGCTCGGTCGGTGCCATCGGCCTCGTCTTGTTCCAGAACTCGGCGATGGCGGTCAGCCACACACGCCGTCATATCGCACACGCGAACACCGACGAGCTGTTCGTCTGTCGGCAGCTTGGAGGGCACATCGCTCTCGAGCAAGACAGCCGCCAAGTCGTGCTGGAACCGGGGGATATCACGCTGATCGACCCGCGCTTGCAATACGAGGCACGGTTTTCGGAAGACTCCGAGGTGCTCATTCTGAAGGTTCCACGACGGCTCATGGAAGCGCGCCTCGGGCAGATGCGGGAGATGACGGCGCGATCGGTCAAGCCATACACGCCCGAGAACCGCCTGCTGTCTGCCAACCTTGCGATGCTGCCGCTCCACACGGACGGGTTGGGCTCGGCGGCTCAAGAACTCCTTGAGCCTCACCTGCTCGATCTGATCACCCTCTCGCTCGGTAGGACGATGGGAGAGGAAAGGCTGCGCACGTCGTCTGCCCGCTCACTTGTCCGCGCGAGGCTGCGGGCCGCGGTCGAAGCGCGTTTGGCTGACCGAACTCTTGACGCCAGCACGGTCGCGCACGCAGCCGGGGTCAGCGTGCGATATGCCAACGAGGTCCTGGCTGAAGAGAGCACGTCGATCGTGCAACTCATCCAAGCGAGGCGCCTCGCTCGTTGCCAACAGGCGCTGGAGGACCCGTTGCAGATGGGCCGGACGGTGAGCGAGATCGCGTATGGCTGGGGGTTCTCGGACATGACCCACTTCGGCCGCCGGTTCAGGTCCGCCTATGGCGTATTGCCCAGTGAGCATCGTCGTCGTGCAAGGGCAGCCTAGCCGATGGGGACCCCTTCCTGCTGAAGCTCGAACGCGCTGGGACGCTGTCCAACGAAGAGCAAACCGCCCTCCACAGTTTGACCCTTGAGCGCCGACCCTTGCCGGCCCTTTGCGATATCATCAACGGCGCCCTCGTCCACGGGGGCGTCACGGATCGCGTCTACCTCGTGATGAGCGGCTTCGCCTGCCGCTATAAGATGCTGCCGAGCGGCCAACGGCGGATCGTCTCCTTCGTCCTGCCGGGCGACCTCTGCTCCATGCACGATGTGGGTGCGTTCGGACGCGATCTGAGCGTCGGCGCGCTCACGCCCTGCTCGGTCGCCGATCTCCCGCGCTCCAGGCTGATGGAGCTGATTAGCCTCTACCCCGCTGTGAGCCGGGCGATCTGGTGAGTGACGCTGCGTGAGCTGAGCCGGGCCCGCGAGTGGATCGTCAACAACGCCCGTCCGGCTGATCGACGTTTGGCTCATCTCTTGTGTGAGCTACTGATCTGCCTGCAGGTGATCGGGCAGGCCGATGAGAGCAGCTTTGAGCTGCCCGTCTCGCAAGCGGATGTGGCCGATGCGCTCGGCATCTCGCCTGTCCACATGAACCGCGTGCTGCAGAGCCTGCGCACCAGCGGTCTGATCACCTGGAGCAATCAGCGGGTGGCCATCCCCGATGTGCAGGCGCTCAAGGATTTCGCTGAGTTCGACCCGGCCTACCTGTGCTTCGACGGTTTTGGAGCTGCACGGAGCTGAGTTGCCGAGCGGACGGCGATGGGATCGTCGCTCGCTCCATAACGCCCAGTCGGCGAGCGGCTTTATGCCCTCGAAGCGCATTTCACAGACCGCCGAGAAATCTGCACCGCTTCGCTTGGCCGTCCGGGCCGAGAAGGCGCAGGGTGAGGACATCACCAGCCGGTCCGAACCCGTAGGCGCTGGTGGCTGAGAGTGACGTGCGCTCCCCCTGCTTCGCGAGGAGTGCCGTCCATGGCCGAACCGCCTTACAGGCGCCTGCCTGGCACCCACTACGACGCTTGGCTGATCAAGACCTCGCAGGAGGTCATCGAGAGGTCCCGCGCGCTGCTGGAGCGAACCAAGCTACCGGCCGTCGCCCAGCCCACTGAACCGGCGGTGTCGTCGCAGGCCAACAAAACTCAACCCAAGTGACGGCGGCCCTCGCGAACAGATGGCAGACGGGCCGGATGAACGAAGCCGCCCCCATCCCTGCATTCGTCCGCGCCTGCCGGTCCACCGTCGAGGATCGAGAACTAATCGAGCGCAGCCGCGCCCATCTCGATCGGTCCTGGGAGATCCTGCGGGCGACGAGCTACGCCTCCCGCTTCTCGCTGTTAGATTGGGACGGCGTCAGAGGCTCCAACCTGCCGGAGCCGGGCAGTCCTCAGGGCGAGCTACTCCGGCTTCGCGAGCAACAGGCGGGCATGGCGGCCGAGCTTCAGCACCGCACCCGCAACCTCATCGCCGTCGTGCGGTCGCTCGCCAACCAGACCATGCGGCGGGCTGGACCGAGCGAGGCGTTCCGGGAGCAGTTCACGGGTCAGCTTGCCGCCCTCTCCCGCGTGCAGGGCCTGCTCTCCCACGCCGGTCATCGGCCGATCACCATGCGCGCCCTGATCGAGACCGAACTCGACGCACTCGGGCCCGCCCTGCGGGACCGCATCGTGCTGGAAGGACCAGAAGTGAACATCCGCAAGGCGGTGGTGCAGAGCCTCGCCATAGCGCTGCATGAGCTGACCACGACAGCTTGCCGCTACGGCGCACTCGCCAGCGAGCAGGGGCGTCTCACAGTGACGTGGCGGGTCGAGACACGCGATGAAGGGCACTGGCTGGTGCTGGCCTGGATCGAGCAGGGCCTCGGTCCGCCCGAAGAGGAGGCTCTTGTCCGCCGTGCCTACGACCGCGAACTGATCGAGCGGGCGCTGCCCTACGTGCTCGGGGGCAAGGGGAGCTATGACGGTGCAGAGATCGAGCTGTGCTGGCCCATCGACCTGCCGCTCGCCACGCGCCGGACGACCGGCAGGTGACCGGCTTCACTGAGAGCCCTCTTGCACTCGCAGGCCGTCAGGTCGCCGAGGCGGAGCAGCGTCAGGCGCGGCAGAACTATCTGATTGCCGGACTTGTGGGCAATGAGGAGGCGTTGGTGCACGCCCAGCAGGTGCTGGCCGAGATCACCCGGACGCTCGTCCTTGCACGGGCGTACCGCTCACTTCTCCTCAGCGTTCCCGAAGCTGAGTGACTAGATCACGCGCAAGGTCACTGACTTCGCATCGCGAGGCGTTCCGTAACACCTAGAGCTGTTCCCGGTCAGGTAGCGACGGCCAAGTCGTTTTCGTAGCCGGCTGCGGCGAGGTAGTTGCGGCACTCCTGCGGAGTGAAGCGCGTGAAGGCCTGACGGATCGCCGCCCAGAGATCCGGGATCGTGCGGGCGGCCGCGCTGCGTAGCAGCGCTTTCAGCTTTGCGAAGGCCTGCTCAATCGGGTTGAAATCAGGGCTGTAGGACGGAAGGTAGAGCAGCCGCGCTCCTGCGGCCTCGATCGCGTCCTGCACGCCCGCAACCTTGTGGGCTGGCAGGTTATCCATGACGACGATGTCGCCCGGCTGCAGCACCGGGATCAGGGTCTCGGTGACGTAGCTGCAAAAGCGCTTGGCCGTTCGTGGGACCGTCCAATAGCGCAGTGGCGCACAGCCCGCTGGTGCGCAGGGCGGCGGTGACGGTGGTGGTTTTGTAGTGGCCCAACGGGGCTGCGAGCCGGCAGCGCTCGCCGCGCAGCGCCCAACCATAGCGGCGCGCCATGTTGGTGGCAGCCGCCGTCTCATCCAGGAACACCAGCCGATCCGGATCAAGCTCGGGCTGCGCCTCAAACCACGCCTCGCGGGCCGCTCTTACGTCCGCACGCTCCTGCTCAGCTGCATACGTCGCCCCTTTTTCCAGCTGATCCCGTGGCGGGCAAAGAAGCGCGACAGGCCGCTCGTGCTGGTCTGGATGCCCTGCTCAGCCAGCCGGTCGCGCACCTCGCGCAGGAAAAGACGCGGCTCCTGCTTGGAGATCCTCAGGATCAGCCCGGCATGCGCCTCTATGCGCTTCGAGGTGTGATCGCCGCCCATCGGCTTGGAGGCGAGTTGGTCCTCATTGCGGAAGCGCTCCGACCAGCGGCTGGCGCTCGACACGCTGACCCCGAAGCGGGCTGCGACGCGACGGCAAGAGGCACCCGCCGCCACGGCGGCCACGACACGCTCGCGCAGGTCCACAGACAGAGGTGAAGGCATGAGCAAGCTCCTTCACCCACCAACGCGCTACCCGCTAACCCGTCTCAAGCGGCGCGGGACCGGCTCTAGTTGGCGAATGGCTGTTGCGAGCTATGGCGAGCGGTCGGCGCCTTCGAGGTTAAAGACACCTCTGTCTTTTGCCCTAAGATCCTGGGCAGTCTGCTGAGCGCATCAGGGGGCTCGCCCATTCGGCGGTGGCGCGAAACACCGAATGCCGGCGGCCCCTCCGAACGGGGGCGCGGCCGGCGCATAGAATTCCTTAGTCGAGCGGCGCGCCCGCGAGGCCGCACGGAGGCCGGCGCGACTGGCCCTCGGCTGGCGTGGCCCGTGCGGCGCGGACGAGCACTTCCGGAGACTGTCCGGAGGGGCAATTTTCGTTTCCATAAAGCGGCTTACGCAAAGGGAAGCGCGGGGATTATGCGAATTCGGCGCGGTCCCGCACAGCTCTGAGACGGGCTCTTCGGAAGGGCGTAGGCTGCGCCATGTCCGAGCTAGAGGAAAAGCGCGTCTATCTCGCCCAAGCCGACCGGCATATTGCCGAAGGCGAGACACGCATCGCCGATCAGGTCGCACTGATCGCGCGCCTGAAGAAGGACGGGCATGACCTGAACCTCGCCCGGGATTTCCTGCACGTGCTCGTAGGCACCCTGGCCCAGTGGAACGTGCATCGGCAGCTCATCCTCAACAGGATCGCGCAGCTCACGACGCCTGAGCCGTGAAGCGACCGTTTCCATAAACGCCCTCACGCGACCTTCGCACGGCCTCGCACGTGCGCTTGAACGCCCCAGACCGATCGTGTCTCTGGCTGCCTATGGTCCGCTCCGAATTCGTCACCCGCCTCGCGGCGCAGAACCCGCACCTCTCCGAGCAAAACCGTGAGGCCATCGTGCACGCGATCCTCGGCCGGATCGAGGATGCCCTTGCAGCCGGCGACCGGGTCGAGCTCCGCGGCTTCGGGGCCTTCTCGATCAAGACCGTGCGGGGACGTGAAGGCCGCAACCCGCGAACAGGCGAGAGCGTGGTCGTGGAGGAGAAGAAGGCCGTCCACTTCAAGGCCGGCAAGGAGATCCGGCAGCGGCTGAACCCCGAGATGTCTGACGCTCTGCCCGAGCTGCGTCGGGTAGGCTGAAGGAACCCGCGGCTGCGCTCGGTCACCCTCTCGATGGCGCCGCGGCCGGCGACCCCACTCCCATACACGCGCCTCTGCGAACGGAGCAGCTCCATAACGTCCAATCGGCGAGGGGGCGCTGGTATCATGACCCTACAGGGCAATGTTTGAGACTGCGGCGCTGCCCCGAGAACGGCCAAAGAGTGAGCAGCCCGCCAAAAACACTCGCCGCCCTGATGAGGGGTCGCGCGCGTTTTTTTATAGAGCGGAAGTGAGAGCGGCCTCAGGCCCTCCGTGGAGCAGGGTGAGATCGCACCACCGCAGGCAGCCTGCCAAGCTCGCGCCTTGTGCGACCGCCCCTCGCGCGCGCGGGCGTGCGTACTGGTCGCACATGGCCGGCCCTTAATAGCTCTGGCACGAGGCGAACGCAGTCTCACACGCGTTCAGGCGCCCAGTCATTTCACGTCCGCATCGACGTTGTGCAGTGCGATCATGGGGTTGCGTCAAGGCTATAACATTTGAATGTCATCAATGAAAATAAAATCATATTTAAATGCGACTGCCAACCTTGAAACTGATGCACAAAGTATGACTTAGGTGCAGTGCGATAGATATACGATTTTGCTTCGCGCCTTCAAGTAGATGCGCTTAAAATCTCATTCGTAAGCGCTCTAAATTCATAATCCACAGGGAAGGAAGCCAGGATGGCCTTCAATCAGAATTCCAATCAGAGCAAGCAGGCCGAGCAGAGCGACAAGGCTGCCGACACGGCCAAGGCGAACCTCAACCAGACCGCCGAGCAGGGCAAGCAGTTCGCTGATGCCGCTCGTGACGGCGTGAAGAAGATGGCCGATCTGCAGCAGCAGGCCACCGAGAACACCAAGCAGGTCGTGCAGCGTAGCGTCGAGACGGCCTCGCAGCAGGCGCGTGAGGCTGCACAGCGCTTCACGAAGACGCTGGGCTTCACGGGCGAGGATAGCGAGCGTCTCGCCCGCCAGTCGAAGCAGAATATGGAGGCGGTCGCACGCTGTGGCACGGTTCTGACCCAAGCCTTCCAGGATGCCTCGCGACACTGGTTCGAGCTTGGTCAACGGCAGTGGCAGCGCAACCTCGACGGGGTGAACAAGCTCACCCAGGCCAAGTCGGTCCAGGAGTTTGCGGCGATCCAGAGCGAGGTGGCCCGCGAGAGCCTGCAGCACATCGTTCAGGACAGCCGCTCCATCACGGAGACCTCGGCGCGCGCCGTCGAGGAGGCCGGCAAGGCGTTCGCCAGCATGGCGCAGGCCCCGACGATCGTTCGCTGAGGCGCAGACGCATTGAACCTGAGGCGCAACAATCCTGGGTTCATCACGAGCCAGAGGGGCGGTCGCTACGGCCGCCCTTTTCTTTCTTCTCAGTCGCACAGGCTCCGGCGCCTCGCGGCGCGCCGCTCGTCGCGCTCGTGCTCAGCCTCCGCGGGCTGGGCCTGCAGCGCCTCGATCTCGGCCTACAGATACCCAGCATCGACAGCCATCTCGATGCAGTGCTCCTGCGCCTCAGCGAGTTGAAGGCGTAGCTCCGCATTCTCGGTCGCGAAGGCAAGCAGTTCGACTTCCGACGGGCTGGCGTCTGTCATCTCTCAGGGGGGCACCGAGGCCGTGTTACAGCTTGGGCGCCCTGAACTTTGTCCAATCAGTGGAATTGTCTTGCTGAGCCTTGGACGGGCTTACCTTGCTGGGCCGGCTGCAGATCGGGAGAGGGGCTTTGCTCGCCTGATCCGCAGCCGGCTTCTTCAAATCAGTGGCTTCCATTAGGCATCCAGAGCGTGGAACAAGTAGTAGCCGGTCAGCCGCATGGCTTGGCTCGCTGCCGCAGGCTGAAAGCCCGCGAGTGTGAACTCCGCAGCCCTGACCGTGCCGCCGAAATCCCAAGTCTCGCCATTGACGAACGATGGCACAGGCCAGTCTTGGCGAACGGCGCAACACAAGGCTGGTTGCTGCTTGCGGCGAAAGACGTTGTAGGCAGCCCAAGGCGCCTGCATTCCGGTCTCCGTCTGATGTTGATGGGTTTGGATGGCCCGTGGAGCATCCTTGGAGCCGGGGCGCACCCACCTATGGCAAAGCCCGTGCCCTTGTGAACGCGACGGACGGCCCCGCTTGATCTTCAGCTTCCCTTATCCATGAGGTCGGCCGACCCTCGCCTTGCACCGGTCAGCGGCAGGGCTCAGGTTTCCTGAACGCCCAATCTGACGCAGGCGAGGAACCATCAAGTCAGGGTTCGTGTTTTTACTGTGCGGTGCAACATAGCCGCTGAGGAGCGGATATGATTGGGCCTGCAGAACTCGAAGACATGCTGTCGGAATATACCAACGCACAGCCTACACGCAGCGAACTGACATCTTCAGAACTTTCAATCTGGCCGCCTAGCCACTGGTTATGGGGCTCAGGACCAACCGAGGCTGCCACTGAAGAACTTCTGCCCGGCTACACACCTCGCCGGAAAGACCTTGCGGCCGGGTAAACATCAACGGGAAGGACTGGGGTGATATACGGCCGTTCTGCAAGGCGAACACAGTGTGCGAGGGCACAGCTACGTGAGGAAGATCGACAGTGTGGACGCAGCGATCCTGAACGTGTTCGCTCGCGATCCGCAGCGGTGGTTCTCCTCAGCTGACCTGGTGGACCTCGTCTACACTGGGAATGACGCGCCAACGCAAAGAGTGCGAGTGACGCGTGCATCAACTCTGCGGCAGGCATTGGAACGGCTGATCAAGAAGGGATCCGCATTCAAGCTCGGACGCCTCGCTTCCGAGCAGCCCGGTCCTGGTGTTCCGCCATACCAGATGATGTGGGGACCTCCGGAAGCTGTTGTGGCTCATGCTCGACTCTTGGAACGCCAGATCGGCGCTCGTTGGGTTGATGTGGATCTCCTCCAGGCAGCCAGGGACGCGCTGTCAGCACGGGCAGCTCATTAAGCAGCTCGGCAAGATTAAGCACACTGCGACGGCGGTGAATTGCTGTGCGGCATAGGCTGTTTACGCTTATATGACGGCCCGCAGCTTAGGATTAAACTTAGCGTTTGCTCAGGATGTGCATAGATAGAGCAGGCTTAGCTGTATTCTGACGCGGTACGATTCAAACGCACATTCTCGCTGCGCATCTTTTTTGTTGCGCCGCACAATCAACTATGTCTCTTATCGCACTGCAACATAGTGCTTCGATGAGCTGGCCACGGGGTCGCCATTGGCATTTTCCCTGGTCAAGGCTCGCTTACGATGTCGCCCGAAGAACTTATCGCTGCCGCTGATATGGCCGAGAGCATCGCGTCTGAAATGACCGCGACTGCCGACGCCCTCGTCAGGAAGGGCAAGGCAGTGGCTGTTCGGGTGCTTCTTGATGAGGCGCGGCGTCACACCGCCGAGGCCATTCGCCTGAGGGCTCAGGCAACCGCTCTACTGCGCACATGCAACATGAGGTCGGAAGACCCTGAGCTGCACGCATAGGATCGCAGATAGCTGCCGCCTCGGTCATGTTCTTGCCCCGCCCTTCGGCTGCCTCACGTCAAGCTTCTGCGATCAGTACCTCGATGCCCTACATGTTGGGCGCAGACGAGGGCTCCCTCTTGTCCAGCGAGTTCGGCGACCAGCTCGACCTGGCGAGCGTAGCGCTGCTCCGCCTCGGCCACCTGCCGAGCATCGAGAGCGAGAGCATCAGTCGGAACAGGCAGACCGACCATCGGGCTTCGTAGGCGGCTTGGAGAAGGTTCTGGTAAGCGGACTAAGCGGCGCCTTCTACTCGCCGGCCTCGGGCGGCGCTAGATTTCCCGCCGGGCGTGATCGGCGCCGTCAGGTGGAATTGCTTGCGGTCGCCCCTGACGGCCTCGGCCAGCCCGACGATGGTGTCCACGATGCCGCTCGTGGCCACATAGACCGGCGAGTGGATCGGAGCGCGGGACAGGACGCGCGACCTCATCAGCCCATCAGGCGGCGTCCAGCCATGTGGTCGACATGCTGACAGTCGCCGTGAGCACGACATCATCGCTCTCGCCGCGCACCGTCGCACCAAGGCGGCTGTGCATGTGTTCGAGTGGACGCTCCCTCGCCACGTCGCAGAGTAGCCTCAGCGCGTACTCGCTCACGGCATCGCGGCTCGCACAGTCATGCCCGCGGGTGTCGCGCGAGGAGAACTTGCTGTTGTGAAGGTCGAAGAAGTAGCGTGCCACGTCGCGCTCCGCAGGTCATCGGCGGGAGCGCACGCATCTCTCAGCGGCTGATTGCCAGGGCTCGGATCAGCGGTGAGCCACCCTAGACCCTGCTCAGCCACATAGCCACGCAATTCGTCGGAGCAGGCTGTCATCCTCAAGCCCCTCGGCTTCGGCGCAGGAGATGCAGGTAGTTCGGATTGAAGTGGGCGAAAGCCTGCAGACGGGCAACATCCGGAACCGTGAGGATGCCCTTGCTCAGAACGATCAAGCCATCCGCGCGCAGTTGCTGCAGGGTGCGGTTCATATGAACGGCGGAGATTCCCAACGCGTCAGCCAGTTCGTTCTGCGTCAGCGGGAGAGGAAAGCTGTTTGGTGCCGCAAGTCCGACAGCCTGGAGCCGCACCAGCAGTTCGCAGAAGAGGTGGGCTGTCTGGGCTTCTGAGGAGCGCTGGCCCATGCCGGTGAGCCATTCCCGCAGAATGCCCTCATCGACCAGCGTCGCCCACCACAAGGCGCGGGTGATGCGGGGATGATTGAGGGTGAGATCGGCGATGGTCTCGCCTGAGATCGCCACCATGGTGCAAGGGCTCAGGGTGCAGATGCTATGATCCATGAAGCCGAGGATCGCGACGTGCAGATCGCAGAAGTCGCCCGGGATCAGGAAGGCCAGGATTTGGCGCTTGCCGTCCGGCAGGACTTTGTAGCGGCAGGCCAGTCCGCTCATGACGAGGTGGACCACCTCCGGCCGCTCACCTTCACGAATGAGGTCCTGCCGCGCCTCGACCTCCCGTGTGCGCGCCGACAGCGCTTCGAGCGTAGCTTTGTCCGCATCAGAGAGAGCGACCCCGTGTTCAAGCTTCAGGATCAGCGGGTTTGACGCTGGCTCAAGGCAGGGGAGGCCGGGGGCGAACACGGACATTCGCCAGCTAAATAGCCAAAGGATGCGGGGGGCAAATCGCCGGCCAGTCGTCCATGTGACGCTCCAGAGCCCAGCCGCGCCTCTTGTCCGATGTTGAAGGCACGCCGCGCCTCATAAAGGTCATGCAGTACGTCCGACGTCAAACCAGACACTCTCCAGCACCTTAGCGCGCCAGTCTGCCTGAGCCGGGAATAAGTAGATGATATGCATGATGGCCTCATCCAGCGCATCGAGCCCACCGGCCGCATGGATGTCATCACCGAACCGGCGCAACTCAGGCCAATGGCCTGCATCGTCGGGGTTGATGAGGTGGCAGCTGAAGTCAGGCCCGAGCTGCGTTCGCCCGACCTCTCGCCAAGTGGTGAGGTTCCCGCCATCGCTCACAGCACGAAAGATGGAGCCTGCTGCTTCGCTCTCTGCAATGGAGTTCAACAGTGCGTCAGCCGCGTCTTCAGCTAAGGCTGCTCGATCGCGTAGCAGAGCGGCATGTTTCAGATCGTCCGCCATGTCCGATCCTCACGCAAGCTGATGGGAGTGCTCCTTATCCTCGCGCGAGCGCGTCATTGCGTCGAGCCCGCGTGCTGAGTACCATGTGGCGAAGGCACGCTGGCGCGCCTCGTATGCTGAGCGCAGAGCGCTGCCCGGCTCACCATGCCCGCTTTGTTTGTTATCGTGGAAGTACGGGTTGCCACTGTAAAGGACCCGAACTTCGCGCGCCCAAGCTCCATCTGCATCAGCAAACTGCTCTTCGATCAGAGCAAGACGGTCCAAACACGCCAAGGTCGAACTCCTTCGAGAGGGGCTCGCCACTCAAGCACTCCCCAGTGACACCAGATGTTACAGTGGCAAGAGGGCCGTGTGTTATTCGGGCGATCGTAATAAATAGTTTTATCTTCGTGGTGCCTTGAGCTTGGCCCATTTCTCGGCCCTGTACACACTCTTTCAGCCACAATACGCGTTCCTGCACGCAGGTCTTTGCCTACCAGCGTAAGTCCATACCCACGATGAATTATGTTGCGCCGAGGCCAGCCAACAAGGTCGCGACAAAAGTTTTGTTGAGGTGGTCATCAAGCCACGACGTTAAGTAACCGTTTGTCATTGACGTCACCAATGGGCGGAAATATCTGCTGAATGAGATGCAGTGCGAAGCCTAGATCGTCCGTCCCACGCTTGTGGATTAGTTGAGTTCGTGGCCGCGAGGGGCATACATCCTGCGCAGCTCTTCCGGCGAAATAGTCCGATCACCGACCTGGATCCAAGGCAGCCGCTCATCTGATCGCGGAAGGTTCATGGCATAACGAAATGCATCGCTGAAATGGGGCCAATCCGCTGTGCTCTGAGCCACGCCTACTGACTTCACCGTGAATGATGCGGCGTCAGGGACAAGTCCCTCAGGGAGCCAGATTAGAGTTGCAGGTGCGGCCTGATCAAGTTCGCTGCTCATTTCTCACTCCTGTTCGTGGGTTATTTAGAAGTATTTCCTGAGATTAAACCGCATCGACAAAACACTCAGCTCACAAAATTTTCCATCGTCAATTATATATGAAGCCAATTATAATAAGAGGCGCATTCGAAAGTTGCCCCGAAATTTGGAACGACACACCGAGATACCGTGGGCCCAACCGTTTCCCGAGGGACAGTGTCCTTCGATGCTTTGAGATTTACTGGGCTCGGGCTTTGAGCCAACTCGTCGCCAGAGTAGACGGGCGCTACTCCATGCTGGTGCTCCTCAAGTGAGTTGGTCAGCCCATCTCGGCCTTCAAGGTCACCACGAGGCGCGACCTCTGCAGCATTCGCGGGCGTGTCACTGCCTTGCGCGAGCACGATCGGAGGAGCCAAGCTTAGCATGAGACTGGTCAAAACAGGAACGATCGTGGCGCGCATGGCGTCCTCCAGCTGTCCTTGAGCAGGCCTATCCTCACAATACGTTGATAATCCGGCTTGTTATGCGAAGAAATAATCCACTTAAACATCATATCGTATATTTTTGTAGCGGTTCAAGGACCAATTAAAATAATACTACTTGTATCATTTGTTATTATTTTGGTGCGGACCGACCTCAGCTTCACTTGAATGCAACCGTACCGATCGGTTCGCGACGATGTTGCACGCCAAGAGGATCAAGCCTCATGATAAAGGTGCCTAGCATCGGTGCCGCATATGGGCACGATGTTCAATGCAGCATGGTTGGTGCGCTTCTTAGCTGGGCTCCCGCCGGCGTGGGCAGAACAATCTGCTCGCGCTTGAAAGGCCAAGGCCGCCTACCTTGGGCGCTCACGAAATTACGTCCAGTATCCCAGAATAGCTAAGTTTATAGGAACAAACTGAATATGTAGATCTTAGTTTGGTACTGATCGGAGAATTTAGCTGTGAAGTATTTTCTTATAACCTTTGCTTTTTTCGGAATTCTGTCTGCTGCGCTTGCCGAAGCACCGATTGGGGGCCCACGGAGTGCGGCACAATCGCCAAACATGGCCCCGAGGCACAAAACCGTTCCGGATCGTGTCAGGGCGCGCGATCCTGGCCCTTCGGGCACTATGAACGTGCGCAGCCAGTTGGCTGATCCGCCTGAGGCAAAAGCTTCCGAGCCAACCCTTCGCCTAAGGCGGCGCGACGAAACACAGCGGCCAGCGCAGTGAAGGTGACCGCTGGCATGCGCAATGGCCCTCCGCTACTCGACGGCAGCCGGATCGATCAACTCATGGATCTTGAAACGCAGGCTCTGGCAAAGGGGGCTCCGAGCTGAACCACCGAAGCTGTTCGAGCAGTCAGGCTAACTTCGTGAGGCAGCGGGACCGCCCGCCGGTCTGCAGCTTGCCTTGAAGACGATCTCGTAGAAACAGCTTTTGGCAGCAAGCCTATGCGTATTCCGAACCGTAAGCTGGGGTGTTCTGCAGGCGAGATGAGCGATGGATCACGAGCTTGAACGCCTTGACGTCAGAGCGGAAGACGGTGCCGTTCGCGTGATGATCGCTTGGCAGGCCTTCGTACGAACCGGTGGTCTCAGCGGATCGCACATCCTGAAAGATCAGCGTCGGTACTCTCTGCTCAACGGGGCGGCAGTTGAATATCTCGGAAATGACGCCTTCAAGGAGGCAAGCAGCGGAGCAATCCTCCTTCGGATTAAAGTATGACGGCTGATCCGCTGGTGCATTCAGACAGCGATAATGACGCCGCAATCCTCGCATTCGCACCCAAATGAGGCCTTCGTCAGTGCAAGGGTGCATCCTTCAACCAGGGTGCTTCCGGGAATATGATCTCCTCCACGAGGAACCCGGCGCCGTCGAACGTACCCTGCCACGCTGCCCTGCCGGCTCGAATGGTGATCCTAGACCGGCCCGCATTCTCGCCGCTGCCTGCCTCCATAAATCCTTTGAGAAGGCCAAGTTTGACCTGATGCTGAAGGTGGCTGGCTGAGTTACCGAATTTGCCGGCGAGTTCGTCGAAAGCGACGACCCAATTGCCCTGCTCATCTAATTCGAAGTGCATTGGAAAACCCTCCATCAGCTCGGCCGCAGATGCAGGGCTGAGATTAGCTCTATCATATCCGTGAGAAGATGTATGCCTGAGATATGCTCTCTCAAAGGCCACATTACTGAAGTTTTGCTCTCAGTCTGCTTGCCGCGGCCGGCAGATGTGTGCTCGCAGGCGATCAACGCGGTTTCTCACGAAAAGCATCATAGAAACCCGCTGCCCGAATGATCCTTGAAGGCGTTGGCCCGGCGGATGTAGCCCAGCACCGTCCGCGGATCGCGGTGGCCTGACTGATCCATGATGCGGGCGAGATCCGCGCCCCGCTCGGCTGCCGTGGTGATGTATCCGGCTCGCAGGGAGTGGGCCCCGAAGGTCGAGGCATCGAGGCCGGCAGCGGTCGCGTACTTCTTCACGATGTCGGCCACGGCCTGCGTCGTGAGGCGCCCAGCCTGGCGTACGTTGCCCGACCGCGAGACGGGGCGGAACACGGGGCCTTCCGTGATGCCGGCAGCTTCCAGCCACTCGCGAACGAGCGCCACCGGTCGGATGAACCTGCCGTGCGGTATCGCCTTCTCGATGCCCCTGCCCTCCTGGTCAGTCTTTGAACGCCGTACAAAGACGCGGAGCCCTTCCTTGTCCTCGCGAAGGTCGGCCACGTCGAGCGCGGCGAGTTCGGAGCGGCGGAAGGCGCCAGCGAACCCGAGGGCCAGCAACGCCCGATCCCGCTTGCCCGTGAGGGTGTCGGGCATTCGCATCAGCATGGCGGCCAGCACCTCGGCGGTTGCGGCCGCCTTCTGCGTCGGCTTCACGCCCGCTCGGCGCCGAATGCCTTTCACAGCCGCGTGCACTCCCTCATCCTGCGTGGGGTCAGGTAGGCGAGCCAACTTGTGGGCATGCCGGATCGCAGCGATCCGGCGCCCGATGGTCGAGGATGCCCGTCCCTGCTCGGCCTCATGAACCAGGAAGGCCGCCGCAGCCTCGGGGCTCGCCGGCAGCGGCCTGAAGCCGAACCGTGAGCACCACGCCTCAAACGCGGCAGCGTCCGCCTTGTAGGCCCGCACGGTTGCCTCGGCTTTGCTCGCCCGCTGGTACGCCTGGACGAGGGGCGCGGTCTCAACGGGCAACGTCGCCCCCTCGTCCGCAATCGCCGGCAGGATCTTCACGGGCGCTCTCCCCAGCCTTTCAGGACGTAAACCAGAGCCCAGGTCGTCACGAGGGCGCAGAGTGCGGCGAACAGCGTGCGGTTGATCGGGAGCGCGAAGACCGGTTCAAGCGCCGGCAGGTTGTAGACCGTGAAGCCGACGAGGCCGGCAAAAACCCCGATGCAGGCGAGTGCGCGCGGCTTCAAATTCATCGCTCGAAACTTTCGAGAAGACCCCACAGCCTCAGGGGACGCTGGAAGCGGCCGGAAGCCATAGCGGGCGCACCATTCCTGAAAGACCCGCGCGTCGGACGTATAGGCCCGCACCGTCGCCTCGGTCTTGCTCGCGCGCTGGTAGGCCTGAACTAGAGCGGCGGCCTCGGCCGGCAGGGCTGTCTCAACCCCGCTGAAAGACATTGGGTGGGATGTTGGGTGCTGTCCCCGCCGCTTCGATATGCCGGCGGATGGCGTCGCTGTCGAAGCCTTTGTCGGCTAGCAGGAGACGGCAGGCAGGCGCTCCAGAAGCAGTGCGCCAGCCTTGCAGTCGGCCCCCTGTCCGCCGGTCAGCAGGAAAGCGAGCGGCCGGCAGAAGCGGTCGGTGAGCGCATGGATCTTCGTCGTGCGCCCACCGCGCGAGCGGCCAATCGCTTGGTTCTGCTCCCCCCTTTCGCCCCGGAGGCGCAGCGGTGCGCCTTCACGATGGAGGAGTCGATCAGCACCTGAGCCGGCGGCCCGCCGGCTTGAGCAAGCGTCTCGAACAGTCTGACCCAGACACCCTTCGCCGCCCAGCGCACGAACCGGTTGTAGAGGGTCTTCTTCGGCCCGTAGACCTCGTGCGGTGCATCCGTCCAGCGGCCACCGCTTTTCAGCACATGGACGATGCCACTGATCACGCGCCGATCATCCACGCGAGCTTTGCCGCGCGTGTCGGTGGGCAGGTGCGGCGCGACCTTCGCAAACTGCTCGTCCGTCAGCCAAAACTGATCCATGGGCTCCTCCTACAGGAACCCTGAATCATACCGAGGCAGGACGCGCCACCGTTATGGGTCCGGACGCTAATTCGGACGCGCGTTCGCCTCTGCCGGCGCGTCTCGGTTCGAGGCCACGACCTCACCGGCAGCGTTCACAAATTTGGCCGCAAGACAGCGTAGGGCCGTGATGCGGCGGTCGGCTTCGAAGCGGCCATTGGTGCGCGGTGGCGCCCCAAAGTCTTCGGCCGCGATCTCGTCAGCAGACTGCTCCAAGCGGATAGCCAGGCGCTGAAGGGATTGCGGACCGGTGAGACTAGACCTCGCATCTTCATTTATGGAGGAGACCAAGGTGGACAGTGAAGGCTCAAGATCCATCCGCCAACTCTGCTGGTAATTCGTCGCGAGGAGTTGGCTCTGGGTGAACCACTGGAATTCGAGACCGGTCAATCTTGGGCTTGCCATCGCGTTCTCCTACTGCTCCAACGGCCTGCGCCTCGGGCCGGAAAGTGTGCGCCGCTAACACGGGACCCTCGCGGCAGATCCGTTTGACCGCCGAACGCGATTATTTACCCTAGATGGCGCTGCCGTTGGTCGCTCGTTGACTAAGCTGCGGCCGAGCCGCCCACTCGCGTTTGCACAGGATCCGAAGGGCTTGGCGAAGCTGATGGCTCTAGCGGTTCTTGCGGTTCTTGCGGCTCTTGCGACCGATCTCGGCCTCCAGTTCCACCTGCAATAACGCCTGGTGCGGCTGGAGCTTGCACTTTATGGCGGAATTCAGCTTGGCCCAGAGCAGGAAAAACCGCTCGTGTAGATAAAACACCTGCTTTGGATGCATGCAGAGTTGACCCTCAGAGACAACCCATTCATGAGTTTGCTCAGCGTCATGCACTTTGCACTCAGGTTTGTAGCCTCTTGCTGGAAGCAGCTTCATTAGCTTGTAGGCGCATCTCCAAGCTGAAACACTGGTGCTGGATCTATATGCCCACGTGCACCGCTCTAGGCATGGCTCGTGAATTTGCCGAAAGCGTACCGATCCTCATGCATGGCGATCTTCTTCATTACGCCAGCCACACCCCCGATCAGAGCAGACCCTCGTTCCTACCAGTGTAGATCGAGGACGGACATAAGATACAGACAAGCACCCGCGACAAGCGCTGTCGCGATGACGGCCTGGTTGAGCTTGTCGTTCAGGAAGTTAGAGAGATTAGCTCTAGACATATCATCCTCCGAATAACCGGTATAGATTTGTTCGCCTCCATCCTGCGGCGCGCGTTCTCAGCGCCGCAATGCCGCCTCGAGTTCTTGTGGGTCGACGGGAACAGCCTGCAGGGAGCCCGATCCGCTGTGTGCAAACGGAATATAGATGGTGGTAGCGACGCGCCGATAAGCCAAAAAGGACAGGCCTTCGAGCAACTCCTCATCGGTGTCGACCGTGTAAGTTCCGGCTGGCTGCTGCTCATCGAGCCCGCTCAACGTGAAGGGCAGATCGAAGGTCAGCGTCTTACGGGTCGTGCGCATTTTTCCTCCGCCGCCGATATAAGGCTAATAAACTTTCCAAAACCATCATATCACCTGGCCGACGAACAACCTAATCATATTCTTCCTGGTTGGATTTATTTTCAAGTATGCCTTGTGAACCGCCCGAGCTCTCGCCACATACATTAGGAAGTTGCCGCTTACTCGCGCCGCCGGCGCGATTTGTGCGATGACAAACTGTGGAGTTTCGCCCGATGTACCGGATCATCTTTCGGAAAGAGCGGACGGCATTGGGCTCAAATGCGTGGCGCGGTGATCTCGCCTCCGCGAAAGCCCAATGCCAAGAGGATCTTGCACTTCGCCACATGCAGGATGGCGCCACTTCGGTCGAATTGGTCGACGGCGACTCGTGAAAGGTTGTTTACTCGTGCAGCGTTGGTGCCACTCGCACTCTGACCTAAGCGCTCGCCGAGTATCGGAAAGGGCAATGTGCAGTGCCGAATGATTGCCATCCCTCAGGTGGGTCGCTCTATCCAATCAAATAGCGGGCAGGACAGATCTTCAAAACTGTTGCTGGCCGCGCTAGTTCCTACTCGTCATGAGCGCCCTCTTGGGACCAGTGCATGGCCGCACGAGGCTCGCTGCAGGCTTGCCGACCCCAAGAGTTACATTCATCAACTACTGCTAGATTTGATGTATGTACTATGAATTATTCATCGGTTATCTTGAATTTATATAGCAAATTCAGCTGAAGCGGCACAGCTGAGCGTCGCCTGCAGTGGCTCTGTTGACATCGCTGCACATGCGACCCGCATGTTCCCTTCTGAGCCCCCAAATAGATCGCTAGAGCGGTCGCCGGTCAGCTAGATCGCCCGCGAAAGCCACCGCAGCAGGGCGAATGGGAGCGTCGACAACGAAAGGATATCCTGGGTGGCGCAAGGAGACAGCCATGAGTTTTGCTCCAAATACCGCTGAAGCGGCCATCGACGCGTTGCTGCAGGCCATCGCCAAGAGCGAGCGTGTTGCCGCGACCTTCAGTGCCGTTTGCGACGGGGGATCCCTCACGACGTGGCGGGAACCCGGCCGTTCGCTGCTTGGGCCAAGCTCCAGTGGTCCAACCACAGATCCCGTTGGAACGCGGCACTGGGGAGAACTTCACCGGCTCGGCGAGGGCATTTTTGCAAACGGAGGCCTCGATGCCTTAGACGAGGCGAACATGGACGTTGTTCAGATGGACCCGCAGCACTCGGACTGGCGCGCCATGGTGCTGGAGAGCGTATGGTTCGATATCGGCCGTGCCGCGTGACTCAGCGCAGAGCGATCCGCGATTCCCGGTAAGCGTGATTGCGGAACCGATTCGGAGCTGTCGCCAAGCCCTTACGTAGGAACGCAAGCGCCTTCCTCCTCGGCGGAAGCCGGCGAAGAGCTGCTCCTTTGGTCTGGGCTGATTCTCTGAGCCAGCCCGGGCAGCATCGAGCCGCCTCGATCATCGCGTCCTCGACACACCGGTGAATGCCACAGAGTTAGGGCTCACCGATCCGGACCGCGATATCTCGGCACGAAACCAGCTATGGAACAGGAAAAATTTGCCGGCGTTGATTTGGAAGTTCTTTCTGAACCTCGGATATCACTTAGAGAGGTGCCATCAGCGTCCGGCCGAAGGGGACTTCCATATGTCCGCCGAAATTATTTTTCTCACTTTTGTCGGGACGCTCGCGCCGTGCGCGGGGTTCGTGCTTTGTACTCTTCAGCAGCGCCGCAGGCAGTGAAAGCCGGGGTTCTGACGGTCTCGCCTCGAACTTGCGGCACCGCAAATGTAAGGTTTCGCCGTGAGCGGCAGCGACGAGAAGGGCAGAGAACCGGGAACAGAACCGGACCGCGATCTCTCCGCACGCCTCAAGCGCCTCGAGACGCAGATTGAACGAAAGCGGATCTCGGCCTCTCCCACTCATTCGTCGCGTTCCGGATCGCCTGGTGGGCCATCGCCCCTCGGGCGCGCAATGCAACTCTCCACGGAGTTCACCGGGGCCGTAATCGCAGGGGGGATCCTCGGCTGGATCTTCGATCGATTTCTTGGGACGAAACCCTGGGGAATGTTGGTGCTCCTGATGCTGGGCTTCGCCGCGGGCGTCTACGGGGTGATACGCGCCTCCGGCTTCAGTGGGCCGCATTCCGAACCAACCGACCGGAAGGAATCCTGAGACGAAGGGTTTGCGGGACGACGCCCCCATGCATCGCTTCGTTCAGCTGCAAGATGCTGGGTCATCCAGATTGGATAACTGAATCGAATCTAATCCTGGTCGCGCCACACTACTTTACGGCCTCAACCGGTGTGAACGACCGCCTTGACACCTGCCACCGAATGGTCCCGCATCAAACAAGGCCCTTAGGGAGTCCAAGAGAGCCCTCGGGCAGGTTTCGCGCCGAGGACGTACCGGATAACCCTGAACTTTGGGGCAAACCCTATAGAATTTCGTGTGGCGACAGCCGAAGATCCTGCTCTGTCGTAAGTGACTCATGCTTACGCGATGCTTCCGTTTGTGCGAGTTATGCGATCAACGCGACCTGCGCGTGCAGCAGTGACTTGGGTGATTCACGAATTGTCCGCGGATCATGTGCTTTGCCCAGAGCCCTTCCGCGTCAGCCTCGCCCGAGTCGCCAGCTGGATAGCAGCCACCGCGTCAGTTGCCTGCCTTGCGAGGCGCAGTGAAAGCTGCCCCTATACCTCTGAGCCGATCCTCTTCCCATCGATAATCACCTGACACATCGGCGAACACCCTATGAGAAGCCGAGCACCTGTGAGACGGCGGCCGATGAGACGGGAGGGCCGCCGAAGGACGGTATCGGCGCCCCTCTGTCCAAATCACTTCTTCCCGGTCATCCTGTCAGTCTGGCCGGAAGGCTTGCCGGTGCGCGGCATCTGATCGACACGGCCTGTCAGCCGGCCGAACACCTTCCTGACCGCATCCGTGACCTCATGTGTCATCTCGGACATCGACTTCATGGTGACATCCTCCGAGTTCGTCGGCGCGCAAGAGCGCTTGGGGGCATAACGCCCAAGCACGCGTTTCGTTCGAGACGTCCTCGTTAGGCATTAGTCATCTGCTGACGGCTGTTGGCGCCAGAAAGTGCACGAGCAGATACGGCGCCAATCCAGCGCGATCGCCCTAATGCTGGCTCGAAGCCTCCCGATCTATTTTTGCTGCGAGAATGAAATCATTCTCGTGCAAGCCCTTTATCTTGTGGGTCTGTAGCGAAACGGCGGCATAGCCCCAGCCAAACGTGACGTCGGGATGATGGCCCTCGCTCTCGGCGAGATCGGCGACTCGCTGCACGAATTTGAAGGCGTCGGCGAAGGTGTCGAACTCGAACCTGCGCTCGATGCGGTGTGCGTCGTCGAGCAAGTCCCATTCGGGCGTCTGCCGACGATGTTCCTGGGCCTCGTCGGGCGCGAGGGGCGGGATGCCGCCTTGGCACGGCGTGCAGGTTTTCGCGACCAGTTGTTCGGATTGAGTGGACATGGAACGACCCTCCGGGATGGCGCGAGTCTAGCACGGACGTCCCGCGCCGGCACTTGCCTGCCTCTGGACGAAGACGAGATCGCAGCCCTCGGCTTCGAGGAAGGTTCCTGTGCGGACATGGCCGGCCGTTCACGCCTCGAGCTCCTTCGTGCGGGTGTTGTGGCGGCCAGCGATCTGGACCGCATCGTCACGACGCTTGTCCGCTTCTCGGGAGAGGGCAGGCCGATCATCCGTCCGGCGGCGGAGGCGCCGGCGGAAGCGCCGATGGCCGAAGCAGAGGACGCTGCGGCCCGTCGTGCCGCCCTGCGCACGGAACACGATCGCGAGTGGGAGGAGGCAGCTCCGGCCGGCGGTCGCCGCCGGGCTGGCACCGCACGACGGTGCAGGGGAGGAAGGGGCCGACCTACGCCTTCCCGCGGAACGACAGCGGCACGCGGGAGGAATTGAGGGCCTTCATTTCCGCCGCCACATGGTCCGCCGCCGTGCTGGCGGGCCGGTTCTTCACCCACTGGCGAACCGCTGATCGGCAAGTCCGCTTCCGAGAAGCCTCTCGAACCGCCTCAACGATCGTGTTGGGCGCACTCCTGCCCTAGCCCTAGACGGCACTCCGGCTGACCATCGATCCTTGGTGCATCCCCCAGGCACCTGAGCGTGGCCAGCGATGCTCCGGCCACGCTCGAGTCGGTATCGCCGACCTAGCCGATCGAGCCGGCCCCGAACGTGCCGTCGCCGAACGCTGAGCGGCCCTCGTAGAAGCCAAACTGCAGGTAGTGCGTCATCGGATTGAGCCCGGCCGCAGCCACGTCCGGGTTGGCGGCCAGGTAGGCCGTCGTATCGAAGTCGGCTGAGGGATCACGGCCTTCTCGGAAGCCGAACTGGTGGTAGTGCGTCAGCGGGTTGATCCCCGCCGCCGCTACGTCTCCGTAGGCCGCCAAGTAGCCGTTCGTGTCGAACACCACGTTCGGATCGCGCCCCTCGCGCCAGCCGAACCGTTCGTAGTGCCGAGCCGCAAACACAAACGTGTTGCCCCCAGCGACACGGGCGGCGTCGGCCACCTCTCCGTTGGCGAGCAGGTAGTACTCTGCATCGAAGCCCGCCGGTCCAAAGTCGCGGGCTCGGCCGATCGTAGGAAAGGCTGTACGCCCTTCCTCCTGACCGAAGGCGAGGAAGTGCGTCAGCGGGTCGATGCCGGCGGCTGCCACATCCGGGTTGGCCTTGAGATAGGCTTCGATGTCGAAGTTTGGGCCAGGATCACGAGCCTCTCGCCAACCGAACTGCGCGTAATGGTCGAGGGGATTTACGCCAGCTCGCGCCACGTCGGGATGCGCGGCCAAGTAGCCGTCCGTGGAGAAGAAGGCGTTGGGATCGCGCCCCTCGCGCCAGCCGAACTGCGCGTAGTGGCTATCCGGGTCGACCCCTGCCGCCGCGACGTCCGGGTTCCGGATCAGGTAGAACAGGTCGTCCACGAGCGGCGAGCCGTCGTTCACCGCGACCGTGCGGTCGTTGAACTGGAACTGCTCGATACCCCGAAAGGTGTCAGTTCCCTCGGCACCCGTGATCGTGATGGCGCCGTCCCCTGTTGTGCCGATCCGCGCGGTGCTCAGCGCAAAGGAGAAGATCACTCGGTCGGTCCCGCTGCCGCCGGAGACGGTGTCGTTGCCGGGGCTCCCCAAAAAGGTGTCGTTGCCGCCGAGCCCGGGCAAGATGTCGGCGCCCGCCGTGCCGGTCACGACGTTGTCGCCGTCGTCGGCGATGGTGACGAGCTGGCCTCTGATGGCCCCTCCGGGGAACTGCGCCGTGTGCACGTTGAAGTAGAGCGGGACCTCTGTGCCGACGGCGGCCGCCCCGAGGGTAGAGGCGAAGTTGGCGATCGAGACGTTGGCCGGGTCCGTTCGCTCCCAGCGGCCGCTCACCGTCCACGAGCCATCTGCGTTGAGTACGACCGCCAAGTCGTCGATATCCTGTGCAGGATTGATCTGCCCGAACACAACGGGTCCGTTCTGACCACGCACCTGATTGTGGAAGTGCGTGCTGGTGACGTCGTCAGCGGTCGTGGAGGTCTGCGCTGGCCTCCGCGTCGCCAAGCCGAAATCGAGCCCCTCGATGCGGAACGTGTAGTCCGCCGCAAGCGCGGCGCTGTCAAAGATAACTGTTCCAATGCCACGGGCTGTCGAGTTGTTCGGAGGAACTTCCTGAGTGCCTTCAACAAGGGCGCGGAACGCTGTAGACATAGCTCCCTCCTGGGAGGCGGAGTACTGCTAGAAAATATCTGCTCTGCAGGCACATGCGGAGATTGCTTGCCGCAACTGCGATGCAGAACGACAAGCTCAATCGAAAGGTACGCCTTCGGCTCGCAATTCTGCTGCAGACCTCAACAGCAGACGGAGAACGTGCGCTCGAACCGGCTGCAAAGTCGAATTCGAGTGTTGCAATCTCGAACCACACTGCTCCGGCGCACGAAGCGCCACCGCCTCATCAAAACACACGCTTCCCAGCAGAGTTGAGATGTCATCTGCGGCCAGCAGTCTGGTAGTGCGAGGCAGGATCTCTTTCATCATCGGGAGCACTCCCTGTTGACGGTAGCTCAATGGTTCGACTGTGACAGACCCCCCTGTTGCACCGAAGCTTGGCCAAGACGCGCCTAGAGGCGGACGGCTTGCCGCTCTTCGGTGGTTACCTCGGAGCCGACGCGACGGGGCGACGGCCAATGGCTGGCGCAACGCCGCGTCAGCCCTGCTTCTTCTCGGGCACCTCCTCGATCTGTCGGGCGACCTGCTCGGCGACCGCCTGCAGACGGGCCCGGTCGATCGTGCTGACGACGGCGTAGCCGGATCCGTGCTCGGTCCAGTAGAAGCTCTGAACGTCTCCGCGCCGCGCGAAGCTGAGATCGCCCGCGCCGGCCTGACCGGTGCACACGTAGACGGTGACCCGGTTGCGCGCGTCGTCCTCGAACATGAATTGCGCTGCGATGTTTTGCCCGGCCGGCAGGACACGGCCGCCGACCAGATAAAGGCCGAGCGATGTCAGGTCCGGAATCTGCAGGCTGCGGCCCAGGCGTTTGGTGACCCACTGCTTGAGGTGCGCCTGCTCGCTGGCCCGAACCTCGACGGGATGGACGACCTCGACCGCGAAGGTCCGGTGCGCGTCGATGGCCTCCTGCGCCACGGCGCTGGAGCGGGCGCCGAAGCCCAGGCCGCCGTCGACGGCGAGGAATTCGTTGACAGCCCAGCCGACGACGCCGCCGAGAACTATCCAGAGGCAGGCCGCCACGGCCGCCGACAGCCAGCTCTTCCGGGCCCGCCTCTGCGCGGACAGGATGCTGTCGATGCGGAGCCGCGCCGGGATCGGCTCCGCGGCTTTGAACCGGAGGCGCGCTCGCAGGGCGTCCTGCGTCGCCCTGTAGTCGCCGAGGCGCTGGGCAAGCTCGGGTTGGTCGGCCAGCGCCGCCTGTACCGCCTCCTGACGCTCGGGATCGAGGCGCCCGTCGATCCAGGCTTGGAGGTCGTCCTCGCCGAGCGGAGGGTCGGGCCGCGTCATTTCACCCTCCTGAGGCGCGGCACCTGTCCCGTCTCAAGGTAGGCCTGCAGGCGCTCACGGCCCCGGCTCAGGCGCGACATCAGGGTGCCGACCGGGACGCCGAGGGCCTGCGCCGCCTGCGCGTAGGACAGCCCCTCCACGCCGACGAGCAGGATGGCGCTCCGCTGGTCGGACGGCAGCGCGTCGAGCCCCGCGAGCAGGTCGCCGATTCCGACCTGCTGCTCCGGAGACGCGGCCCCGGGAACGGCGCGCGCCTCGTCCAGACCGACTTGCACGCCGCGGCGGGCCCAGCGCCGCTTTGCGCTGACGAACAGGTTGTGCTCGATGCTGAACAGCCAGCTGCGCACGTCGCCGTCCTGACGGCGCAGGTTCCAGCGACGGACGGCGTGTTCGAGCGTGTCCTGCACGAGATCGTCGGCGGCGTCATGGTCGCGCAGCAGCGCCCAGGCGTAGCGACGCAACGCCGGGATGGCAGGCTCGATCAGGGCGGCGAGGTTGTCCATGACGCCGCTGCGCGTGTCCGAGATCAGCTTCCGGGCCATAGACGCCGCCGATCCGGCGTTATTCCACCGGCAACAGCTCCCGTCGTGCCCGCGTCCGCAGACGTACCTGTTGACGGAGCCCTCAGCTTCGCGCTGCGCTGGTAGTCGGTAGACCTCAGGTTTGATGCCGGGGCATGCAGGGGCAGAGGACAAAAGCCATACCCGTGGACGATCCTTATACCCCTCTCTTCTCTGACTTGGGCGAGGCGCCGGAGTGGATCATTGGACGGCTGGCACCAGCCACCAGCTAAGGGACGAAGGCTGAGCCGAACCCGCTAAAGTCCGAGATATCCACTGCGTGCCGTAACGTCCAATCGGCGAATGGCCGCTTTGGAGATGCTGTCTGCGGGGGCTGAACGGCAACTATGGGCGCAATGCGGAAGGTCTGCTCTATGGCGTCGCCCTGTGGCGCGAGGCGGACCCAAAGCAGCCCGATAAGCCTCGACGGTGGATGGCAATCACGCCACCCACCTTCTCCTATTTGACGTCCGTCCGCGCTCCCGAAGCCACGTCAAAATCTGAAGGCACGTCATCGCGATCGACGTGCTTCCCACCCGGCGCAGCGCACGAACCGGTTACCTGGAACTCGGAGCGAGAGAGTCCGAGCCCCAGCGCGGCGATTGGCCTGGCCAGGTGGGCCATCACGCCCACCATGTCGCTGACCGAGAGCAGGCGCATCACATCACGTCCAGGCGCTCCACATCGGCCGCGGTGTCACACTGGCGGACGGTCGCCCGTTCGTACCAGCAGTGGGTCTGCTGCAGGAAAACCTCGTCGAACCGCTTGTGAAGCTGCTCGTCGGTCAGGGCCCGCAGTTCGGTCTCGTCCTCGTCCTCGCCGCAGTCGACGAGTAGGCCGATCACGGTCTCGATGTAGGTGAGGCGAGCCGATTCTTCGGTCGCATGGACCGAGTAGAAGGGCACGCCACGCGCATCCTCTCAGTGATAGAGGGCGAGCCAGATTTCCTGAGCCATCACAGCGCCCCCACGGTCAGCCGGTCGGCGTCATCCCACTCAAAGGTGCCAGCCTTGATCTCGATCGGCTCGCGGTAGGTCTTCTTGCGCTGGATCTCGAAGCCCACGTCGTAGAACGCCTCGGCGTCGGCACGGGTGAAGGTCTCCTGGCCGTGAATGTCGGGGATCTCGTAGTAGTCGGACCCCAAGGCGAACGCCTGATCTTCGCTCTCGGCCCGCACCCACAGATCGTATTTCTCGATGCCGTCGCTGTTCGCCCACTGCGCCTCGACAAAGTAGAGGTGTAGCGGCTTCGGCTCCTTCCGCAGACCCGTGAGCATCTGCACGTTGTTCTCGTACTTGGCCATGAAGAACGCGGCGTCGTCCTCGGTTTGGAAGCCGAGTATGAGCCGCACGGAGTCCTTGGACACTTCGAAGTCGTCCGGATCGTCCGATTCATCGAGGATCACCTCGTCGCCGTCCTCGTCGAGGTAGGTCGGATTCACGTCCATGGTGAACGGGCAGGACGGGTGCAGAGCGCGGATGCGGCCGAGCACCATGCCGGTGCATAGGACTTGGTCCTCTGCGACGGTGTAGGCGCGGCGGAAGGAGAGATCGCTCACGGCTGTACCTCCAGTTCCTCGACGCCCATAAGGTGACCGTTGTCGTCCTCAAGCCACGCGCACAGTTCATTGAAGCTGAGGGCGTCCATGGCGCCTTGATTCCAGCCCACAAACCGCCCCTCCTCCTGCTTCAGCAAGGCGCGAGCGCCCGCCTCAGCCCCAGCCTCCGTCTGGTGGAGGGAATAGTGGAAGTACCCCCCACCCTCGCGGTCTTCCACGTAGGCGAGATACAGGACTAACCCCTGAATTGAAACGCTCAAAACAATACCTCCTTAGTAGTTCCGCCTCACCGATTTGACCTCGCGGGCGGTGCCGTTGAGTTCAAGTCAGCGAAAGGCCTATTTTAGATCTGCAAGTCGTCGGAGCTTTCGCGAAACAGATCCCGTTTTTGCAACAGGAAACCGATGCGCAGCCCGTACTCCTCGATGCAGCACTCGAACTCGCTTTGGGGCGAGCAGCGCCATCAGCCAGGCGCTTGATTAGAGGGGCGCAGACGGCCAGGGGCCTCGCGACGAGCTTCGCCTTCAGGCCCACCTTTTTCCCCGTGTGGCCGCCAGAATAGCTGTAGCCCCTCTCCGGCTCCGGGCATCGAGAGCGCACGCGCAGGATGCCGGCGCGGCCAAGAGCGACCGCGCCGATTATGTGACCCACCTTGAAGCGGGCGAAGGAGATGGGGATGCGGGGGAACATCCCCCATTTCAACTTCAGACGCCCGCCTTGATAACGCGGTAGATCTCGCCCCAATCGATCGCTCCGGCATTAGCCGCCGCGTCCTCGGGATACGTCTTGAGCTCGTTGGCCGAGAAATTCATCTCCTCGATGACCTCCTCGAACTCATCCTGATCCATGTCCGGATCATTCAGGTCGAACGCTTCGGCCCATATCTGACGAGCTGTGTCCTCGTCAGACGCGCGGACGTAGCACTCCATCTCAGCCCCATCGGTCGCGCGGACATCAGGATGGTAGCCGATGCAGTAGTAGAGCTTGAGAGCCATCAGTTCAGCCCCCTACCGAGAGGGCGCAAACGTCCGCGCAGTTGCCGTTCTCGTCCGCCATCACCAGACGCGAGTGCTCTAAGTCGAGTTCCCCAAATACTTTGCTGCCCTCGCTGGCCTCGCACTTATCGACGCTGAAATCAGCGACGATGCCGTCACCGCGCTCATCGAGCAGCATCTGGGTTAGGGCCGCCTCAGTAGGCGCCCCAGTCCGGTAGAGCGAGTACCCGCACTCGCTGCCCTCATCGTACTCGCCCGCGGCGAGACACACGGTCGTGGTCATCAGACCACCTCCATCATGGGGCGAGTTGCACTGAACGTGACCGCTGTGAAATGGACGCTGAGCCACCCCTGAAGTTCGTCCGTGTCGCGCACTGGCATGGCGTTCTTGATGCGTGTGTCGTGCTCCACGACCGAAATAGGCGTTGCCGGTCGCGATGGACGACATCAGGGCGCAGCGAACTGCGGTGTCGCGGTGCTTGCGAGCGCGCTTTGGCGTGCAGCCCTTGATGACCTCGGTGCACGCCTCGGCGACGCGACAGGCCAGCATCGGTTGGAACAGGTGCTCGCAATCCTTCGGGACCATGGACTTGACGAAGGGCACGCACTCGTCGGCACCCACCAACGCGTCGGACGCCACGACCGGGATCAGCATGGGATGGTGATCGATCAGCACCAGCGTCATGCCGTCATGCAGCGCGGGCAATGAGGCGATATCGCCGCCATCAAGGGAGAACCCCTGGAAGCCACGGGCCTTGGGTGAACAGACCATCAGAAAATCCTCAAAGGATACTCGTCGCCCACTAAAGTCGACGGCTGCGAACGATCGGGGACGTAGCCCACATCGAAGGTCTTGTCAAAATGCATTTTGCACAAAAAGCGGTATTGCGTCCGCCTGTCTCGACGTGCTTAGAGGATGCATCTGGCTAAAGAAGAAAGATTCATGACCATCGATCTCTACACGAAGCTGGAATCATTTGCGCAGACAGATTCCTCTGCGGTCAAGCTTGATGATTCCGGACACGGATTCACGGACTCATCACGGCTGACCCTAGCCACAATCAACTACTACGACAACGGGCCCGATATCCGCGGCAAGTGGTCTAGCTCGCGCTACGCCCTGAACTGGCAGATGTTCGACCGGACGGACCCGTTCACGCCCAGCAGCCGCCTGGCCGTCTGGTCAGGCGCCACGCAGATGCACGAGCCAGGATTCTTCGAGCATTACCTCGAAGCTAAACTGCACCTAGACCTGATGGGCGTCGCGTGCCGGCTGTTCTACAAGGATCTGGTGACCGAGACGCTGAAGATGCCGAAGATCAAGGACAAGCCCGCCCCGATGCTCGGCCAGTTCATCAGCAAATACCCCGGCTCCGTCTACCACTATGGCGCAGTCACTCGCATGTCCTGGGACGAGTTCGATGAACTGACCGTCGAACTGTTCCTCGAACAGAGTCTCCACGCGACGATCCTGGTGGATCAGATCGCCAACAACCTGAAGGACCCGAAGAATCTGCTCCGCGGCCGATACGACCCAAAGGGCCTGTGGCGCGGCAAGGGCAAGAAGAAGGTGAAGCCATGAACGGCCTGACCACCCACGAACTGACTCAGCTCGTCAAGGATCTGCACCAGCGCGTCAGCGCGTTGGAGCAGCTCAACGCCTTACTGGTGGAGGAGAACAACAATCTCGTCCGCCTCGTGGATCTCCACGAACAGGACATCCGCCACTTCAAGGATCTCCTCCGACCTGAGGGGCACACCATGTCCGCCAAGGACATCGAGAAGTCCATCGCTGAGATGGAAGCCCAAGATCCAATTTCCGGGTACAATTTCTAATCTACAATATCTAATCTCTAATATGTAATCTGTAATTATAATGAGATTTCGAGCCATCTCATGTAATTCGCTTCTTTCAGAAGCTCACGGATGCAATTGCTCGCGTCCCTTCAGGTCGCTCCGCTGACGAGGAGATTTCGCTCGCTCAACTGCGTTGCGCTCTCGAAATCTCAGGATCGAGCGAGATGCCCTCAGCACTCCCTCGCTCTCGCTCAGTCGGCTTCAGTAACCCAAATTTTTTGTTCCGGCTGTCAGGTTAAAAGAAGATGGTCGTTTGGAAAGCCGAAGGGACGCACGGTCCGCCTAGACAGCCGGCAAAGGCCGCGCCTGACGCAACCTCGCCGCTTCTATCCAGCGGAGCTACGTTCCGGCTCCTACGGCTGGCAGGCACCCCGATTCGGCCTCCTACAGCGGCCCCGCTCATCCACATGCCAGGATGGCCTTTGCGGCAGTTGTCAGATCCTCGGTCAGCACCGCTCGCATTGGCGGCTCGCCCTCGGCATCAAGTTCGACGAGAACAATGCCAGGCCGTTTCATGGGCTTAGAGGCGGCAGTGGTCGAGATGAACGGCATCCCGGCGGAAGCTCCCTTCGCGGCAGCTTCTTCAACCACTTTCTTGGCCCATCTCAGCGATTTCGCGGCATATTTCGCTTTCGCTGCCTGGCCCTCAGGCGTCTTGCTCCAAAGCGCCTTGGTTTTGCCGAGGACGGTGCCACCTCTTCCCTTGCCGCTACCGGTGTTCAACCATTGAACAGCGCCAGCCGGGTCAACACGGTTTCGTTCCATGACGAATATGGCCTGCGCGTAGGCCGTGAGGAGCGACCGACTGTATTTTCGGTTACGGTGGAGCAGAACAGCCTTGACCGTCGCCAAGTGCCTGATCTCTCCGTCCTCCGCAATTTGAATATCGCGCTCCACATAAAAGCGGCTAAGTGCGTCCGGGTTCTCGGCCAATTTTGCATGAAGTCTGTAGATGGCGCCCAGCAGCTCTGCCAGGCAACATTCTTTCTCAATTCTGTGTATTGCCGACGCCGCGAGCATGTTCAAACAGGCTCGGTCAGCTTTGTCTATGAGAAAGCCGTAGGATCCAACGACCGGCAGCGCTCGAGGGTCTAGCGGCATATGTATCAGGCCGGTTGAACCGTGAGCTTGTATTCCTGTCGGAACCCGAAGTCCGTTCACCATCATTACATCCGAGCCCCTACTTCACGCTTGCGCCGATGGCGGCCCACGTAGCGCGCACCGCATGCGGGCGTCAAGAAAAAATAAGCTCGAGATCCAGATACGCGCTGTATAATCTGGGAGGTTCGCGCCGTACTTGCGATATTCACGATTCGGTTTACATTATAGCCGAGGAGTGAATCTTCCTAGTTCCACGGCAGATTCGATTGCATAGATGAAGATTCAGAGATCATCGTAATTTTTTCTGCAGGAATCCGATTTTCCGTCTGGACATGCTTCACAACGTCACCTAGATCGTCGTTGTGCCTGGCGGATTTAGGGCTCATACAGACCGCACTTGCATCCTATCTGGGTGGTCTGCGATCTGCTTTGTAAGATTGCAGAACCAACAGGCACCATTACCTATACTGCACTGTTTTACGCAGAAATTTTAATATTACTCGACTTGCGCAGGGTAGTCATGGCGCGAGCCGCTGACCTAAAATTGCGCCTATTCCAACCGTGGTGAGCTCACACTGGATTTGGCTTGCCACTGCCTACTTGAGGTTAAGCAAGATGAAGAGCAATAAATCCGCAGCGCCCGACGCTACCCGTCCCAATGCAGATCCGATCACCGCCTTAGAGATCAAAGTGACGCTTCCCGTCGCGGCCCTGCAAGACCAGTCAATGCTCGGCCGGAAGGTCGCACACGTCATGCGGCGCCATAGCGGAATATGGGGCCATGAGGGGATATCGCTGCTCACCCAGCAGCGCGACTGGATCTACATCTTCCGCCAAGTGCCGGATGAGTCCGCACTTCTCGACGCTCTCCAAGTAGATCTCACAGCGGCGCTGGGGCGGAAACCGGTGATCGAGTCCTTCCGTCCGACCGACGCCTATCCTGGCGACCACTCAGTCTACAGCTACCCGCCCGGGCACCTGGTGCGCCAGCGTCGCTGAACGCGTAACGGCGGGCTGGATCAAACCAAGGTCGCAAGCAGGCTTCCTAAGCTCTGCACGTGCACGAAGCGTCCCGCGTCACTCGGGCAATCAACGCAGTGCGGTCGCCCTGGCTCTGGGCGGCCGCTCCTCAGGCGCTGGCGGCGTCAATATCGGCGCGAGGCAGCCAATAATTCGAGAAGGTTTCGAAGCAATGCCTGATACAGACAATGATGAATACGCCGCGAAGCGTAACTCGATCTTCGAAGAGCTTGCGCAGCACGGCGTTGAGCGCATCACCGTTGTGTTCGACGGCGGCGGCGACGAGGGACAAATCGACAGCATCGAGGCATTCGGAGCTGACGCAGAGCCCATCGAACTCGACTGGTCGAGCACGAACGATCCGGCGGTCCGCTCAATGCACGATGTTGTCGAGGAGTTCGCATACGAAGCGCTCGACGGCGTGCCGGTCGACTGGTGTAACGACCTCGGCGGTTACGGTGAAATCGAGATCGCCGTCCCTACAGGGTCGATTGAGGTCGAGGTAACGAAGCGCTTCGAGGCCTCCGAGACAAGTCATTGGGAGCGCTGAGCATGGCAAACGCCTACCATCATGCCATGTCCAGCGCGCGTCGCTTCGGTGGTGTCCCGGAAGACACCCTCCCCATTCACAATTGGTTCGACGGCAGCAAGGCGTTTACGTGCGACTTCCGGCACCGCGCCTTGCGCCACCACGCTGAGGGCATTGAGCTCTGCATTCAGCTCTTCGGTCCGACGATCACGCTGAGCACCGGCAAGCAGATCCCAACCCGCTGGGTGGCGGAGCAGCACGTAACGGAGGATTTTGGCTGGATTCCTTCGTTCATCGACTGGGCACGCGCAATCAAGCCGCAGCCTTGGATGGGCCGCACGCCAAAGATCGCCATGCTTGCCAATAGCGCCGACGAAAACGTCTGAGCGTCGAGGAGCAGCAAAAGGTTCGCGAGCGGGAGAGCATAGATCTCCCGCCCGATGCGATTCATCTATCTCGCCGCGCTCTAGGGGCTGCCACCAGCTCGGCTACGGTCAGCGCTCCTCAAACCGAATGAACCGCAAGAGCGAGGATCATGCCGGCAACATCGGGCTCCAGCACATGCACCAAACTCCTGGCTGCATCCACCTAGTTGGGCTGAAGAACCGCCCAGGCCGCGAGACGATCTTCCGCGAAGCCTGGTCGGGACTGCCAGGCTGAGGACCAGCAACTCACCATACGAAGAGTGGGACGCCACAGATGCCACGACGCGCCGCCAACGTCACTCAAGCGGACATCGCGCGCGCTATCCGTGCCGTGCAAAACGCCGGGCTGCCCGTGTTGCGCGTAGTTGTCCGTACGGACGGCGTAGCGGTCGAAACAAAGGAAATATCGAACACCGATGCGTCTGCCGAGGATCGGAGCAAGCTTGCCGACTCGGAGCGCGTGGTGGTCCTATGACCAACGACATGCCGCGCAAACGCCCTCCCCACCTCGTCCGTGAGACCACGCGTCATGGTAGAGTGGTTTGGTACGTGCGGGTCGGACAAGGCCCTCGCATCCGCATGCGAGAAGCCTTCGGCGCACCGGAATTTTGGCGCGACTACGGCTTGGCGGTCGAGGGCAAACGGGTGGCGAAGCCCGACACCCCGGCGCCTGGCACGCTCGCCTGGCTCATCGCGAGGTACGTCACGACCGCCGAATGGTCGGATCTTGCACCCGCCACTCGCAAGCAGCGCCACGCAATCTACCGGGCTATCGAGGAAACGGCCGGTACCGAGCCGATCAAGGCCATCACCAGGCGCGCCATCCTGGCCGGCAGAGACAAACGCCGTGATCGGCCGCACGCGGCCAACAACTTTCTGAAGGCCATGCGAGGACTGTGCGCCTGGGCTGTCAGCGCCGAGTACGCGAAGGTCGATCCGACGCTCGGTGTGAAGCTCCTATCTGGCGGCAACGACGAAGTTGGCTTCCACGCCTGGACCGAAGACGAGCTCGCGCGATTCGAGGCACGTTGGCCGCTCGGTACCCGTCAGCGCCTCGCCTTCGACCTCTTGCTCTACACCGGCCTCCGCCGTGGTGACGCCGTGCGCCTTGGGCGGCCGCACGTCCGCGACGGCGAGTTCACGATCCGCACCGAGAAAACGGGCATGGTGGTCACGGCGCCTATCCTCGAGCCGCTCGCCGCCTCGATCGCGGCGACGCGCACGGGCGAGCTAACCTTCATCGCGACGGATCGCGGGCGGCCGTTCACGAAGGAGTCGTTCGGGACCTGGTTTGGAAAGGTGTGCCGGGAGGCAGGCTGCCCGGGCGCTGCGCACGGACTGCGCAAGGCGGGAGCACGGCGCGCGGCCGAGGCCGGTGCCAGCGAGGCGCAGCTGAATGCTCTGTTCGGGTGGGCCGATGGGAGCCGGGAGAGCGCCGTTTACACGAGGACGGCGAACCGAGCGAAAATGGCTCGTGAGGCTCGGAGAAATCCCGCACCATCGACCAAGGTGCGGGAGGCGGGGTAGAAACCCAACTGATTACAATGGGTTAGAAATCAGTTGGTGCCCAGGAAAGGACTGGACGCTTGCGAAAGAAGATCCAGCCAAATCAGAGATTTAGCAGAACCCTTCCTAGTCGTTGTGTAGCACTCCTGCGTGACAGCGATCAACGCTCCTTTCGACAAGCTAACGGGGCCGCTCTCTACACCCAGGGTCAGCTAGTCGTCGGGGACGCTGCCGTCCCGCCAGGCAAAACAGCCCGTTTGGGCATTCTTTGAGGTCCCGCTCGGCCAAACGCTAGGGAGTCTGTACGATTTAGCTGCCAAGGCCGTTCGGGCCCTATTGCAGATCCGCAAAACTGTGCTCAATGCCCAAGACCTCGCCGCGTCTGTGGCCGCCGATTCCTAACCCTCGGCGCTTCTCGGAGGTCTTCAGCCATGACCCATTCCTTCCCGTCTGCCCTCCCGCCGCGCCGCACACCAGCGCCACGAACCACGCACGCAGCGCTGCCTCAGCTCGCTCAACCGGGGCGACGCGTCCTGCCGCTGCGCTGCCTCGATCCTGCGATGCAAGGATTCTTCTTCGATCAGATCAAGCAAGGTGATGTCCCCTACTGGCTGGTGGCCGGCGATATCTGCATCAGCCATCGCTCCCTCGTCCCCTACACCGCTTCAGGGACCGACGAGCAGGAATGGGGGCAGGATCTTATCACGCTCTGAGCGCCCAGGGTGCGGATCGGTGAGCGCTGGCCGGTCCGCATCCAGCTTCAGCGCGAGGGCTCACTGCCTGCGATCCGTGCGGTTGAGGTTGGCTCGATAGCGCAGCCGATCCGCCGCCCCCGCGGCCTGCTTCTCCCAGGCACGGAACCGAAGCATTTCGTCATCGAGCACCCCAAGGTCGTAGACGATCGCCTCGTCCGCCCCGACCAGCACCGCGGTCTCGATTTCGACATCGTCCCGCCCTTCCAGCCCGAGCCGCACCCGCACCGGCGCCAGCGAACGCTCGCCCACGTGCACGAGGATCACCCGGTCCGGCCCGTCCTCCGCCTGATCCGGCGCACGCCGTACGCAGGTGTGGGGCACCGCCAGCACCTCGCGCGCACCGTCCGGGTCCGCCAGCCTCACGCCTTGCACCTTGCGCCGGCCCTCGACGCGCACCCCTTCGGCCGGCAGCGCTAGGCCGAAGCGCACGCGCCGCTCCCCGTCGAGTCCGCAACGCGCCGCCACCACCGGACCCCGTGCCCGGTACCGCTCGCCCGTCGCCGGGGTGAACGCCAACTCGAGCCAGCCGCCCGACATCACCGTCTCGGCCACTGCGCACGGCAGCAGGAAGGACGCGAACAGCACGGGTGGTGGAGGCGCACCGCTATCGCCATCCGACTTCACCGTGGCTAGCGCCTCGATCACCCTCCCAGCCGCGGAGGCGGCGAACTCCGCGTCCAGCCCTAGGACCGCCGCATCGTGGCTGAGCAGGACGTCGGCGGTGACGACCGGAGTGACCTTGATACTGCGTTGCCTGGTCGTGCGGATCCCGGCCTTCTTCCACTCCGCCTCGCTCAGTTCCACCCGCGGCAGACCGGTGTCGCGCAGCCTACTCTTCCTGGCTGGCTTCATCGTCGCCAGCGGCGGTGTGGTCCGCCGTCTTTCCTCTCGCTCGGCCGCCTGCAATGCCTGCTCGCGTTTGTGCTCGGGTCGCGCGAAGATGCCGCCGCGCCCGCCGCGCTGTTTCATCATCGCGCGATCCTCGGCCGTCATCCCCCAGCGGTCGCGGCAACCCGAATCCTCCGGCGAGACGACCTGCTCGACCGGCGGGGGGTGATCCTGCGGCAGGCGCGACGCCCGGATCTCGATCCGACACGACTCCTCGTCCGGGAAGGTCGGACGACCTGCCAGCTTCAGCGTCACCCACATCTGCCCGCCGTCGCCGACCTCCCGCCGGGCCGTCACGACCGCCCGCAACGGCTCGCCCTGCCAGCGGGTTGGGGTCACCCGGGCTGGCATGCCGAGGTCCACCGCCTCGGCGACGGCGCGCGGCAGCCGCAGCTGGAAGGCGCGGTTCTCCCACCGCGTGAAGCTGTAGAGCCGGTCGCCTGGCCCGAACAGGGCGCCGTCTGGCAGGACGTGGTCGACAGCGATGTCGAAGGGCATCTTGAGCCGCACGAACCGCGACGGCGTCCCCTTCCGTTCGAGGTACTCGATCTGTTTTTCGGACATCTGGATGGCGCGCAGTGACGCCTTCGCCGCCTCACGGGCATCCCCGAGCAGCGCCTGGATCTGGTTGAGGTAGGCCCACTGCCGCGCCTCAATCTCTTCGCCCACCACCGTCATGATCGTGCCGAAGGCCGGGACGCGATAGCGTAGCGCCAGACTGCCGCCATCCAGCTCTCGCCTCACACTTCCGTGGCATCCCGCAGATATCGGCAGAAACGCATCCGGGTCGGGCAGCAGGTAGGCGTACTCGATGATGATGCCCAAAACTGCCTCCGCCCTACTCCGCACGGCACGCGGTCAGCAGGTGAGAAAAGTTCACCTTGGCCCTTGAACGCCGCCGCGCTGGGAACCATGACATCCTTGTCCGGCCGATGCATCGGTCGGGCTTGCCCGTCGTGGTCGGCGCAATACGGCAGCGCGGCGGGGACATGGGATACTGTGGGGATGTGGTCGTAATATCCCGCGGGCACCGCAACGCTCGAAGCCCGAAGGACCACCGGCGGCCTGCCTGGACGTCGTCAAGTCGCGAGCATTCTCCCCAGCCGGCAGGGCAATGGGGGGCCGTAGCAAGGCGCCTCTGCCTGTGAGGTGACCGAGCGCGCGTGCGGCCACCCGGGCTTCGGTCGGGGATGGTCCCGCTTGACCGTAGCTCCCCCTCCCCCCTGGGAACGAGCGGTAAGTGGAAGTCTCCCCCTACTCCCCGCAGACGACGATCAACTCCGAGATCGACAGTTAGAGGATTAAGCGGGATATGCCGGCAGCCTTCCTCGAGTGCCGTTTCAGGGCTCATTTCCATTCCCCAAGTGCCGCATCGGGCATTTCGGTTCGGGGCCGCTTTCTCCGGGCTCCCTCACGCGGCCCCATCGTCACCAACGGCTCCTGCCCTTCCCGGAGGAGCCACCACACCCCGTAGTCCGGCAGGTCGTTGGTTTGCACGACCTTCCGCAGTTCATGCTTGAAGCGCGGCAGCGGGCTGCCCTTCCCGGACTTCTCCCACAACGTCGAGACGCTCATTTGAAAGTACGGCTGTTCGCCTACGTGCTTGCGCACCACACGATAGAGCCAGCGTTCGTAGTTGCCCGGGATGTCGAGATAGGCCTCGCAGAGTTGCAGCACATGGCGCTCGCCGACTGCCGTCCGAAACCAGTCGCTTAGTCTCAACTCCAGATGCCCGCGGCTGTTGGCGAAGGTCACCTCCTCGATCAACGCGAAGGTCTGCTCCGCGCCGAAGCCCCCGTCGGGCCGGATGTTCGTCGTGTAGCGCGTGCCCTGCAGTCGCTCGAGGCTCGCCCGCAGCAGCGCGTACTCGCGCCCGCTGCCGGTGAGGCCACGCGCCTGCAACAGCTGCCTCGGGTTCAGGTCGACCACCTCCGGCACGGCGCTGCCTTGCGGCTGTTTGTGAATGAGCTTGCTGGCGATCAGGATCAGAAGTTCAGCGTCGCGAATGCTCACTACGCCGTGCCCAGGCGCCGGCTCCGCGCGCAGCCACCAACGCCCGCAGGGGCTGACGTAATCGATCGGCGTGTGCCGTGGCCGGCTCGATAAGGCGAAGAAGGCCGCTCCATCAGCGCCCGCACGTCGTAGAGCGGCCAGGGCGCCCTGTGCGGCGGTGCTTGCGGCGGCACACGGACGGTCGGGGCACACTCCCGGTCCAGCAGCGCCCAGTCCTCCTCCGGCATGAGCGGCCGGTTGCCGTCGGACGGTTCGCCCCACACTCCGTAGATTTCCGGATCCAACTCGGGAGGCTCCGGCCCCCAGTCGATCGGCGGCTGCGGCTGCACCGGCGGTGTAGGGTCGGGCGCGGGCGCGGTCTCGTCTTCGAATACGAAGAAGTCATCGGTGGGCTGGTGACGCATGTGCATGCCTGCTTCATCGGGATCGGCGGCACGCAAGGTCAGCGGCCCCCGAGGCAGCCTGACCCGCGTCCATCCAGGCTGCACCCGATCAGATCGCTAGCCGCAGCGCTACGGCTGAAATGGTATCACGGTACCAAACGCTAGGGGGTCTGCGCGAAATAGCTGTCCAGCCGAAGCATGCCGGCGGATTGATCGTACCGTTGGCGCCGGCGGACGGACCATCCGCGGCGAAACGCTTTGGGTCTACGGCCACATCCAGCTGCGGAAGCGCTGGTCCGACGGCTAAATACACTCATACCCCCTGCAACACCGGCGGATAGACGATCCGCCAGCCCTGTCCCCCTGCCTCCGCCAGCACTCCTCCTCCGCCAGAGCCGGCATCCCTACCTGGATGCCGCTCCACCAGCACCGCCGCCGACCGCTAACCCTTCCCCTACCCTCCCGCACTGCTGCCTCGCCCTCGATGCACCACTTCCACGGATGGCTTCGTCAGTTTCGCCGCCGCCCACCCCGCAACGGTTGCGGCGGCTCCGCATCTGGTGCTGGCTGAACGAACAGCTCGCCCAACGGCACGCTCAGCGCCGCTGCCACCCGGTCCAGCAGATCCACTGTCGGGTTCTCAGCCTGCCGCTCCAGCCCACCCAAATAGGCTCGGTCCACGCCGGCATCCGCCGCCAGCCGCTCTTGGCTGACACCCGCCGCTACCCGCACCCGCCGCAGGTTCCACGCCAGCAGTGCCCGCCCGTTCATCATCCCGAACAGGCATCATCCTGTGGGCCATCAAACCACTGGCTATAGCCACACCTTACGGCTACGCTTCCGCAACTTCGGCCTGGCCTCCGTGAACCTCAGGTCAGTCCGAAGAGGGGAGCACCATGTCCGAGACCACCAACCCGAGCTTCATCACCCGCCTGAAGACCCGCTACGCCGCCAACGCCGCCACACCGGACGGTGCCTGCGCCAAGAAGGCAGCCATCGTCGGCAGCCTCGTCGGTCTCGTTCTCCTCGGCGGCTACCGTCTCTGGCACCGATCCGGCAGCGATCAGGCTGCCCCCACCGTGGTCAACAACGCTGCCGGGTCTCCCGCACGCACCTTCGTCCAGGGGCAGCTCCCAGCCTGCGACGCGCCCGTCGCGCAGCACCTGCTCAAGCAGGCTGTCGAGACCAACCCCTCACCAATCCTCGGCCCGGTGAAAGTCCACAAGGTCGGCGCGATCACCGACTACATGGCGTTCGTCACCGCTCTCGCCGGCGGCGCCGACGCGAAAGTCGACCCCAATCCAGACGCCACCATGCTCGCTATGCGTGCTAACCTCGAGAGCCGGCGCAGCTGTGCCGCGCAGCTGTTCACCTCGCGGGGCCAGCACGTCTACAACTACTCCATCGTCTGGACGTCCGACGCCAAGGATGAGGTCTTCCTGCAGGCCGAGCTGGGCGAATGACGTGAGTCCGCTGCCGGTGAGGGCGGCAGTGTAGCGAAACGCTGCCCCTCGCCGATGGTCCTCCCGATCCAGCAAGAACGCCAGTCAGTCCGTGAACCTTCGTCCCACTCAGGACGAGGCCCACCATATGAATCCCAGCGACGATCACGACACCCGCGCGGTAGTTGCTCATGCCGCGCGCTCTCCAACTCGGCGACGCCTCCTCACTCTCCTCGCTAGCATCCCCGCCTCCGCGATCCGTAATCCGGCCATGCCCGTTCCAGCAGAGGCAACTTTCTGCGGTTCCTCCTCGGAGCCCATCACCGACCTCTTCATCGCCTTTGAGGCTCTGCTCACGAAGCACGAGGCCGCGCTCTGGCGTTGCGATCGGCGCGAAGCATGGCTGCAGTCCGAGCTGGACTATCCCCGCGTGCCCCTGCCCACGGCGGCCGGAGCACCCACCCGCTACGCCGCCGACATTGAGACCATCGCCCGACACGTGCCGCCCGGCCGGCGCCGCTACCGCCTGCAGCAGGTGCTTCATCGCCGCCAGCAAGCCTGGGCGCGTGGTGCCCGTGCCTGTGGCCTCACCCGCACGCAGGAGCAGGAGGCCGCTCTCGCCGAGGCCGTTCGCGCTGCGGCTACGACCTTGCTCGCAACGCCAGCGAAGACGCTGACGGGGATTCGTCTCAAGCTTCTCGTACTGCTCGCAACGCAGGATCCCGGCGAGGCCTTCCGAGACGCTTCACCCTGGCGCGAACTGCACCTCATCCTCGCTGACGTCAGCGCCCTAGTGGCCGAAATCTGACACTTGGTACCCCCCAAAGGTCCACCGCGGGTGGTTTGCGGAGATTGGCCTGGCGCCCGCAAGCGGACGTTCCGCCTTGCGCCCATTGCTGCCGTCCAGCCGACCCAGACAGCTTCTCAAAACCGGCCATTCGCCGGCTGGACGTTCTGAGAGCCAAGGATCGCACCGCTTTGCTGGGCGGGAACACAGCGGCCTCGCGAGCCATGCACGAGGCCGCTCCGGAGGTGCTGCTCCAAGAGGACACCTCTCTCAACCTGCCCAGGCGTGAGGCACAGGTGATCGCCCACCGTAGGCCGAACTCAGCGTGCACGCGAGCTTGTGAGATCAGGACGCAAGGCGATGCTGCGCCCCTCAGGCATGCGCCATGCCAACGTCTCGGACCAATCCCACAAAACTATCACAGATCAATCGGCCGTCTCTTAGGTTAAGATGCGGAGTGATCGTGGGAACCGCAGCGACGGAGGGGCGGCCGATGTTCAGGCGAGACCACGAGGCGCAGTACCAGTTCTTGGTCTATGATCCGCCCGCACCGGGCCTGCCGTGGCTCTCTGTCTGCATCGGTCCGGATGGCAAGATCCGGGGGGTAGAGACCTTCGACACGCGGGCCGGTGCACAGGCGCGGACGGCAGAGTGTGCCGAACTTTTTGTCAGGATGACCGAAACAGGCGAAGGGTCGCACTCGCCTCGCGTCATCCGTCTGCATTGAGGATCTGGAAGCGACAGTCGAGACACGTTCACGCTGATCGGTTGATGCCCTTCAGAAGCGGAGCGTGCCGGTTCGAGCGTTACGGAGTGCCCGCTCGACCAAGGCCCCTTCCATCAAGTCGTCATGCCTGAGGCTGATCAGGCCCGTTGGCATCCAGGTGCCAACCCTCGCGGTCGAGGTGCAGGTAGTTCGCGTTGAACAGCGCGACACGCTGAAGCGCCTCCAGATCTGGGATCGTCAGGCGCTTGCCGCGCAGCACGATCAGGCCGCTCGCGCGCAGCTCCTGCAGAACCCGGTTGACGTGCACGTTCGACAAACCCGTCGCGTCGCCGAGCTCGACCTGGGTGACCGGCAGCAGGCAGCTGTCGCCCTCCGTCAGCCCGACCCCGCGCAGCCGGATGAACAGCTCGCACAGCAGGTGCCCGATCCGCTCCAGGCCGGTGCGCTGGCCGAGGTTGACCGTCCACTCGCGCTGGATCGCCACCTTCACCAGCATCTCCCACCACAGGGCGCGCGTGATCCGCGGGTGCTCATCGGTGAGGTCCAGGATCGCGTCCGGTGAGATCTCGGCGAGGCGCACGGGGGTGATGGTGCCGATCGAGTGGTCCATCTCGCGCAGGACGAAGACGTGCGGGTCGCACAGGTCGCCGGGCAGGAAGAACGAGATGATCTGGCGCCGCCCGTCCTCCAGCTGCTTGTAGCGGCAGGCCCAGCCCTCCAGGATCAGGTTCACGTGCTCGGGCGCGTCGCCCTCGCTGATGATGTCCTGGTGCGCACCGAAGATGCGAACCTTCCGGCTCGTTGCGTCCTCAAGCGCCCGCCTGTCCTCCTCGGACAGATGCGTGAACTGCCCCAGCTTGCGGATGAGATGCTGCGGCATGCCTGCCCCCGTGACGCACCCGCGCACGGTAGCGATACGGATGCGACCAGAATTTCACACAAGTGAATGTCCACAACCGTATGTTGGCAGACGTTCGCGCAGTCTGGGCCGACCCGGTAGTCCGAAGAGCCTGCGTTGGAGTTATCCAAAGCCGCCCACTCAGCGCGAGTTGCCGATGCCCTGGTTCTACTTCCATCTGCGCACGCCAGCCGGTCTGGAGCTCGACGATCTAGGGCTGGAGCTGATCGGGATAGAGGCGGCCTACCTCGATGCCTGTCGGACGATCTCGACCCTCACAACTGACCTGCTGGCGAAGAAGGTTGATCCGCGGCTCTGCAGCTTCGAGATCACCGACAGCGCGGGTCAGCTTCTGCTGGAGCTGCCGTTCACGGAGATCCTCGACAAGGACCGCAGGCCGTCTCCACCCGCCTTACTCGCCCAACGGCAGAAGACGCTGGCCGAGATACGGCGAACTGCGCAGCGGGTCGAAGTTCTCGTCGAAGCTCTTGGCAGGGAACAAGCAGCCTTGCAGGCGAACCTTCAGGACACGCGCGAGCTTCTGGCTCGTGCCCAAGCAGTCGACCCCCGCAGTGCCTGGCAGCGCCCGACCTGATCGACAGGCGCTCTTGCGAAACGTCAGCCAACGCGGGGCGGTCTTAAAGTAGGCCTTGCTCTGCCGGACCTTGAGGAGCGCGCGATACTGCGCGCTCGCGCAGCGTTAGGCGATCCCCTCAGGGCTCAAGCGAAGAGGGCACGCGAGATCTCCCTCGGCAGCACCGGCTTCGTACAGAGGGCAACACCAGCATAGCGGGCCGGGATCATAGTCTGCTCGTAGCCTGTGGCGAACACGAAGGGCACGCCGCGTGCCTGCAGGGCATCGGCCACAGGGTTAGACCATCTCGTCATGCAGGTTGATGTCGAGCACCGCCACATCGATCTCGGGCAAAGCCGCAATCAGATCCAGCGCCTCCTGGACGCGCGACACCGGCCCCAGCACCTCTGCTCCGCTATCCTCGAACTCGCGCTGCATGTCGCTGACGATGAAGTAGTCGTCCTCGACCAGCAGCACGCGCCGCCCGGCCAGCGCTTCCAGCTTCGACATAGCGGCTCCTGACGGTTGTGTCGCTCGGGCGAGCGATCTGGCACGTGCTGTGAGCGACCACCTTCACGCAGGTTTAGCGAGCGGCAGGTCGATGGAGCAACGCAGCGCCGTCTCACCGAGCTCGTAGCTGGTCCTTGCCTTCAGTATGTAAGGCAGAGCCCGCTCGATCAGCTCGCGTCCGTAGCCGAGCTGCTTCGACACCGGGCTCTGCTCTTCGCGTGGGCGGCTAATCCCCTCCTCCAGCCATTCCAGCGCAAGTCGTCGGCCCTCGCCAGCGGCCTCGTAGGTTCGCCACGTCACGCGCAGTTGGCCATGCTCCGTGGTGAGCGCGCCGTACTTGTGGGCATTGGTGGCGAGTTCATGCAGCGCCAGCGCGAATGTCTGCACGGCCGCTTTGCGCAGGCGCACGACGGGTCCCTCCAGAACAATGCGGTCCTGCATGGCAGAGGCTCCAAGCGCATCGAGCTCGGTCTCGATCAGCATGCGGATCGTGATCGGCTCCTGCTCCGAGCGGGAAAGAAGGCCCTGCACCCGTGAGAGAGCTGCGAGGCGTTCGCTGAACTGCTCGCGGAAGGCCTCCGTCGGACCGGTTTGTGCCAACGTCTGTTGCGCGATGGAGCGCACCACACCGAGCAAGTTACGCGTGCGGTGCTGCAGCTCGGCCACCATCACCTTCTGCTCGTCCTGCAGCTGGCGCAGGTCGTCGATGTCGGTCGAGGTGCCCAGCCACTCGATGACGCGGCCCGTCCCATCGCGTACCGGCGTGCCGCGCTGGGTGAACCAGCGGTAGCGGTTCTCCTGGACGTGCCAGATCCGGAACTCGATGCTCAGAACACCCGTCGTCTTCGCTTCAAGCCACGCTGCCCGCGCCATCTCGCGATCATCGGGATGAACGGCCTCAAGCCAGCCGTAGTCCCGGCTCTGCTCCTCCGTCAGTCCCGTGAAGGTGTACCATTGCGAGCTTGCCCAGACCCAGCGCCCGTCGTCCGTCGCCTGCCAGACAAGCTGCGGGATACCCTCGATCAGAGCACGCAGCCGCTCCTCGCTCTGCCGCTGTGCCTCCTCGGCCTGCCTGCGTTGCGTCACATCGGAGGCCGAGCCGAACCACTCGGTGATGTTGCCCGCGCTGTCGAAGAGTGGGATCGCGCGGGAGTGGGTCCAGCCGACTGTTCCATCGACACGGCGGACCCGGTGCTCCAGATCGAACACCTCTCCCTTCCGCTTGGCTTCCTGGATCGCTGCGCGAACGCGGGCCTGCTCGTCCTCCGGAATGTAGCGGTCGAGCCAGCTCCCACCCGGAGCCTCCGTGTTCGGCAGGAACCCGCCGCCGGCGAGCTCACGCATCTCCTCCCAATCAGGGCTCATGCGGTAGAGCACCTGGGAGCTCGCCTGCACGAGGGCGCGCAGCTGCTGCTCAGAGCGGCCGAGCGCCGCCTCCGCCTCGAGCCGCTCGGACACGTCGATGAAGGTCACGACGGTGCCGTCGATCCGATCCTCGACGGTGCGGTAGGGCCGCAGGCGCATGACGTACCGGCGTCCGTTCTTGCTGCGGATCTCGCGCTCGATCGGCACGAGCTTCTGCAGCACCGTCCGCACATCCTCCGCGATCGCATCGTAGGCGAGGCAGTGCGTGAAGTCGGTGATGGCCCGGCCGATGTCGGTTGTCGTGACGTTGAAGAGTTCCGCGATCGGCGGCGTGAACATCTTGATGCGCAGCTCCGGGTCGAGGAACAGCGTGCCGATCTCGGTCGCAGCCGTCAGGTTCTGAAGATCACTGTGCGCCACCGAGATGCTCTCGAGCTTGCTCTTCAGCGCGGCGTTGACCGTGTGCAGCTCCTCGTTGATCGACTGCAACTCCTCCTTCGAGGTCTCGAGCTCCTCCGCCGTCGAGCGGTACTCCTCATTGATCGACTGCAGCTCCTCGTTGGCGGCCCGCAGATCCTGGATCGACACCTCGTGCCCGCTGCGGCTGACCACCAGTGCTTCCTGAGCAGCCTTGAGCTCGATGTGCAGGCGGCGTACTTCGTCCGGTTGTAGGTCAGACGTGCTCGCGGCTTCCTCGTCCTCGCGGACGGGGCCGCCGTCGAGGAAGAAGACCAGTGCTCGCGCCCCCATGTGCGCCTCGCTCGGCACGAGCGCGACGTGCATGGCAACCTGCCGCCTGTCTTGATCGAACGTGACGGTCACCGGGTGGGTCAGCGTCGGCAGCTTCTGTTCGAGGGCGCGGGTCAGGGCGAGCTTGAGGTCAAGACGCAGTTCGGGCCGCACGATGGCGGGCAGCAGGTTCGAGATCGGCCCGGCCGAGTGCAGGATGAAGCGACCGGCTCCCGGCGAGAGGTGCAGGATGTTCTGCCCGGCATCGACCAGCGCGCTCGCCGGCGCGCTGCGCTCCAGAGCCGCGACATGCAGGGCGGCCGATAGTCCCTCACGGACGTCACCATGCGCGAGCCGTGCCGACGGCAGAGGTGATGCCAAAACGACGGAGCGGTCGGGCGTGGTGAACTGCGGCAGCAGAGGGAGCGTGTGGTGGGCCTGCGGGAGAGCGCTATAGATCCGCGCCTCCCGATCAAGTGGCGCGAACAGATCGGCGGCCATGTCCGCGGTCTCGGCCGAGCCGAGGAACAGGAAGCGTCCCGGCTTGAGGCCGTAGTGGAAGATGGAGCAGACCTGCTGCTGCAGGACGCGCTCGAGGTAGATCAGCAGGTTGCGGCAGGTGATCAGGTCGAGCCGCAGGAACGGCGGCTCCTTGAGGACGCTGTGCGCGGCGAACAGGACGCTGTCGCGGATCTCCTTGCGGATGCGGTAGTGCGTGCCCTCGTCGATGAAGAAGCGGGCGAGCCGCTCCTCCGACACATCCGCCTCGATCGAGCGCGGGTAGCGGCCCTCCCGCGCTGTCGCGAGAGCTCCCTCATCGAGGTCGGTCGCGAAGATCTGAATGGGATAGGAGACCTTCCGCCGTGCCGCCTCCTCGTGCAGGAGCATCGCGATGCTGTAGGCCTCCTCACCGGTCGCGCAGCCCACGACCCAAACGCGGATCTCGCCGTTGTCCTCGTCCTCGAGGGTGTCGAAGAGCGGCTTGACGGTGTGACGTGCCAGCGCCTCGAAGGCGTGGGGGTCGCGGAAGAACATCGTCACCGAGATCAGGAGGTCGGAGAAGAGCTCCTTGGCCTCCTCGGCCGTGGTGGCGAGGTAGGCAGCGTAGTCGGCGAGGGTCTCGACGCGGCAGACCTGCATGCGGCGGATGACCCGGCGCATGATCGTGGCGCGCTTGTAGCTGGAGAAGTCGTGGCCGGTGCGCTTGCGCAGGAAGCTGATGATGCGCCGCAGGTCGTTGGCGGCGCCATCCATGTCGAGCGAGCGCACGGCCTCCTTGCTGTGGGCGACTTCGCTCAGGCGCTCGGTCAGGCGCGCGATCGGCGCGATGAAGTCGGCGCACCCTGTGGCGATGGCATTCTGCGGCATGGATGAGAAGCCGGCCTCGGCGGGCTCCTGGACCATGACGACGCCGCCGGCTTCCTTGACTGCGCGCACGCCCACCGATCCGTCCGCGCCCGCCCCGGAGAGCACGATGGCGATGCCGTCGCCGCGGGCGGCGGCGATGGATCGGAAGAACATGTCGATTGGGGCGCGCCGCCCGCGCGGTTCGCTGAAGGGTCGTGCCGTGACGCTATCGCCGTCGATGACGAGCTCGCGATCGGGTGGGATGACGTAGATGCAGTTGGGCTTGAGCGTTGGCCCATCCTCGATCTGATGCACCGGCATCTTGGTGCAGACGGAGAGAACCTCGCTCAGCGCGCTGGGCTGATCGGGGGACAGGTGGAGGATGACGACGTAGGCCAGGCCGAGATCAGCGGGAACGTGACGAAACAGGCTCTGGAGCGCTCCAACGCCGCCCGCTGATGCTCCGATGGCGCAGACCGGCACGAATGTCTGCGACGGCAGCGGGTTGAGTTCGGTCACGTTAGGCACTGTGGGCACGTTTCATCGCCTTATTGTACCGTGGCACCGCCCGTTGCCCACGTGAGAAGATCTACAGGCAGGAGCCACATCCCGATAGGACGTACTCAGACGGAACGTTCCACGAGGCGGCTTGCGTCACTGTGCACAGGTCGCTCGGCTTCGGGAACGGCCGACGAACTGACGTTTTGGGCCCCGTTTGAACAGCAGTGATCTCAATCACACCGGGAGGCCTGCTGCCACGGTGTGATTGCTGCTCCATCAAAGCGATTGCGGCAGGCGCTTAGGGCACCACAGGCAATGGCAGAACGTCCGCTTCGCCCTGTGACCTGCCCGAAAGCTGCCGTTCTGCACGCGGCCAGGCTCGCTCGTTCCGGGTCAATCAGACTGCCGGTAAGCAGACCTTCTGAACGCCCGAGAAGGGTCGTGAGCAGGCCCTCGCAAAGGGTACCAAGCGTTGGATGTCGGGCGCTAGCTCCGCTGATCTGAGCAGTGACACAGGTGCAGCGCACTCATCGCCTTGCGTAAGACCAACGCCGCTTCAGGCCAGGCGGAACACTCGCCCCGAAACGGTGCAGGTGTAAGGCCATACGCCGCTGCGGAAGGGGACTATCGGAAATTCCGTGTGTGGGCGGCGAGTTGAACATCAGGCCGCCATGGCCCGGGTGAAGCGCTCGCCGAAGATGACGGCGAACTGCGC
>NZ_JAVDVV010000029.1:0-71157 GCF_031457035.1 Methylobacterium sp. BE186
GGCCGGCCGCTGAGCCCGCTAAGCCGGAGCCTCTGCTCGGGTCTCGCACCCTCTAACCCCGGCCTCAGACCCCGTTACTCGGACAGGCTCCTAGCTGTCGAAAACATCGAATGTCTCGATGATGGTAGACTCTTGTCGGAGGTAAAATGGGTCTTTGCACAAGCGCAATCGTTGCTTGGAGACCGCGCTTTTGTTGCGGTGGCGTTCTGAAAAATGAGGTTGGCCTTGGGGGTCACTGGTCTGTTGAGGCGGGCTTTGGACCCTGTGCCCTTGGAACGCCTGCGGCTGTTCTGGAGAGCACAGAAGTGGTCCGAGCCTGGGTCACGGGACGTTTCCGCGGAGAGCAGAGTTGCTTGAGCTTCGTCAGCGTGTCCTGGCCGACGCAGCCTATACCCTGCACGATAGACACCTGAGCTAACCAGCCTTCGCACGATCGCGCGGACTGCGCCCAGTCCCGGCGGCCGATATATGATCCCGAGAGCCTTCGCGCATCGCCTCCGGCCTCACAGAAACTGATGCATTGTCTTGGACGGCGCGGGGATGCTCGACGGGCGGGAAGATGCGCTCTAAGCCGCAAGCCACGCCGTACAGCACCGGATCAGAAGTTGGCCCGTCGATGGGGGGACAATCGCTGACTTCTCGCATCGCACTCTCGTTTTACAATCGGCACCCTCGCCAAACGCCGCCAGTTGCCTGGCAGCAAGCGATTGCTCTTAATCCTTGTTAATTATGCGAGATGAAAATTGTTTCAGATGCCGTGTTGTCATTTTTGTTGACCAGGCAACCATCCGTCTCTCCCACATGAGCGCGCCGCAGCTTCAGGATCTTGGTGCCGCCGCTTGCGATGGAGATGGGGCGGTGGCTAGGCAGCCATCATTCGCTTGGAGTTCGCTGCCACATGCTCGCTGTAGCGGTTGACCAGCGTCTCACAGGAGCCACCCGTCATCAGCGTGCGACGGCCCCTCAGTCGCCAGAAAGCCTGCACTCGCCCCGAGACCTTGGCGATCTGTACAAGGACCGAGAACCGTCACCTGCCGAACAGTTGACATATGAACCACCTGCAATCATGTGTGCGCCCTTCATGTAGACCGGAGACAAACGTGCAGGACGAGGGTGGAATTTTTCGTAGCGATCTAGTGGAGATGACGGCCGAGATCGTTTCAGCTTACATTGCGCGCAATCACGTTGCCGTCAGCGACATGCCTGCACTCATCGTCAGCGTTCATTCTACGCTTAATAGCCTCACCAGCGGTGCCGCCGTTTCCGCTGTAGCAGAGGAGGTCGAGAAGCCGACGCCGGCTCAGGTCCGCAAGTCGATCACGCCGGACGCGCTGATCTCGTTCATCGACGGCAAGCCCTACAAGACGCTCAAGCGCCATCTTTCGACCCACGGGCTCGACCCCTACAGCTACCGCCAGCGCTACGGCCTGCCCAACGACTACCCGATGGTGGCCGCGGCTTACGCCGCCCAGCGCTCGGAGCTTGCGAAAGCGATCGGTCTGGGACGGCCCGGCTCATTGGCCGATGCATCCGCTGAGGCTGGCCAAGCCACAGAAGGCCGTGGGCGCAAAAACGCCTGAGGCTCCGAGATTAGCAGCCATGATCGTGGTCTGGATGCAAATCCCGGCATGAGCCCAAGGATGTGGCCTACGGAACATGTCGCCGGACGTTTTCCTGTGGAACAGCGTGCCCCACCGCCGCAGTCGATGCTCCGACCGGTCGTGAATCATGGGGCATCGCTGGCACAGCGCATAGAGATTGCCGTTCTCGTCGTTGCTCGTGTCATGACCCCAATGGGCGGTCGCGAGCACGGCTCGCGTCATGTGGGCGAGCCAGATCGGCCGACCGGCCCTTGCAGAAGGGTGGTAAGCTCAACGCTCGCTCCTAAGCATTTTTGCCTATGACAGCCTGCATGCCGGCGGCGCAGCGCGGAGATATGCAATCCATGGAAAGGCATAATTTCCACTCTCATGCCTGTCATTTCAGTTTGCTTGTCTTATTGTAAATACCGTACATATATTATTTGATTTGTACTATTATTTGTTTGGGACTGCGTGCCGCTTTTGATGAATAAATAGCAGTGCAGATGCGAGCGTCCTCAGGGTGGGCTGGGTGCCGCAGATGTCATCGTGCGAGTTGCTGGCCTGTTCCGGGCTGAATGCGGGCAGGCACATAGAGGCTATGCCCTGTGCGAGCGTCCGAGATCCGCCTTTGAGCGGTGACGCTGAAGACAAAATCGGGAGCAGGAGGCCTAACAACGCCGCCAATTGCACACTTCAGCATGAGAGCCGGGTGCTCAGGAGACTTTCCCTCTGAGAAAAACATGGAGGTGAGGCCGTGCGAAACATTGCCATGATCATCGGCGCACTTGTGCTGGCCACCGCCGCGTTCTGGTCGGTCATTCTGACAAGCCCACCGACTTCACATGCTGCGATGGTCTCCCCTCCTGCCCAAGCAGAGACCTCGACAGCTGACCATTGCGTCCCGTTCAGCGCTTGCCCGTAGAGGGACAAAGGGGCGTTTTGCAACGAGACAGGTCATAGATTGGGGCCAACGGCTGTTCTCAGTCGTCATCTCCCCTCTGCCCGCAGCTTTCGCGGGCTCCACTCCAGTTCGCTGACGCCTCCGTCTCGAAGGAGCAAAATGGAGTGCGTGCTCCGCGCGCAGAGACCGAGTTCGCTCAACCCCCGCATCCTTGCTCCCGCAGCGCTCCTCCACGTAGTCGATCTCACGAGCCTCGTGGCGCGCTTCGTCCCCATGCGTGACCCGGACGCACGCGTACCAGGCACCCCGACCCGTCCGGTAGCGCGCCGCAACTCCGCTTCCGCCCCTGCCGCCTCGCAGTAGGGCCGCTCACTCACGTACAGCCGTGCGCAGCGGCGCAACTCGTACGCCAAGCCCTTTCCAGCGGCACGGGATCACCTGGGAAAGGGGGCGACGCACGCAGCCGAGCAGGAGCGCGCCGACGTAAGGGCTGCCCGCGAGGCTTGGTTCGAGGCCCAGCCCGAGCTCGACCCGGACCGGCTGGTGTCCCTCGACGAGACGGCCGCAGCCACCAACCTGGCGCGCGCCGAGCCGCGCGCGATCTCGAGAGAACCGGGATCCATTGGTCCGTCAGTTGGAAGACGCAGATGGACGCGAACTCCAAGCCGCTCAATCTGCCGGCCTCCTAGTTATTGGAGGAGGGTCTCCCTCCGCCGAGGGATCTGCCAGAGCCGGAGCCGATCCGACCACGAAGGATCGCTCCGGCTCGGGAATGATCCGCTCCGGCGCTGGTTTCGTTCCTTCGTGGCCGATGCTCTCCCATTCCGAGGCGGACCAACCTTTTCCAGGCTTCCGGTCGGACTGGCCGCCGGTGCAATTGCAGGCGGCGGAGAGGTGTCAGAAGTGGGATCTCAGAAACGGAAAGCACTGGAACGGCCGAGGCTCCCACGTTCCGGCAACCCTTTGAAATGGATGACTTTATGGAGTCCCCTTGGGAGCGCCAGTTGGCTCGATGCCGCTGGGTCGGCCCACGCTTCCGATATCCCTCCGCCGCTCGTCGCCGAGACCCGCCGCCTGAGCGCGTGCCTCGCTTTGGATGCCCATGCGCCCTCGCTGGCTGCCACGGCGGCCCCGATTGCGGCACGGTGAGAGGCGGACGCCGCTTCGCGGGCGCGGGCTCTGCGGTTACGAAGGCGGAGCTTCGAGGTTGATCGCGACGGCGGCGCTGTGACCGAAACTCTCCTCATCGGCGTGATCGGCCATGTCGATCACGGCAAGACCTCCCTCGTCCGCGCGCTCACCGGAACGGATACGGATCGGCTCGCCGAGGAGAAGGCGCGCGGCGTGTCGATCGTGCCGGGCTTCGCCGTGCTGCGCGTGGCCAATGGGACGGTCGGCACGATCGATCTCGTCGATCTTCCGGGCCACGAACGTTTCGTCCGCGCCATGATCTCCGGCGCGACGGGCATGCGCGCCGTGCTCCTGGTGGTCGACGCGCGGGAGGGCATCAAGCCGCAGACCGTCGAGCATCTCGACATCGCCCGGCTGATCGGCGTCCGTCGCGGCGTCGTGGCCCTGACGAAGTGCGACCTCGTCGGCGTGGACATGCTCGCGGCCTGTGCGGAGGAGGTCGGCGCGGTCGCGGCGCGGGCGGGCATCGAGGATGCCCGCGTCGTGCCGACCTCGACCCTGACGGGCTCGGGGATCGGCGAGCTGTCGGCCGCGCTCGCCGAACTCCTCGCGGCCGCCCCCCAGGCGGCCGACGACGGACTTCCCTACCTGCCGATCGACCGCGTCTTTCCGCGCCCCGGCTTCGGCGTCGTCGTCACCGGCACCCTTCGGCGGGGGCGGCTGAGTGTCGGCGACCGGGTCGAGATCGTGCCGGGCGGGCGGGCAGCGACGGTGCGCAGCCTGCAGATTCACGGTGAGACGGTGCGCAGCGCCGAGCCGGGGCGGCGCACGGCCGTGGCGCTCCGCGGCGTCGAACTGGCCGAGATGTCCCGCGGACTGGCTCTGTCCGCGCCGGGCATGGTGCCGGCCGGGCGTTGGATCGACGTGGCGCTGAGCGCGGTCGCCGGGGCCAAGCCGCTCGTTGGCGGGACGACCTGCCGCCTCCTCTTCGGCACGAGCGAGGTGGCGGCGCGGTTGCGGCTCCTCGACCGGGACGTGCTGGAGCCCGGCGACACGGCGCTGGCACAGCTTCACGCGGATGCCGATATCGCCGTGCCGGCGCGCGAGCCTTTCATCCTGCGGCTCGACTCGCCCGCGGCCACGATCGCGGGCGGGCGCGTCCTCGATCCCTGCTCGCGCCGCCGCAAGCGGCACGATCCCCGCACCCTGTCGGAACTGGCCGGGATCGCGGAGGGGCGGCCGCGGGAGATCCTGGCGGCGCGCCTCGCCCGGAATGCCGCCGCAGGCACCCCCTTGATCGACCTCGCGCGAATCGTGGCCGTCGCGCCGGACCGGGTCCGGCGCGCCCTCGCCGATCTCGGCGCCCGCGAGATCGGGGACCGCTTCATCGGCGGGGACGCCTTCGAGGCCCTGCGCGTGGGGCTCCTCGCGGCGCTCGATTCGCATCACCGCGCACACCCGATCGATCCCGGCCTCCCTCTCGACCGGCTCGCCCACGCCGTCCGGCAGGACGAAGGCACGGTTACGGCGGCCTTGAAGGACCTCGTCGCGACGCGCGACGTCGCCCAGGCCGGCGCGCTCTACCGGCGTGCCGCATTCGACCCGGCCCGCAACGAGACGGAGCAGGTGCGCGCCCTCGAAGCCCTGTTCCGGAAGGGCGGCCTAACCCCGCCGGACGAGGCCGAGGCGGTCGGCCGCGATCTCCGCCGCGGGCAAGCCCTGACGTATCTCCTCTCCTCCGGAGCCCTGGTCCGGACGATCGACCGGGTCCAGAAGCGCTCGATCCTGTTCCACCGGGACGCGATCGCGCGCGGCAAGGCGGTGCTCGCCGAGCGCTTCGCGCGGGACGAGGCCGGCTTCCTGGCCAAGGAGGCCGGCGCGGCGCTGGGCATCTCCCGGAAATTCTCGATCCCGCTCCTCGAGCACCTCGACGCGATCCGCTTCACGCGGCGGCTGGGCGACCGTCGGGTTCTCGTCCCGGCTCAGGAGGAGGCGCGCTGAACGCGCCGCGCCCCGGCTCCGCCGGTGGTCGGGCGGCCGGATCCCCTCACAAGTCCCTCATGAGATCGCCCGGTCGTCCCGCTCGATTCCTCATGCGACCCGGCCCAGCTTGGGCTCGCGGTTCCCGGAGGATCGCGCGGAGCCCCTGCACCCGATGCCGACCCCTGCCGCAATCGCCGTCCGACCCGCTCTCGAAGTCGCCGCCACCGAGGCCGATGCCGGCGGCGTGACGCGCTTCCTCGTCGCCCAGGATCCCGAGGGACATTGGATCGCCGTCGAGATTCACGGGCGTTCCGGCGGCCTGTTCCGCGATCGGCAAGCTGCGCTCGCCTACGCGGAGGACGAGACGGACCATCGGCCCGATGCCGTTCTCCTCTCCCGCGAGCGCATCGCGCTTCAGCTATGAAGCTCAGGGCCGGCGGCCCGGAGGGGCCGATGCCGGCTCTGCTCGGCCGCGCCGATCAACCGGGCCGTTTCACGGCGCTGCCGAGCCCGATCGGTCACTGCGCCTGACCCTGCCCCTGCTGCTGGCCCTGAGACCCGCCCTGCTGCTGGTCCTTCTTGTTGGCGCGGTGATGCCCCACGGCGCAGCCCGCGGCCGCGCCCATCTTCCCGTGGCCGGCCATGCTGCCGGCCGCCCCGCCGACGACGGCACCCTTGATGCAGCCCTTGGCCTGCGCGGCCGGGCCGCCGGCGAGGACGGAGAGCGCGAGCGCGGCGCCGAGCGTGATCATGGCCTTCATGGTGGCCTCCTTGCTTTGTCACAGGTCACGATCAACCGGGGGCGCCGGCCGGTGTTCCGGCAGGCTCTCTGGCTCCGGGCAGGCGCGCCGGAAGGCGGCCCGGCGCCTCGTCCGGTGCCCGGCCGATCCTGTGCCGGAACGCCGCATCCCGCCTCGCGTTGCCGTCAGCGTGTTCAGCGCCAACCCCAGGGAGACGCCCCGATGAAGATCTTGACGCTCGCCATCGCCGCAACCCTCGCGCTCGGCTCGGCCGCCATCGCCGCCGAGGGCGGCTCATCCGGCACCAGCCGGTCCGGCACGATGAACAGCACGGGCCCGCAAGATGCGGGCGCGGGCTCCTCGCCGGGCGCCGCGGGAAGCGGACCCTCCACCGGCGACAAGAGCCGTTCGGGCACGGCCAACAGCACGGGCGCGAACGATGCCGGATCGGGCTCCACGCCCGGCGCCGCGGGCAAGGGCAGCAGTCACGGCGCCCATTGACCTCGGCCAGCCGGGCCGGAGCGCGGGCACTCCCCCTCGGGCGCCCCGCTCCGGCCCGTGCGGTTCCCGACCAACAGGGCATCTGTGCCGCCCCTCACGGCCTCCCCCCGGCTGCCGCATATTTTTCGTTGCAGATGTGTGCAGATGCACGCAAAGGTTGGAAATTCTCGCAGCCGACCTCGAACGATGATCTTCACCACCAACCACGCCGGCACGCTTGCCTATCTGAGCCCGGGCTGGGCCGAGATCACCGGCCAGGATGCCGAGGCGGCCGCCAATTACGGTTGGGTGCAGGCGGTCCATCTCGAGGATCGGGAGACCGTGCGCGCGGTGGTGTCGCGCGCCATCGCCGAGCAGCGGGAATTCAGTGTCCGCTATCGCCTGATCGACACGGCAGGCCGTCCCGTCTGCGTCGCCGCGGCCGCAATGCCGCGCCACGAGCCGCATGCCCACACCTTCCTGGGATTCCTCGGATCGGTGAGCGAGATCGTCGAGCGGAGGCCCACCGCATCGGCCGACGGTCTCGTCGGCCGGCTCGCTCCGCTCCCGCCGGGGATCCGCCGCGTTCCGACCTCGTTCCAGGAGACGGCAGCGGAGCACATCCTCGCCGCCCAGGCGCATACCCTGCAGGCGAGCAGCGGGTCGACGCGCAGGGCGCTCGAACTCGCCGCCTTCGAGGTCGGCCGCCAGCTCGCGCAGGAGTGCGGCGTCGCGAGCATCGAGCTGCACTGAGCCCGGGCGGCTTCAGGATTCGTTGACCATGTCCGGATCGCCCCCTCCCTGAGAGGGCTTCGATGTTCGCCCGGGCGCGTGGTGCCGGCGGTAGGAGCGGTCTCCGCCAGCTGCACACCGAGCACGGACGCCATGCGCCGTGTTTCGAGACCCGAGACCGCTGCCGCCCTTCTGACCCTCTCCTCTACGCCTGCGTGAGCGGGGTCTTCGTGACGGCCTTCGCGCTGGTGTCGCTCGGGTATTGAGGAGCCCCTCGCGCGCCGTGCGCGAGGGGCCGAATGGCTGGGCTTACTTGCCCTTGAGGGTGTCCTTCACGCTGCCGACGATGTTCTGGACCTTGCCCTTCACCTGATCGGCGATGCCCTCGTTCTTGAGCTTCTCGTCGCCCGTCAGGCGGCCGGCCCCTTCCTTGACCTTGCCGCCGAGATTGGTTGCAGAGCCTTCGACGCGATCCTGATCGACAGCCATGGAATCCTCCAGAGGTTGAGCTGCGGCGCGCACGGCGCCCGTGGCAAGCGAACGAAGGGGACGGCTCGACGGTTCCGGTCGCGCCTCAGGCCGCCCGGACGTTCTGGAGGAAGCGCCCGACCTCCGTGCCGAGCTGCTCGGAGAGGCGGGACAGATCGGAGGCCGAGGCGAGAACCTGGGCGGCGGCTGCGCCCGACTCCTCGGCCGCCCCCGCCACGCCCGCGATCTTCGAGGTGATCTCGCTCGTCCCCGTAGAGGCCTGCCCGACGTTGCGCACGATCTCGTGCGTCGCCGCCCCCTGCTCCTCGACCGCCGCCGCGATCGTCGCGGCAACCGCGTTGATTTCCAGGATCCGGCCCGTAATCCCGCCGATGGCCGAGACCGCCTGCCCGGCCGCCGACTATATCTGTGCGATCTGCCCCACGATCTCGTCGCTCGCCCCGGCGGTCTGGGACGCGAGCTCCTTCACCTCGCTCGCCACGACCGCGAAGCCCCGCCCCGCCTCGCCGGCGCGGGCCGCCTCGAACGTCGCGTTCAGCGCCAGCAGGTTCGTCTGGCCCGCGATCGCGGAGATCAGGCCGACCACGTTGTCGATCCGCGCGGAGGCCTGGCTGAGATCGTTGACGAGGCTCGCCGTCTGGTCGGATTCGACCACGGCGAGCTTGGCGATGTCGGCCGAGCCCAACACCTGCCGGCCGATCGCGGCGACGGAGGTGCCGAGCTCCTCGGCGGCGGCCGCAACCGTATGGACGTTGGCGGAGGCGTGCTCCGCCGCGGCGGCTACGGTCGTCGACTGGGACGACGTCTCGGTCGCCGTCATGGTCTGCGCCGCGGCCTGCAGCTCGGTGGCGGAGGAGGAGACGAGGCCGACGATGCCCCGACGGCGCTCTCGAACCAGTCGGCCATTTTCAGCATGGATCGGCGTCGCTCGACGGCGGCCGCCTCATCGGCGATGCGGCGACGATACGCGTGGAGAGGATCCTTCCCGCGCGGACGGCCGCGCTCACACCTGAACATGACGAGCGGGGCTCGATGATTGGACTCGGTTCCGGCGGCCCGCTCCCGCAGGTTGTGTGTTCTTGCCGTTCTTTACCGCTGGTGAGGGAACGGAAGCGTAGAATGCCGGCGCAGCAGAAGGTCGAGCCATCCGTCGCATGCATGCGCTGATTGAGGCCGGCCTGAACCGGCGCTGGTACGAACTCCGCCTCCCGGAGGGGCTGGAGGGACGCTACCACGCCGAGGTCGAGGCGCCGGCCGGGTGGTACCTCCAGTCTTGGATGCTGATCTTCATCGCGTTCAACCTTCTATCCCTGAAGGTCGATCTCGACGCCTTCGGCGCGGACGCCATGGCCGTGCCCGCCGGCCTCACCCTCGGCGTCTTCGTGCCGCTGGCCCTCGGCTCGATCGCCCTGCTGCGCGGGCGCCCCTCCGCGCGCCTGCAGGCCGGGACGGTGCTTGTGACGGGGCTCGCCGACATGGCGGTGGTGCTGAACAGCGCCCGGATCGCGCCGGCCGAGCACGCGCACACCTACCTCATCCTCGCCGCCATCGTGCCCCTGGTCGTGGGGATGATCGCGCCGCTGTCCTTCCGGCACAGCCTCGCCTTCTGCGGCGCCAGCTTCGCGCTCTACGTGACCTCCATCCTCAGCCTGGGCCTGGGCGGGACGGGCGGCAGCGGCGTCCCCCTCCTCGTGGCGAGCCTGATCCTGGTGCCGCTCAAGCTCGCCTATTCGCGGGAATGGGAGACCAAGCGCAGCTTCCTCCTCGGCCTGCGCGAGAGGGCGCAGTCCGGAGCCCTGGCCGAGGCGAATGCCCGGCTCACGATCCTCTCCGAGACCGACCCGCTGACCGGCGTGGCGAACCGGCGCCTGTTCACGGAGCGCCTGGAGAGCGCCTGGCGCGACGACGGGCCGGAGAACGGCTGGCTCTGCCTCCTCCTCGTCGACATCGACCGCTTCAAGCTCCTCAACGACACCGCCGGCCATGCGGCCGGCGATGCCTGCCTGGTCCGTGTGGCGGAGGCCCTGCGCGGGCCGGTCGCGGCGCGGGGCGGCCTGATCGCCCGCTACGGCGGCGAGGAGTTCGTCTCCCTTCTGCCCGGCGTCGGGGAGGCCGAGGCCCGCGAGATCGGGGAGCGCATGCGCCGCGCCGTCGCCGGCCTGTCGATCCCGCATCCCGGGCTCGGGACGCACGGCTTCGTCACGGTGAGCGTCGGCGCGACGGCCGCGCGAATTGCGGACGGGCTCGAGCCGGGTGCGCTTCTGAAGGCCGCCGACGAGGCCCTCTACCGCGCGAAGGAGGGCGGCCGCGATCGGGTCGAGACCGCCCGGGCCCTGCCGCTGCCCGGCACCCGGGCCTCGTCGCGGAGCGCGGTGGCGGCAACGCGCCTCGTCAGCGTCGCGGGGCGTGCGGCGTAGTGCAGCCTCAAGCGACGCAGGGTGCGGCTCGCGCGGCGGCCCCGCGCCGAATCAGTCGGCCAGGGCAGGTTTCCTGCGCCAGAGGACCGGGCAGAATCCGCTAGCTAGCCGCGTCGTCGTGTTGTGCGAAGACGGTGGCCTCCAGCTGGCCGCGCTCTTCCAGGGCGCGAATGGCGTGGTGGCGGCTCAACCCCTCGAAGAGTTCCACGGCCGAGGGGCGGCCATCCTGCGCCATATAGGCCGCGAGCCGCGCGTAATCGGTGGCGAGCCGCTCGTCGCGCGCCGCCGCCCGGGCCAAGCCCGACACGGTGACCTGAAATTCGGAAAGCTGATTCTGGGGCACGGCCGTCACGCTGTCTGGGGCCGAAGCCCCCTCTCGCCGCACGAGTTTGCCGAAGCGCGGCCGGAAGGCAATGCCCCAGGCGCCGGGACCCTTGGCCGCGCACGAAACCGGGATGAATCGTACATCCTCCAGTATCGTCAGCCGGAGAGAAGACCACTCCAGATCATGCTGAGACCGGCAAGGAGCATCAGCCCGTCCATCAGGAGCCGGAATCGCTCGGGCGACAGGCTCAGCACGAAGGGCTTGGCGAGGAACGCGCCTGCCATCAGCGAGGCACCGACCACGAGCCCCTTCGCCAGTTCCTCCGTCGGCAGCGCGCCCGCCCCCTGGAAGGTCAGCGTCTTGCTCGCGTAGACGGCGAAGGAGCCTGCGGCCTCGGTGCCGATGAAGGCGCCCTTCGACAGCCCGTAGGCCACGAAGAGCGGCACCGAGATCGGCCCCGTCGAGACCACGATGCCGGTCAGAAAGCCGATCACGGCCCCGCCGAGCGCGAGATGCGCGAGGTTCAGGCGCACGAGATGCCGGGCGAGCCAGTGCCGGGCCGGAATCATCGCGAGCAGGAAGGCGCCGATGGCGAGGTCGACGGCGCGCGCGGGCAGGACGAGCAGCGTCCGCGCGCCCGCCACGGCGGCGAGCGCGCCCGGCACCGCGTAGGCCGCGAAGGCCCGCCGGTCCACGGCCTGCCACCACGCGAGCACCCGCGAGACGTTCGCCATCACGGCGGCCACGGCCATGATCGGCACGGCCGCCTTCGGCCCGTAGACGGCAGCGAGCACCGGCACGAGCATGATCGAGGAGCCGGTGCCGACGATGCCGCTGACGACGCCCGCGACGAGACCGACGGCGAGAACGAAGAGAACCCCCATCCGGACTTTCCGCCCGCTATCGGCCTCTCACGGGCATTCCGGAGCCCGACCGCCGACGTCTCGCCCGGAGGTCCTGCTCACCCCTCGCCCCTACTGCGTCACCTCGTTGCCGCTGTAGTCGATGGCACCGGCGGCGTTCTTCTTCCAGACGTACATCACGTAGTCCGGCCGGGTGATGTCGCCCTTCTTGTCGTAGGCGATCTCGCCGATCACGGTCTGGGTCGGCTTGCCCTGGTGGAGATAGTCGGCGAGCGTCTTGCCATCCGTCGAGCCCGTCGCCTCGATCGCCTTGGCCAGGATCTGGACCGCCGCGTAGGAATAGAGCGTGTAGGCTTCCGGATCGATCCCCTTCGCCTTGAAGGCCGCCACCACGTCCTTGGCGTCCGGGTTCTTGCGGGCATCGGGGGAGAAGGTCATCAGCGTGCCCTCGGCTCCGGGGCCGGCGATCTGCACGAACTCCTTGTCGGTGATACCGTCGCCGCCCATCAGCGTCGCCCGCAGGCCCTGGTCGCGCATCTGGCGGATCAGGAGCCCGGCCTCCGTGTGGATGCCGCCGAAATAGACGATGTCGATGCCCGCCTGCTTCAATTTCGAGACGAGGGCAGTGAAGTCCTTCTCGCCGGGATTGATGCCCTCGTAGACGGCGTCCTTGCCGCCCTTGGCGCGGAAGACCTTGCGGGTCTCGTCGGCGAGGCCCTTGCCGTAGGGGGTCTTGTCGTGGACGAAGGCGACCTTCTTGGCCGCGAAGTGCTTGGCGAGGTACTCGCCCGCCACCGCGCCCTGCTGGTCGTCGCGGCCGCAGGTGCGGAAGGTGTTCCAGTTTCCGCGCTCGGTGAACTTCACCGCCGTCGAGGCCGGGGTGATCTGGATGATGCCGGCATCTTGGTAGACGTCGGAGGCCGGGATCGAGACGCCGGAATTGAAGTCGCCCACCACCATGGTGACGCCCTCGGAGGCGAGCTTGTTGGCGACCGAGACGCCCTGCTTGGGGTCGGAGGCGTCGTCGCCGCTCGAGAGCTCGAACTTCTTGCCCTTGATGCCGCCGGCCCGGTTGATGTCCTCGACCGCCTGCACGGCGCCGTTGCGGATCTGCGCCCCGAAGGCGGCGGAGCCGCCCGTGATCGGGCTCGCGACGCCGATCTTGATCTGGGCCGCCGCTCCCGAGAGAGGCGCCCCCGAGACCAGAAAGCCGAGCGCGAGGCCCGCCAGCACCATCGTCCTCATCTCACGTCCCCTTCCTGTCGTCGGAGCCCCGGAGGGCGAGAACCGGTATCCTACGGCATCTCCGCACGCGGGCGCTCCCGCCATGTGAGCGGCGAGGTGCGCTCGTAGAGCCAGCGGTACTGGGTGGTCATCTGCCGGGTTCGGGTGACCCGGAAGGCGACGGCCCCGATCATCAGCACGACCGCGGCGTCGGCGAGATAGCGGGGGCCGGAGGCGAGCGTGCCCTCGAACAGAGCGAAGTGGATGAAGCGCACGGCGCCTGCGACCGCCAGCAGCGCCGGCACGCTCTGCCAGAACGGGCGCCAGGTCCGGGCGATGCCGCGCGCCGTCATCCAGGCGGCCCAGCCGCCCATCACCACGGTGACGAGAAGGAACAGGAGGGGCGAGCCCTCGAAGAGGCCGGCCGGCACGCTCACGCCTTCGCCTCCGCGATCGTCGACGCCTCGACGATGCCGCCCTCCAGGTAGGCCGCCTTGACGGCCGGGTCGTCGAGGAGGGCGCGGCCGCTGCCGCTCAGGGTGACGCGACCGTTGACGAGGACGTAGCCCCGATGGGCGAGCTTGAGGGCGTGGTAGGCGTTCTGCTCCACGAGGAAGATCGTCATCCCCGCCTCCCGGTTGAGGTCGCGGATCGCCCCGAAGATCTGCTTCACGACGAGGGGTGCAAGCCCGAGCGAGGGCTCGTCGAGGAGGAGGAGGCGCGGCCGGCTCATCAGGGCGCGGGCGATGGCGAGCATCTGCTGCTCGCCGCCCGACATGGTGCCGGCGCGCTGCTGCAGGCGCTCCTTCAGGCGCGGGAACAGGGTGCAGACCCGCTCCAGATCCTCGGCGAAATGGCGCCCGCCGTGGAGGCTCGCGCCCATCTGCAGGTTTTCCTGCACGCTCATGCGGGGGAAGACGCGCCGCCCCTCCGGCGACTGGGCGATGCCGAGCCGCGCGATGGCGTGCGTCGGCAACCGGGTGATGTCCTGCCCGGCGAAGCGGATGCGGCCGGTGCGGGCCTGGGGCGCGCCGAAAATGGTCATCATCAGGGTCGACTTGCCGGCGCCGTTGGCGCCGATCAGCGTGACGATCTCGCCCTCGCCGACCGCGATGTCGACGTCGCGCAGGGCGGCGACGCTGCCGTAATAGGCCGAGACGCCCTCGACCGCGAGGAGGGGGGCCGCAGCCGCCTGCCGGGCGCGGGTCTCCTCGACGAGGACGTTGATGCCGGCGACGCTCATGCCCCGGCCTCCGCGTTCGGAAGGACGAGCCCGACCTCCGCCTCGACCGCCTCCACCTCCTCGTCCTCGACGCCGAGATAGGCGGCCACCACCCGCGGGTCGGCGCGTACGGCGCCGGGGGTGCCGTCGGCGATCTTCACGCCGTAATCGAGCACCACGACGTGGTCGGAGATCTCCATGACCACCGACATGTCGTGCTCGATGAGGAGGACGGAGGTGCCGTCGTCGCGGATGCGGCGCAGGAGCTCGGTCAGCTCGGCCGATTCCCGCGGGTTGAGGCCGGCGGCCGGCTCGTCGAGGCAGAGCAGGACCGGCTCCGTGCACATCGCCCGCGCGATCTCGAGGCGTCGCTGCGCCCCGTAGGGCAGGTCTCCGGCGGGGTCGTCGGCACGGGCGATGAGCCCGATCCGCTCGAGCCAGAGGCGGGCCCGCTCGATCGCGGCGCGCTCCGCCGCCCGGTAGCCGCCGAGACCGAGGAGGCCGAGGACGGTGAAACCTGAGGCGCGCATGAGCGGCGCGTGCTGCGCCACGAGCAGGTTCTCCAGCACGGTCATGCCCGAGAACAGGCGGATGTTCTGGAAGGTGCGGGCGACCCGCGCGCGCCGGTTCACGGCGTGGTTCGGCAGCCGCTCCAGGAGATGGCGGGCGCCGTCCGCATGCGCCAGCGTCAGGCGCCCCTCGGTCGGCTTGTAGAAGCCGGTGATGCAGTTGAAGACCGTGGTCTTGCCGGCCCCGTTCGGGCCGATCAGCGCGGTGATGTCGCCGCGGAAGACCTCGAAGGAGAGGTCGTCGACGGCGAGCAGGCCGCCGAAGCGCATCGAGAGGTGCTCGACGCTGAGAACGGCCTCGCGCGGCCCGGTCAGGCCCGTCATCAGCCGTGGCCCTCGCGCACGAGGGCGCCCGAGACGGCGCGGCGCTCCTTCAGGGCGACGGAGGGCATCCGCACCGAGATCAGTCCGCGCGGGCGCCACACCATCATGGCGACCATGGCGAGGCCGAACAGGAGGAGGCGGTACTCGTTCGGATCGAAGCCCTCGCCGAACACCGCCTTCAGGAAGCCGAGGTTGCGCAGGAGCTCCGGCCCGCCCACCATCGCGACGGCGGCGATCGCGACGCCGATCTGGCTGCCCATGCCGCCGAGCACCACGATCGCCAGGATGATCGCGCTCTCCAAGAAGTTGAAGCTCTCGGGGCTGATGAAGCCCTGGCGCACGGCGAAGAACGAGCCCGCGAAGCCGCCGAACATGGCCCCCAGCGCGAAGGCGGTGAGCTTCGTCGTCGTCGTGTTGATGCCGAGCGAGCGGCAGGCGATCTCGTCCTCGCGCAGGGCCTCCCAGGCCCGGCCGATCGGCAGGCGCCGCAGGCGCAGCGTCACCCCGTTGGTGACGAGCGCCAGCGCCAGGATCAGGTAGTAGAGGAAGACGTTGCGGTGCATCGCGTCGAAGCTCAGCCCGAACGTCGCCGCGAAGCCGTTCGGCCCGGCCGTGAAGGGGATCCCGAAAAAGGTCGCCCGCGGAATCGAGGAGATGCCGGCCGAGCCGCCGGTGAGGTCGACCCAGTTGATCAGGACGAGGCGGATGATCTCGCCGAAGGCCAGCGTCACGATGGCGAGGTAGTCGCCGCGCAGGCGCAGGACGGGAAAGCCCAGCAGCATGCCCCAGAGCCCGGCGGCGAGCCCGGCGAGCGGCAGGCAGAGCCAGAAGGACAGGCCGAAGGTGGTGGCGAGGAGCGCGTAGGTATAGGCGCCGACCGCGTAGAAGGCGACGTAGCCGAGGTCGAGCAGGCCCGCGAGCCCGACCACGATGTTGAGCCCCCAGCCGAGCATTACGTAGGTGAGGATCAGGATGCCGAGGTCGATCCAGTAGCGCGCGGGCCCGAGCCCGCCGCTCGCGAGCGCGGCGACGAGGGGCAGGGCCACGGCCGCACCGAGGAAGAGGGGCAGCGCGAGGGAGGGGATCCGCTGGCCGGCATTCGGCGTCGCGTCGACGGCCTCGGTCGCCTGCCGCGGCGAGGGCGTGAGTGCGCGCCGCGCGTCCCGCCGCATCAGGATCAGGCGCTGGGCGACGCGGACGCAGAAGATCGCCGCGCAGAGGCCCGCGACGAGACCCCAGCGCGGGGTGAGGTCGAGGGCGCTCGTCTGGCTGAGGTCGGTCCGATAGCTCACGATCGGGATGCAGAGCCCGAGCGTGACGAGGGCGTAGAGCCCCGCGTCCCGCAGGACCTCCGCGAGATCGGAGCCCCGCACCGTACCGTCCCGCCTCGTGCCGGCCATGCCGCTCAGACCTTCTCGACCTCGGCCCGGCCGAGGATGCCCGAGGGCATGAAGATCAGGACGATGGCGAGGATCGAGAAGGCGGCGACGTCCTTGTACTCGATCGAGAAATAGGCGGACCAGAAGGTCTCGATGAGGCCGATGATGAGGCCGCCGAGAACGGCGCCAGGCAGGGAGCCGATGCCGCCGAGGACGGCCGCGGTGAACGCCTTCACCCCGGGCACGAACCCGTCCGAGAAGGAGACGACGCCGTAATAGAGCAGGTAGAGGACGCCCGCGACGGCCGCGAGCGCCGCGCCGAGGACGAAGGTCAGCGAGATGGTCCGGTCGACGTCGATGCCGAGCAGAGCGGCCATGCGCCGGTCCTGCTCGCAGGCGCGCTGCGCACGGCCGAAGGCGGTGCGCTGGACGAGATACCAGAAGCCGGCCAGCAGGATCACGGTCACGGCCATGATCAGGCACTGCTTGTAGGAGAGGGTCACGGCGTAGCCGTCGCGCTCGAACAGGGTGAAGCCGCCGTTCAGCATCGGGGGCGTCGGCTTGTTGCGCGCGCCCTGCGCCACCTGCACGAAATTCGACAGGAAGATCGAGACCCCGATCGCGGAGATCAGAGGGGCGAGCCGGAAGGAGCCGCGCAGGGGCCGGTAGGCGACGCGCTCGATCGCCCAACCCCAGAGGGCGGTGAGCGGCATCGTGACCAGAAGCACGACGATCAGCGCGAGCGGCACCGAGGCGATCCCGAGCCAGGTGGTGAGGATGAGGAAGCCGATCAGCGCGATGAAGGTCGAGACCATGAAGACGTCGCCGTGGGCGAAGTTCACCATCCCGATGATGCCGAAGACCATCGTGTAGCCGATCGCGATCAGACCGTAGATCGCCCCGAGCGTGAGCCCGTTGATCAGCTGCTGTACAAACACATCCATTCGGCGCTGTCTCGCGTCGTTCCGGGCCTGAAGGCGGCAGCCTCCCCGAGCGCGGGAGCCAGGGCAAGTCCCGTACCGGTCGCCGTCGCCGGCGCACCGCGGATCCCTTTCCCGGCCCCGTTCCCGGCCGCCTGGGCCGGACCATAGCGGATCGGTCGGCAAAATGCGCGTGGTGATTGCCGCCCGTCCTGCGCCGCAGCACGCGGCGGGCGGCTCCGCTTTTCTCTTGTTAATTCAGTCGAGGCGCCGAAGCGTGGCGGGCTCCGGGCGACACCTCCATTTCGCAGTGCAGCGGAAATACTTACGTAGAACGTACTGCGGAGGTCTTGCGCCGGATGAACGGCCGGTTAACGTCAGGCGCATCGTAACCGCGTTCGACGATCAACCTCCAAGGCAGGGTGGCTCCCATGTCCGAGATGATTCGTGTGAAACCGACCCAGGACGGCACCTACACCGTTTACCGCGGGCCCACCGCCCTCATCGCCGGGCTGACGCGCCTCCAAGCCGAGCGCTACGAGGCCACGATCGCCCGTCAGCGCCGCGACGCCCTGCTGCCTCCGGAGGCGTGAAAGCCCGGACCTGGCACCCACAGCAATATCCCCTCCCCGCACGGGGCGGGGACATCCTCGGCTACCCTGCGAGATTGATCGGCCCCAGATCCTCGACCTGTCCGCTGCCGTTCAGGCCGCGGCTCGTCGCGGTGATGCGGTGGCGCCCGCCCTCGCGCGTGACGGCGTAGAGGTAATAGGCAGCGCGGCGGGCCGGGAGGTCCGCGTGCGTGCCAACCCGCGCCGAGGCCGAGGGGCCGCCGACGACCGGCACGCTCAGACCACCCGGTCCCGGAACCCGCGCGACGCTGCCGATATGGTTGTGGCCGTGCAGGATCAGCTCCGCGCCGGCCCGGCCGATCATCGCCGTGAAGGCCGCCGCGTCCTTGAGGTCTCGGCCCGGCGCGGCGCCACCCGGATGCGGCGGGTGGTGGATCATCACCACGCGGCAGGGCCGCTCGGGCTCGCTGCCGAGGGCGACGAGCAACGCTTCCGCGGCCGCGACTTGCGCCTCTCCGAGCCGCCCGCTCGCGACGAAGGGCTTCGTCGGGATCGCCGAGGAGAGGCCGACGAGGGCGAGCGGACCGCGCCGCCGCAGATAGGGGAAGCATCCGCTCCGCCCCGCATCGTCCGCCGTCCAGGGTCCGCAGGTCCCGAGCAGCCCGTCGAGGGAGCCGCGGACATAGGCATCATGATTGCCGGGCACGAAGCTGACGCGCTCGGGCGCGCCGAGCGCCTCGAGGAAGACGCGGGCCGTCTCCCACTCGCTCGGCAGGCCGATGTTGCAGAGATCGCCCGTGCAGGCGACATGGTCGGGCGCCTGCGTCCTCATATCCGCGACGAGGGCCGCTAGGACCTCCATGTCGTGGCTGCGCGAGCGCCCGCGCCGCCAGTTGGCGTAGCCCGTGGCCCGCTTGCTGAAGAGCTGCCGCAGCCGCGGCCGCGCCAGCGGGCCGACATGCGGGTCGGTGAGATGGGCGAGACGGAACATGGGGCCGGACGATCACCGCGCGCATCGCGCGGGCTCCGCATCGCGGCTCGGGCCAGCCGCGTCAAGCGCGGCGGGCCGCCGATGTCAGGCACTCCCGATCACGACACCCGCCAGCAGCACGAGCGCCCCGCCGATGACGACCTGCAGGGAAGCCCGCCAGAAGGGCGTCGCCATGTAGCGGGTCCGGATCGCGGAGATCACCAGAAGTTCCAGTACCACCACCGCCAGGGCGAGCCCCGTCGCGAGGAGGAAGGCGTTCGGCCAGGAATCGGGGATCGCATAGGGCAGCGTGTGGCCGAGCCCACCGAGCGCCGTCGCGGCACCGCAGACCGCACCGCGGATCGTGGGCGAGCCGCGCCCCGTCACCTGCCCATCATCCGACAGAGCCTCGGTGAAGCCCATGCTGATTCCGGCACCGACCGAGGCCGCGAGGCCGACGAGGAAGGTGGCGCCGTTGCTGTGCGTGGCGAAGGCGGCCGCGAAGATCGGCGCCAGCGTCGAGGCGGAGCCGTCGATCAGACCTGCCAGCGCCGGCTGGACATATTGCAGGACGAAGCTGCGGTGGCGCTCGTCGGCGGCATCGGGTGCGGCAGGGCTCTGCACGGCGATCGGCATCGTCTAGTCCTTTTTGGATTGATTCCAATCTATAGTTTGGAATCAATCCAAACAAGTCGGACGCCGCTTTTTCGCCCCCTCGCACGCCTAGAACCCACGGCTCTGTGAAGGCCGACGGGTGGCGTTCCGGTTGCCGCTCGGAGGGGATCGGAGCTAGACAGCCGCCTACCCGGACAGCCTGTCCTCAAGCCCGGCGCCCCCGACCCGGTGGAGCCGGTCCGACGTTCAGGTCAGGATCCCGGCAGCGCCATCGGGCGTATGCCGGGCTTTCAGAAGCAGGACATGAGCCTCGTCAAACGCATCAGCCGGTTGCCGGCCGTCCAGGGCGCGTTGGGCCACCTCGCCGCCGATTACCTGCGGCTCGTGCGGGCCACGAACCGCTTCACCGTGGTTCCCGCCGAGGACACCGACGCGTGGATCGACCGGCTCACGCCCTTCATCGCCGGCATGTGGCACGGCCAGCACATCATGGTCCCCTACCTGCGCCGGCCGCAGGATCGCGTCGCGACGATCATCTCCCGCAACCCGGACGGCAACATCAACACGATCGCCCTGGAGCGACTCGGCATCCGCGTGATGCGGGCCTCGGGCGCGCGCGGTCGCGTCGTGCGCGACGCGCGGGCCAAGGGCGGTGCCGAGGGTCTGCGCGCCATGCTGCGGGCGCTGAAGAACGGCGAATCCGTCGCCTTCAGCGCCGACGTCCCGAAGGTCTCCCGCCGCTGCGACGCGGGCATCATCACGCTCGCCCGCTTCTCGGGCCGGCCGATCGTGCCCGTCGCCGTGGTGACCAGCCGGCATCTGCGCTTCAATTCCTGGGACCGCGCCTGCCTCGGGCTGCCCTTCGGGCGGGGCGCGATGGTGTTAGGCGAGCCGATCCCGGTTCCCCGCGAGGCCGATGCCGAGACCTTCGAGGGCTTGCGGCGGCGGGTCGAGGCGGAGATGAACCGCGTTCACGACCATGCCTACGGCCTCGTCGGACGGCCGGACCGGGTCGGCCTTCCCTCCTGGGGGTTGCCGGCGTGAGGGCGCCCCCCCTCACCCTCGCCCTGCGGGCCTACCGGGCCGGGCTCTACCTCGGCGAGCCGGCCCTGGCGGGCCTCCTCGCCGTCAGGGCGCGCCGCGGCAAGGAAGATCCGGGCCGGCTTCCGGAGCGGCGGGGCCTGCCCGGCCGGGCGCGCCCGGTCGGATCCCTCGTCTGGATGCACGGGGCCAGCATCGGCGAGGCGCTCTCCCTCGTCGGGCTCGTCGACGGGATGATCCGGCGTGGCTTCTCGGTCCTCGTCACGACGGGCACCAAGACCGCGGCGGAACTCATCGGCAGCCGCCTGCCGCCGGGCGCCGTGCACCAGTACATGCCCCTCGACGCACCCCGATGGATCGAGCGCTTCCTCGACCATTGGCAGCCCGACCTCGCCCTCGTGGCCGAATCCGAGATCTGGCCGAACACCATCCTGGCGCTGCACGCCCGCGCGATCCCGCTGCTCCTCGTCAACGGCCGGATGTCGGAGCGCTCGTTCAAGGGATGGGAGCGCTCGCCGCGCACGGCGCAGGCGCTCCTGGCCCGCATCGCCATCTGCCTCGCGCAGACCAAGGAGGATGCGGAGCGCTTCGCCCGCCTCGGCGCACCGCGGGTCAGCGTTGCCGGGAACCTCAAATACGACGCGGCCGTGCCGCCGGCCGACCGGCAGCAGATCGCCTATCTCAGCGACATGATCGGCGAGCGGCCGGTCTGGGTCGCGGCGAGCACGCATGCGGGCGAGGACGCCCTGGTGGCGCGCACCCACGCCGCCCTGAAGGACCGCCTGCCGCGGCTCCTCACGATCATCGTGCCGCGCCACCCCCAGCGGGGGGAGGAGGCGGCGGCCTGCGCCGCGGCGGAGGGGCTGCGCACGGCCCGGCGGGCGGCCGGCGGGCGCCCGCACCCCTCGGTCGAGGTCTACGTCGCGGACACGGTCGGGGAGCTCGGCCTGTTCTACCGCCTCAGCCCGCTCGTCTATCTCGGCGGCTCGCTGGTTCCGCATGGCGGCCAGAACCCGATCGAGCCCGTGCGCCTCGACACCGCGGTGGTGCACGGCCCCCACACGCACAATTTCGCGCAGGTCTACCGCGCCCTCGACGAGGCGGGCGGCGCGGTCGCCGTCGCGGACGGGGCGGAACTCTCGGCCACGGTCGGCGAGCTTCTGGAGGATGAGCACCGCATCCGCGCGATCGCGGCCTCCGGCCAGCGGGCGCTGCGCCCCTTCGAGGGCGCGGTCGAGCGAACCCTCGCGGTGCTCGACCCCTTCATCGCGCAGATGAAGCTCGCGGCGCTGAACCCCTCCTGATACCCTCGCCGTGTGATGGACGGGTCGGCTGGAAGCGCAATGAGACACGCGGCGCGGACGCCTGCGGAGGCGGCGCTGCGCGCTGACCGGGGACTCTCCGGAAGCGCGGGCGCTTCGACCGGGCCGCGGCCGGCTCTCGCCTGATGCGGCCACCCGGCTTCTGGTCCGCCGATCCCGGCCACCCGGCGGCGCGGCTCCTCGCTCCCCTCGGGCGCGCCTACGGGGCGCTTACCGCCGCGCGCATGGACCGTCCGGGCGAGCGGCCCCCCTGCCCCGTCCTCTGCGTCGGCAACTTCACCCTCGGCGGCGCCGGCAAGACGCCGACCGCACTCGCCCTCGCCGCCCTGCTCACCGAGATGGGCTTGCGTCCCGCCTTCCTCAGCCGAGGCTACGGCGGGCGCCTCGCCGGCCCGGTCGCGGTGGACCCGGCTCGACACGGGGCGGCGGAGGTGGGCGACGAGCCGCTCCTCCTCGCCCGCCTCGCCCCGACCATCGTCGCCCGGAACCGGCCGGCGGGGGCGCGCGCCTGCCTCGCGGCGGGCGCCGATTTCATCGTGATGGATGACGGCCTGCAGAACCCGAGCCTCGCCAAGGACCTGGCGCTCGCCGTGGTCGATGCCGGCGCCGGCATCGGCAACGGCCTGCCCTTCCCGGCCGGCCCCCTCCGGGCGCCCCTCGACCGGCAGTGGCGCCATGTCGGCGGGCTCGTGCTCGTCGGCGCGGGCGCGGCCGGCGAGCCCCTGGCGCGAGAGGCGGAGCGGCGGGGCCTGCCGGTGCACCGGGCTACCCTGGCGACCCCGGGCGATGGCTTCGCCGGCCGGCGCGTCTACGCCTTCGCCGGGATCGGTCGCCCCGGGAAATTCTTCGACAGCCTGTGCGCGGCGGGCGCGGAGATCGCGGGGCGACGCGCCTTCCCCGATCACCATCCCTACGAGGCGGCCGATCTCGCGGCCCTGGAGGAGACCGCGCGGAGGCTCGGGGCCGACCTCGTCACCACCGAGAAGGATGCGGTCCGCCTGCCGCCGGATGTCCGGGCGCGGGTGCGCACGCTGCCGGTGTCGCTGCGTCTTGCCGATCCGGCGCCCCTGCGGCGGCAACTCGCCGGGCTCGTCGGCGCGCGCCGAGCCTAGCGCGCGCCCGCCTCCCTCAGGCGCTGCATGGCGGCGTCCGGGGTCGAGTAGGCTTCCTGCCGCTCGACGCTCCAGTAGCGGAGGGCGTCGAGGTGGATCGGCTCGCCGGTCACCGCGCAGCGCACGTAGCTGCCCGGCTTGATCACCCGCATGGTGCCGTCGCCGTATTCTACCACCGCCTCGCCGCTCGCCCCGCGCTCGTAACGGCCCAGCATCCCGCTCTCCCGGTTCGCGACATCACTCGTCCCGCTCATAGGAGCCTCGCCGGCCCTTGTCGATCTCGCCCCTCGACGGGCCGGCTGCCCGGTGCCAATGATCGCGGTATGTGTGCTGAGACGATGGAGCGGGACGAGCCTTGGGACGGGGGCCTCCTCGCATGAGCCCGGCGATCGAGGACCTGTTCGAGGCGGCGTCGGCCGCTCGGGCGCTGGCGCACGCGCCCTACTCGGGCTTCGCGGTGGGCGCTGCGCTGCGCGACGAGACCGGCGCGGTCCATGCCGGCTGCAACGTCGAGAACGCGGCCTACCCGGTCGGGACCTGCGCGGAGGCCGGGGCGATCGCCGCGATGGTCGCGGGCGGCGGGCGACGGATCCGGGCCATCCTGGTGCTCGGCGCGGGAAGTACCCTCGTGACGCCCTGCGGCGCCTGCCGCCAGCGCATCCGCGAGTTCGCGGAGGGCGCGACGCCGGTCCACGTCGCCGGGCCGGAGGGCCTGCGCCGCAGCTTCAGCCTCGACGAACTCCTGCCCGCCTCCTTCGGCCCGGAGAACCTCGGTGACGCGCGCTGAGCCCGACGGGGACCGCGCCCTCGCGGCGCTGAGCGCGGCGGGGTTCGCCGGCCCCTGTTCCTGCGCGATCGTGACCGGCACCGGGCTCGGCCTCGTGGCCGAGAGCCTCGCGGAGCGCGAGAGCCTGCCCTACGCCGCGATCCCCGGCTTCCCCGAGCCCGGCGTCAGCGGCCATGGCGGCACCCTGCACCGGGGCCGCCTCGGCGGGCGGCCCGTGCTGGTGCTGGAGGGCCGCGCCCACGCCTACGAGCGGGGTGATGCGGCCGCCATGCGCGGCGCGATCGGCACGATCGCGGCGCTCGGGGCCGGCGCGCTCCTCCTCACCAACGCCTCCGGCTCGCTGATGCCCGAAGCGGGACCCGGCAGCCTCGTCATGCTCGCCGACCACCTCAACCTCTCCGGGCTCAACCCCCTGATCGGCGAGGCGAGCGAGGCGCGCTTCGTGCCGATGACGGAGGCCTACGACCCCGCCCTGCGGGACCTGCTGCGCGCGGCCGCGCGGACGTCCGGGCTTACCTTGCACGAGGGCGTCTACGCGTGGTTCTCCGGCCCGAGCTTCGAGACGCCGGCCGAGGTGCGCATGGCCGGCCGTCTCGGCGCCGATCTCGTCGGCATGTCGACGGTGCCGGAGGTGATCCTCGCCCGCTTCTTCGGCCTGCGCGTCGCCGCCCTCTCGGTGGTGACGAACCGGGCCGCGGGCATCGGGGGCGGCGACCCGCATCACGCCGAGACGAAGCAGGCGGCGGCGGGCGCGGCCGCGGATCTCGCGCGGCTGATCACGGCCTTCGTCGAGCGCCTCGAACCGCTGCCGTGAGGGTGACACCATGACGGACGACAGCATGACAGAGCCGACGCCCGACGAGGCGGAGATCGCCCGGCGCGCCCTCCCGCTCCTCGATCTCACGAATCTCGCCGACATCTGCACGACGAGCCACATCGAGGCGCTCTGCCGCGACGCCCGCGCCGGCGGCGTCGCGGCCGTCTGCGTCTGGCCGCAATTCGTCGGCGAGGCCGCACGCGCGCTGAAGGCCACGCCGGTCCGGGTCGCCACCGTCGTCAACTTCCCGGCCGGCGGCGAGGATGTCGAGCGCGCGGTCGAGGATGCGGCCGAGGCGATCGCGGACGGCGCCCACGAGATTGACCTCGTCCTGCCCTACCGGGCCGTCCTCCGGGGCGACGCGCAAGCCGCGCGCAGCCTCGTCGAGGCGGTGCGCGACGTTTGCCACAAGACCTGCCTCAAGGTGATCCTGGAGACCGGCGCCCTCGGCGAGCCGGAGCGGATCACGGAAGCCTCCCACCTCGCGATCGAGGCCGGCGCCGATTTCCTGAAGACCTCGACGGGCAAGATCCCGGTCTCGGCGACGCCGAAGGCGGCCGAGGCGATGCTCGGCGCGATCCGAGCCCGGGCGGGCGGGCGGCGCGTCGGCCTCAAGGTCTCGGGCGGCCTCCGCAGCGTTGCGGATGCCGCCACCTATCTCGTTCTCGCCGACCGCGTCATGGGGCCGGGCTGGGCGGAGCCGGCGACCTTCCGGCTCGGGGCGAGCAGCCTCTACGGCGAACTCACCGCGGCCCTGGCTCGCGCCTCGTGACGCTTCCGCAGGAGACCATCCGGCGCAAGCGCGACGGGCTCGCCCTGACGGAGGCGGAGATCGCGTCCTTCATCGCGGGGATCACGGACGAGACCGTCACAGAGGGACAGGCCGCGTCCTTCGCGATGGCGGTGTTCTTCCGCGGCCTGACGCTTCCCGAGCGCGTGGCGCTGACCCGGGCGATGACCGATTCCGGCGCGGTGCTCGCCTGGGACCTGCCCGGCCCTGTCCTCGACAAGCACTCGACCGGCGGCATCGGCGATACGGTCAGCCTCGCTCTCGCTCCAATGGTCGCGGCCTGCGGCGGCTACGTGCCGATGATCTCCGGCCGCGGGCTCGGCCATACCGGCGGCACCCTCGACAAGCTCGCGAGCATCCCGGGCTACGATGTGGCGCCGGGGCTGGAGCGCTTCCAGGCGGTCACGCGGTCGGTCGGCTGCGCCATCATCGGGCAGACGGGCGATCTCGCCCCCGCGGATGGCAGGCTCTACGCGATCCGGGACGTCACCGGCACGGTCGAATCCCTCGACCTGATCACCGCCTCGATCCTCTCGAAGAAGCTCGCGGCCGGGCTCGGCGGCCTCGTGATGGACGTGAAGGTCGGCTCGGGCGCCTTCATGGCGGAGCGCGATGCGGCCCGGGCACTGGCCGGGAGCATCGTCACGGTGGCGAACGGGGCCGGCCTGCCGACCCGCGCCCTCATCACCGACATGGACGCGCCGCTGGCCTCCGCGGCCGGCAACGCGGTCGAGGTCGCCTACGCGATCGACTATCTGACCGGGCGCCGCCGCGAGCCACGCTTCCACGCGGTGTCGCTGGCGCTCGGCGCCGAGATGCTGGTGCTCGGTGACCTCTGCGCCGACGCGGGCGAGGCCGCGGCGCGGCTGCAGGATGCCCTCGCCTCGGGGCGCGCGGCGGAGATCTTCGCCCGGATGGTCGCCAAGCTCGGGGGACCGGCGGATCTGCTGGAGCGGCCCGAACGGCACCTGCCGCGGGCACCGGTCGTCCGAGAGGTCCGCGCCGGGGGCGTCGTCGCCGGTGTGGCGACCCGCGAGATCGGGCTCGCCGTGATCGGCCTCGGGGGAGGCCGGACCCGGCCCGGGGACGGGATCGATCCGGCGGTCGGCTTCACCGATCTGGCGCGGCCCGGAACGGCCGACGGCCTCCTCGGGATCGTGCACGCCCGCGACGCGGCGGCGGCGGATGCGGCGGAGGCGGCTCTGCGCGCGGCCTACAGGCTGGGAGCAGCGCCGTCAGCGGGGCCGGCCGTGCTGGAGCGGGTGGGATAGGACCCCTATGGAGCCGGCCTGACGATGCAGAGGGTGCGCTGGGAATGGAGGGGCGGACCGGCGTCCGCCGGCGCACGGCCCCTCCCCGCGAGGGGGAGGGGACATGCAGTCCGGCCCGAGGCCTTACCAGCGATAATGCCGGTGATGGTGCCGGTGGTGGCGGTGATGATGGTGGCGCCAGCCATGGTGGCGGTGACCCCAGCCGTGATGGCGATGGCCCCAGCCGTGGTGGTGATGGCCCCAGCCGTGGTGATGGCCACCGCGGACTTGGATCAGCGCGCCGTCGGCCTCGCCGGCGACGGCCGGTGCGGGGGCGAGCGGCGCGGCCTGCGCGAGGGGGGCACCGAGGACGAGGCCGCCGGCGAGGGCGAGGGCGGCGGCGAGGCCGCGGCCTGACCAGCGCGAGCTCAGGGACATGAACGATCTCCTGCTTCCGGTGGGCCGGCGTTGATGCCGGTTGGTGCAGAACTAGGCACTTCGGCCTGAATGCCCACTGACGGAGATCGCAACACTTCGTTGCAATTCGTGACGTCGCGCCCCTCAGGGCCGGCGATAGACCCACACGCGGGCGGGCGGCAGGTTGAGCCAGACCCGGTTCGAGCGGCTCGCCGTGTAGCTTCCCGCCTCGCAGCGGGCCGGGATCGGCGGCACGACGGCGTAGGTGAATTGCACGAACGGCGCTCCGGGCTGCATCAGATCATGGGCGCAGTTCAGGAGGTCGAGGCGCTGCTCCAGGGGCTTCGTGAAGAGCGGCAGGCTCGAGATCGTGGCGGCAGCGGGCCTCTGCAGGATGCCGCCCACCGTCTGACGGATGTTATAGGCGTCACCCTGGATCACGCTGACGCCGGGGAAGCGGCGCCGGAGCAGTTCACAGAAGCCGGGGTTGAATTCAACGAGGACGAGGCGCTCCGGCGCGATGCCCCGCCGGATCAGGGCCTCGGTGACCGGCCCGGTCCCCGGACCGAGTTCCACGACCGGTCCGTCGATCCGCGGATCGACGTAGGAGGCCATGGTGCGGGCCAGCATCTTACCGGAGGGCGTCACGGCGCCCGTCACGAGGGGCCGCTCGAACCACGAGCGCAGGAATCGCGCCTCGTCCTCCAGCGGATCGCGCCGCTCGCGCACCACACCGGTTGCAACCATGGCTTTCGCCCTGGAACGACGTAACGGCGGCAAGACCGAAGTCCCTCGAATTGGCAGGCGTGTGAACAGGCTAGACGACGAAAGCCCGACCGCAGTCAAGCCGCGCCGTGCGCATGGCGCACAGGCGGCCGCCCGGCGGAGTGCCGGACGCACCCCGCTGCAAAGTCCATAACCGGGCCGTGGCTGGATTGGATCCCGGCTGCTCTCACTGCCGGGCCGCGCCGCTGAGGCCGCCCAGGAAGTCCCGAACCTTCGAGAAGAATCCGGCGCTCTCGGGGTGGTTCTCGTCGGAGGCGGTCTGGTCGAATTCCTGCAGGAGTTCGCGCTGGCGCTTGGTCAGGTTCTGCGGGGTCTCGACGAAGACCTGGATATAGAGATCGCCGACGTCCCGCGAGCGCAGGACCGGCATGCCCTTGGCCTTGATGCGGAACTGCTTGGCCGTCTGCGTGCCCGCCGGGATGCGCACCTGCGTCTGCGAACCGTCGATCACGGGAACTGTGATCTCGCCGGACAGGGCCGCGGTCACCATCGAGATCGGGACGCGGCAGAACAGGTCCGCCCCGTCGCGCTGGAAGAACTCGTGCGGCCTGATCGACAGGAAGACATAAAGGTCGCCGGCCGGGCCGCCGCGCATGCCGCTCTCGCCCTCGCCGGCGAGCCGGATCCGCAGGCCGTCGTCGACGCCCGCCGGCACGTTGATCGAGAGGGTGCGCTCGCGGCTGACACGGCCCGCGCCCGAACAGTTCGGGCAGGGATCATCGATCACCTCGCCGCGCCCATGGCAGTTCGGGCAGGTTCGCTCGATGGCGAAGAACCCCTGCGCCGCCCGGACCCGGCCGTAGCCCGCGCAGGTCGGGCAGGGGCGCGGCTTCGAGCCGGCCTTGGCGCCGGAGCCCGCGCAGACATCGCAGGTCACGGTGGTCGGGATCTTGATGGTCTCGGTCTTGCCGGTGAAGGCTTCCTCCAGCGAGATCTCCAGGTTGTAGCGCAGGTCCGCGCCGCGCTCGCGCCCGGGCTGGCCGCTGCGCCCGCGCGCGCCGCCCCGGCCATCCCCGAAGAAGTTCTCGAAGATGTCCGACATGAAGTCGCCGAACTCGTTGCCGAACCCGGGGCCGCCCCCGCCCTGGCTGAAGGCGGCGTGGCCGAACCGATCGTAGGCCGCGCGCTTCTGGCCGTCGGACAGGCACTGATAGGCCTCGTTGATCTCCTTGAACTTGATCTCGGCTTCCTTGTCGCCCGGGTTTCGGTCCGGGTGAAAGGTCATGGCGAGCTTGCGGAAAGCCACCTTCATCTCGCCGTCGCTGGCGGTCTTCGAGACGCCCAGAATCTCGTAGTAATCCCGCTTCGACATACGTGAGGCCCCAAGGTCCTTCATAAGCCGATCCCCGAGCCTTCCGCCCGGGGACCTCGCCGTCACCGAATCAAATGTTGACGAAGATTACGGGACCGGATCGCTCCGGTCCCGTGCACGCGCGCATCAGGCGCGCTTCTTCTGGTCCTTGTCGTCGACTTCCTGGAAGTCGGCGTCGATGACGTCGTCCTTCTTCTCGGCGCCGGCCTCCGGCCCCCCCTCGGGACCGCCGGCCTGGCTCGCGGCGTACATCGCCTCGCCGAGCTTCATCGAGGCCTGCATCAGGTCGGTGGTGCGGGCCTTGATGGTCTCGACATCCTCACCCTCGAGCGCGGTGCGAAGCGCCGTGATCGCGGTGTCGATGGCGCCCCGATCGGCCTCCGAGACCTTGTCGCCGAAATCCTTCACCGACTTCTCGGTGGAGTGGATCAGGCTCTCGCCCTGGTTCCTCACCTCGACGAGCTCGCGACGCTTCTTGTCGGCCTCGGCATTCGCCTCGGCGTCCTTGACCATCCGGTCGATATCCGCGTCGGAGAGGCCGCCCGAGGCCTGGATGCGGATCTGGTGCTCCTTGTTCGTCGCCTTGTCCTTGGCCGTCACGTTGACGATGCCGTTGGCGTCGATATCGAAGGTCACCTCGATCTGCGGCATGCCGCGGGGTGCGGGCGGGATACCGACGAGATCGAACTGGCCGAGCAGCTTGTTGTCGGCCGCCATCTCGCGCTCACCCTGGAAGACCCGGATGGTGACCGCGTTCTGATTGTCCTCGGCCGTCGAGAAGACCTGGGACTTCTTCGTCGGGATCGTGGTGTTGCGGTCGATGAGCCGCGTGAACACGCCGCCCAGCGTCTCGATGCCGAGCGAGAGCGGGGTGACGTCGAGGAGCAGCACGTCCTTGACGTCGCCCTGGAGCACGCCGGCCTGGACGGCCGCGCCGATCGCCACGACCTCGTCCGGGTTGACGCCCTTGTGGGGCTCCTTCCCGAAGAAGGCCTTCACCACCTCCTGTACCTTCGGCATGCGGGTCTGACCGCCGACGAGCACGACCTCGTCGATCTCGTTGGCCGAGACGCCGGCATCCTTGAGCGCCTTGCGGCAGGGCTCGATCGTGCGCTGCACGAGGTCGTCCACGAGGCTCTCGAACTTGGCGCGCGAGAGCTTCAGCGCGAGGTGCTTCGGCCCGGTGGCGTCGGCCGTGATGTAGGGCAGGTTGATCTCGGTCTGCGTCGCGGAGGAGAGCTCGATCTTGGCCTTCTCGGCGGCCTCCTTGAGGCGCTGGAGGGCGAGCTTGTCCTTCGTCAGGTCGATGCCCTGCTCGCGCTTGAACTCGCTCGTCAGGTACTCGACCACGCGGTTATCGAAATCCTCGCCGCCGAGGAAGGTGTCACCATTCGTCGACTTCACCTCGAACACGCCGTCGCCGATCTCGAGGATCGAGACGTCGAAGGTGCCGCCGCCGAGGTCGTAGACCGCGATCGTGCCGGTCTTCTTCTTGTCGAGGCCGTAGGCGAGCGCCGCGGCGGTCGGCTCGTTGATGATGCGCAGCACCTCAAGGCCGGCGATCTTGCCGGCATCCTTGGTGGCCTGGCGCTGGGCGTCGTTGAAGTAGGCCGGGACCGTGATGACCGCCTGCGTGACGGGCTGGCCCAGGTACGACTCGGCCGTCTCCTTCATCTTCTGCAGGGTGAAGGCGGAGATCTGCGAGGGCGAGTACTTCTTGCCGTCTGCCTCGACCCAGGCGTCGCCGTTGTCGCCCTTGACGATCTTGTAGGGCACGAGGCCCTTGTCCTTCTGCGTCATCGGATCGTCGTAGGTACGGCCGATGAGGCGCTTGATGGCGAAGAAGGTTCGCTCCGGATTGGTCACGGCCTGCCGCTTGGCGGGCTGGCCGACGAGGCGCTCCCCATCGTCGGTGAAGGCGACGATGGAAGGGGTGGTGCGGGCGCCTTCCGCATTCTCGATGACCTTGGGTTGCGTGCCTTCCATGACGGCCACGCAGGAATTGGTGGTGCCCAAGTCGATGCCGATGACTTTACCCATGGTGGGATCCCTCTGTTGTTCTGATCAAGCAGACCGCCGAGCCCCGAAGCAGCTCGGCCCATGGCGGTGTGGAATGGAATTGTGAGGTGGGGACGAGGGCCGGACGACCGGCCGGAGACGGCCGGATCCGGCGCTTAATCCCGCGCCTCGCCGGATATAAGAAGGTCAAAGCGGGCTCGCAAGGCAAAGTCCGACGATCGCTGCGAACTCAGCTATGTCCTTGCCGATGTTGGGTTAAGCTGCGGGCCGTGCGGTACCGTCGCCACCCGTGGGGCCCAGATTTTGTTGCGCCGCTGCCACGCCCGCGCCATCGATCGCGTGCTAGACTTGATCTTGACGAGACGGACCTGCCGCCCGATGCCGGCGGGGCGGTGTTCATTGCAAGTCCCAGGCCCGAAAGACCCGATGCGTCCGACCCGCGTTCTCCTCGCTCCCCTCCTCGCGCTCGCGAGCCTCTCTGCCCTCGCCGAGGAGGCGGCTGCGCAGAACTTCTTCGAGGAGCTGTTCGGGATCGGACGCGCCGCGCGCCCGCCGGTGCCGCCGCGCGGGGTGCCGAACGCCCCGCCGGCCCAGCCCGGCGCGGTGCCGCCCGGGGCGCCGGGCGTGCCGGGAGCCCCGGTCGATCCAAATGCCGAGGCGCAGAAGCCTGCCGCGCCCGCGCCGACGCGCCCGGTCGTGCTGAAGGCGCCCGCCGACGACAACGTGGTCGGACAGGACCTCCTGCTGAACGGCCTGAACGGGACCCTCAAGATGGAGCGGGCGGGCGCCAACATGACGGCGCGCCTCACGCTGCCGGGCACCAAGGTCTCGCAGCCGACGGAATCCTGCTCGGTCCCGCTCTCGGGCGGCCAGCCGGTCACCCTGACCTCGGCGGGCAAGCCCGAGGGCGTGGCCCGGTTCGAAGCCGCGGCGGCCGAGTGCCCCCTGCGCTTCGAGGTGCTGGAGGGCAGCGTGCTCGTCACCCCGCTCGGCGGGAATCCGGTCTGCACCTTCTCCGCGGCCGATTGCGCGACGACGCCGGCCGGCCTGTGGGGGCCGGGCGCGGCGGGCCTGATCCCCCGTTCGGCCGAGTTCGACACCGGCCGCGGCGTGGCCGACAAGGCCGTGCGCGAGAACTACAAGGTGATGACGCAGCGCGCCCGCCGCGAGGACGTGCGCCCGATCGTGACCGAGCAGGCGGCCTTCTCCTCGGACCGCGAGCAGGTCTGCCGGACCTACGCCCGCGAAGGCTCGCACGGCTTCTGCCACCTGCGCTTCTCGGAAGCCCGCGCGCTGGCCCTCGCCGCCCGCCTCGGCGCGAACAGCGCCGCCCCGACCGCCGCCGTGGCGCCGCGCCCGCGGCGCAAGCCCGTCGTCGACGGCATGAACCCGGATGCCGGCGGCGCGCCGCAATCGGTGGCGGAATAGGGCTCAGTCGGAACCGGGCTCCTCCTCGCCGATCCATTTCTGCAGGCAGACGGTGCGGGACTCGCCGAAGCCGAGATGGGCGTAGAAGTCCTGCACCGCGGCATTGTCGGCCCGCACGAGCAGCTGCATCTTCCAGACGCCGCGGGCCACGAGCCAGCGTTCCGCCGCGGCCATGATGGCGCGGCCGTAGCCCTGGCCCCGGCAGCCTGGATCGACGGCGACGTAGTAAACCCAGCCCCGGTGGCCGTCCTCGCCGACCATGCAGGTCGCCAGGATCCGGCCCTCGGCCTCGGCGACGAGCACGGCCGCATGGGCGCCGCGGCGGGCCAAGGCGAGATCCTTGCGCGGATCGTTCCAGGGCCGGGACACGCCGGCCGCATGCCATAGGCCGATGACCGCCTCGGCGTCGGCATCGCGCATCGGCCGGATCACGGGCGCCGTCTCAGGCCCGGCCGGCGCTCAGGGAGAGCATCGCGGGATCGATGCCGTTGCTGCGCAAAGCCCGCTCGTACTTGGTCTCGAGAGTGGGGTGGAAGATCAGCTCTGGATCGGCCGGGCAGTTGAGCCAGCCATTCGCCATGATCTCGCTCTCGAGCTGGCCGGCCTGCCAGCCGGCATAGCCGAGCGCCAGCACCGCGCTCGCCGGGCCGTCGCCGTTTGCGATGGCGCGCAGGATCTCGACCGTGGCGGTGAGGCAGATGCCGTCGTCGATCATCAGCGTCGACTGGTCGATATGGAAATCGTCCGTGTGGAGGACGAAGCCGCGCTTGCCCTCGACGGGGCCGCCCATCAGCACCGGCATGTGCCCGACCCGCTCGCGCAGGCGGATCGCGTCGGCGGCGGGTGCCACGTCGAGCTGCACCAGCAGGTCCGGCATGCTCAGGTCGCTCACCGGCTTGTTGACGATGATGCCCATCGCGCCGTCCGCGGAATGGGCGCAGACGTAGATGACGGAGCGGGCGAAGCGGCTGTCCGCCAGTCCCGGCATGGCAACCAGGAACTGACCGTCGAGATACGCGCTGCCACCGTGCCGGGGAGTGTGCATGGCCCTATGCTACGCCCCCTCACCCCGTTGTCCAGCGGACAAAGCGCCCGAGCTGATGCCATCGTGCGGTCCGGTGCGGATCGCCTCGACAGGGGGAGACCGCCACGCTAGACGGGCGGCACCCCGAACCCGGCCGAGCCGGCGGATGCGCGGCCCCGACGACCCGATCGAGGAGAACAGCGGATGACGATTCAGGTTGGCGATCACCTGCCCCAGGCGACCTTCCGCGTGAACGGCCCGGACGGTCCGCAGGCCAAGACCACGGACGACGTGTTCAAGGGCCGCCGCGTGGTGCTCGTCGGCGTGCCGGGCGCCTTCACGCCGAGCTGCCACCGCAACCACCTGCCGGGCTTCGTGCAGAACCTCTCCGAGATCAAGGCCCGCGGCATCGACGCCGTCGCCGTCACCGCCGTCAACGACGTGTTCGTGCTCGACGCCTGGGCGAAGGCCTCCGGCGCCGAGGGCATCGAGTTCCTGGCGGACGGCAACGCCGATTTCGCCAAGGCCACCGGCCTCGACATGGACGGGACCGGTTTCGGCCTCGGCACCCGCTCGAAGCGCTACGCGGCCCTGATCGAGGACGGCGTCGTGCGCGTCCTCAACATCGAGGAATCGCCCTCGAAGGCCGAGGCGTCCGGCGCCGAGGCGCTGCTGAAGGTGATCTGACGGCGAGCGTCCGGACGACAAACCGTCAAGGCCCTCTTCCGGCTCGGGAGCCGCGCTCCCGGGCTCATGCCCCCACCTTGAACGGCGCCATCGCCGCCACCGCGAGGGCGTCGACCCGGTTGTTCAGCGGGTCGGCGGCGTGACCCTTGACCCAGTGCCACTGGACATCGTGGCGCTCGCGGGCAGCGTCGATGCGGCGCCACAGATCCTCGTTCTTCACGGGCTTCCTGTCGGCGGTGCGCCAGCCCCGCGCCTTCCAGCCGTGGATCCACTCGGTGATGCCCTGGCGCAGATACTGGGAATCCGTAAACAGGTCGACGCGGCAGGGGCGCTTGAGCACCTCCAGCGCCTCGATCGCGGCGAGGATCTCCATGCGGTTGTTGGTGGTGTGGGCCTCGCCGCCCGAGAGCTCGCGCTCCGTGTCGCCGTAGATCAGGATCGCGCCCCAACCGCCGGGCCCCGGATTTCCGGAGCAGGCCCCATCCGTATAGATCGTGACCCGCCTGCCGGGGGATGCGCTCACGGTGCCCAACCGTAGTCGCGGGCATGGCTCGCGCTGCGGTGGAAGGTCAGGCGCCGATCATACTCGCGCGGGTCCTTCGGCTGGACCAGCGCGCCCGCGGGCACGTTGAGCCAGTCGACGAGACGGGTGAGCATGAAGCGCAGGGCCGCCCCCCGGGCGAGGATCGGCAGCGCCTCGACCTCGGCCGGCTCCAGCCGCCGCACCGCCTCGTAACCGGCGATGAGCGCGGCGGCCATGTCCCGGTGGAAGGTGCCGTCGGCCTCGAAGCACCACGCATTCAGGCAGATGGCGAGGTCGTAGGCGAAGGCGTCCGTGCAGGCGAAGTAGAAGTCGATCAGGCCGGACAGGTCGTCGCCGATGAAGAACACGTTGTCGGTGAAGAGATCGGCGTGGACGACGCCGCCGGGCAGGCCGCGGGGCCAGCCGGCCTCCAGCACCGCGAGATCCTCCCGCGTGCGCTCGGCCAAGCCCGGCGAGACCGTGTCGGCCTGGGCCTCGGCCTGTGCGAAGAGTGGGCGCCACGCGCCGACCGAGAGGCTGTTCTCCCGCCGCATGCCGAAATCGGCGCCCGCCGCGTGGAGGCGCGCCAGCGCGCCGCCGAGGGCCCGGCAATGATCCGCGCCCGGATGCTTGACCGAGACGCCTTCGAGGAAGCTGACGATGACGGCGGGCCGCCCGCACAGGCGCCCGAGGGCCGTGCCGGCACGGTTGCGGACCGGCTGCGGGCAGGCGAGGCCGCGCGCGGCCAGATGCTCCATCAGGTTGAGGAAGAAGGGCAGGTCCGCCTCGCGGACCCGCTTCTCGTAGAGGGTGAGGATGTAGGAGCCCTGCGTCGTGTGCAGGAAGAAATTGGTGTTCTCCACCCCCTCGGCGATGCCCTTGTAGGAGAGCAGGCCGCCGATGTCGTAGGCGGAGAGGAAGGCGGTCAGCGCCTCGTCGGAGACCTCGGTGTAGACGGCCACGTGTCGCGCTCGGGATGTCTCTGGTTTTCAGACGCGGGCCGGGAACACGGCAAAGGGGCGCCCCGCGGGCGCCCCTGCCGAAATCCTCGGATCGGTCGGAGCGGGCTGCTTCCCTACTCCGCGGCCTCGCTGCGCAACTCGCGCGGCAGCGGGAAGGACATGTCCTCGACCACCGTCGAGACCGTGTCGACCGTCACCTCGTAGCGGGCGGCGAAGGCGTCGATGATCTCCTCCACCAGCACCTCCGGTGCCGAGGCACCCGCGGTGAGGCCGAGCTTGCGCACGTTCGTGAAGGCCGGCCAGTCGATCTCCTCGGCGCGCAGGACGAGACGGGTGATGGGGCAGCCGACCCGCTCGGCGACCTCGCGCAGGCGCTGCGAATTCGAGGAGTTCGAGGAACCGACAACAATCAGCGCGTCGACGAGCGGCGCGATCTGCTTCACCGATTCCTGGCGGTTCGTCGTCGCGTAGCAGATGTCGTCCTTGTGCGGCCCGGTGATGTTCGGAAACTTCGCCTTCAGGGCCTCGACGATGTGGCGGGTATCGTCCACCGAGAGCGTCGTCTGCGTCACCCAGGCGAGGTTGTTCGGATTGTCCGGGGTCAGGGCAGCGATCTGTTCGAGGTCCTCGACGAGGGTGATCGACCCCTTGGGCAGCTGGCCCATCGTGCCCACGACCTCCGGATGACCCGAATGGCCGACGAGCAGCACGTGGCGCCCGCGCTTGTGGTGGATCTCGGCCTCGCGGTGGACCTTCGTCACCAGCGGGCAGGTCGCGTCGATGGTCGTCAGGCCGCGGGCATCGGCGTTGGCCGGCACCGTCTTGGCGACGCCGTGCGCGGAGAAGATCACCGGGGCGTTCCCGTCCGGAACCTCGTCGAGTTCGCGGACGAAGACCGCGCCCTTCCGCTTCAGGCTCTCGACCACGTACTTGTTGTGGACGATCTCGTGCCGGACGTAGACCGGCGGCCCGTAGATGGCGAGCGCACGCTCGACCACGTCGATCGCGCGCACCACGCCGGCGCAGAAGCCGCGGGGGGCTGCGAGGAGGATCTCGAGGGGCGGCTTGGCCCCCGTGGCGGCGGCCGCGTCCGAGGCGGAGAGATTCGTGTTGTCGGCGCTCATGATCCAGCGGATGTGGCGAGGTGGGGGCTGCCCTGTCAACCGTGCGGCCGGTCGAAACCGCCGAGGCAGGGGCGTCCCATATCACATTTGGCGGCTTTGTTGACCCGTGAGGCACGGGAGAGCGCCGTGGCGTCGGCGTGGATGACTGGCGGAGGGAGCGTCCGCCAAATTATCGGCTGCTGACGTCTGTGATCGTCCGCCTGCCCATTGTTATCATTGGGATATCCGAGTTGCGGCAGCTTCCGAGGTCCGCAGTTGTTTGCTACGATCCACGCCGAATGTTGGGGTAAAAGTTGGGGTGGGCCTAGCCGATGGCGCGAACGGTGAAGAAGCTGAGTGCACGCTCCGTCGCTACCCTAAGCAAGCCAGGGCGTCACTCGGACGGGGAAGGCCTCTACCTCGTCGTAGATGCCAGCGGTGCCAAGCGGTGGCTCTTCCTGTTCCGCTGGCAGGGCAAGTTGAAGGAGATGGGGCTCGGCGGCCTCGCCACTGTCTCGTTAGCTGACGCGCGGGAGAAGGCTGCGGCAGCACGCCGCACCCTGAGCGCTGGGCAAAACCCAATCGAAGTGAGGCGCACTGCCAAGGAGGAGCGAGAGGGCGCTGTCACCTTCGGCGCCTTTGCTGACGAGGTAGTGGAAAGCCTGAAGAGCGGCTTCCGCAACGATAAGCACAAGGCGCAGTGGACCTCGACCCTCAACACCTATGCTGCGCCGCTGCGGAGCATCCCGGTCGAGGCGATCGGCACGGACGACGTGCTTCGTGTGCTCACCCCAATATGGCAGACGAAGAACGAGACCGCATCGCGACTGCGCGGTCGCATCGAACGCATCCTCGACGCTGCCAAAGCCAAAGATCTGAGGACGGGTGAAAACCCAGCCCGCTGGCGCGGGCACCTCGACAAGCTGTTGCCGGCTCGCCGCAAGCTCACGCGCGGGCACCATGCCGCTATGCCGTTCGAGGATGTGCCGGCTTTCATCGCGGATCTGCGCGAGCGTGAGGCGGTCGCCGCGATGGCTCTGGAGTTCTGCCTCCTGAATGCCTCCCGCTCCGGTGAGGTGCTGGGTGCTCGCTGGAGCGAGATTGATCGCAAGACGAAGACTTGGACCCTCCCACCCGAACGGATGAAGGGCGGCCTTGAACACCGTGTGCCGCTGACAGAGCGCACGCTAGCGATTTTGGATCGTGCCGAGGCGATCCGCACGAGCGAGTACGTCTTCCCTGGCTACAAGCGCGACCGACCGCTGTCAGTGATGGCGATGGAGATGATGTTGCGGCGGATGAAGGTGGACGTGACGGTCCACGGCTTCCGCTCGTCGTTCCGTGACTGGGCAGGCGAGCGCACGGCGTTTCCGCGCGAGATTGCCGAGACTGCGTTGGCGCACGTGGTGGGCGACGAGACGGAGCGTGCCTATCGACGCGGTGATGCACTGGAACGCCGCCGCAAGATGATGGCGGCTTGGGCTGCCTTCATTGGAAAGGGCAGACCCGTGGACATCCGGACCAACGTGGTCGCCCTGCGTCAGCAGTCGGCCTAGTTTCCCTGTTGGCGCGGCTAGGTTTGGCCGCCGAAGAGCCCGGACCGCACCGGGCCTGCCGCGCCATCCTCATTGCGGAAGCTCCAATGCGGAGGAGCGATGAGCCGATTTATTCCGGCAGATCATATTGGGCTGGAGCGAGGCGTGCTTCAGGTTGCAGAATGGTCCAATGCAGAGATTTGGCATGGCATACCGAACGAAGAGGTTCAACTATGGAACCGTCTAGGTCGTTCAATGTATGCTCAAGGTTTGGAATTTAAGATCGATCAATTTTCTGGAGCAGAACGAAAGGGCTTCTTCGAGCGCTATCTATCCTATCTTAGCGCTGAAGACGAAGTAAGGAAAGCTTTGCATGCCGGTTACCTGACAGCTTATGTGCTGGCGGAGGGACATTCTGTTACTGTTGATCGTGAGTTCTGGGGCACAGAAGCGGGCATACTTCCTTTCGGCGATGGCATGATCAACATCGCAGGCGCGGTTTGGCCAGATCGAGTTCTTAACCTTGGGATTGTCCGAACTATCGTATTCATGCGCGAAGCCGACTTGGCTAAGCGGTTTGTAAAGACTGCCGCCTCTTCGAAAGAAATTCTGGATGATAGCGCGGCAAATGCGGCAGTCAAAACTCCTATCTCGACCGAGTTAACACGCCGAGAAGCTGCCACTGATCAACCCGTTTCAGGCTCTGAAATTAACACGAGAGTGGGTTCCACAAGGCTCGGGCGCAAGCCAACATACGATTGGCCAGACGTTCAGGAATTTGTCCGCAAGACACTTGAGCACCATGGCTTGCCGTCCGCTGATGATCCTGACTTGCCTGATCAAGCCGCTCTTGAGCGCCGAATAATGCAGCATTGTTTACAGCGGTATGGCCGGGAGCCTGCCATCTCCAACGTAAGGCCAAAGCTGGCTAAGTGGTTGAAGGAGTTCAAAGAAACTCAGGTCAGAAACTAATTTCTGACCCTTTACTGCCCATTCTGACCGACAGGCATTGTGCTTTCCATCAAGCTGCTTCGCATCCGAGCAAGTCCGCTCGGTTCGGCGGAGAAATGCAGTGCCTCAGCACAACACATCCGAGCCCGACGCTCCCCTCGCACTCGGCGTCATCGAAGCTGCCCGTGCCGCCGGCATCGGCCGCTCAACTGTCTTCGAGGAGATCAACGCGGGCCGCCTGAAGGCGCGCAAAGCTGGCCGTCGTACCCTCATCCTGCGCGATGATCTCGCGGCCTGGCTCGCAGCCTTGCCGCAGCGTCAGAAAGTTGCCGCCTAAACGAAACCGCCGGCCCCAAGCGGGAACCGGCGGCGGATCATTAGGTAGGCACTTCAGCACCGCCTTATCTAGTGCATTCGCGCGTTGCGCGCCACCGCTTTCTCGGCCGGCACCTCAACAGAAGGTGCCACATGCTCGACATCGACATCACCACCGAACGCCGCATCCGCTGGCTCGTCTACCGCCTCGGCATCAGTGCCGATCGCGCTCGCCTGCTTGCAGGTCTCGCCTACGGGGAGGCGCGCGTATGACCGAGCCCCGAACCTACTGCAGCATCCGCAAGGGCAACTCGGAGGAGATCCGAGTTCGCCTCGCAGAGTACCGCGGCGCCGCGTTCGTGGACATCAGGGCGTTTGCGCCCGTGCGCCACAAAGGCGGCGAACCGGTCCCAACGCGAAATGGTGTCTGCATTTCCCGACTGCGACTGCGCGAGTTGATTGCGGGCTTGCAGGCCATCGAGCGTGAGGGGAGTGGCCGATGAACGCCCCCCTCACCAGCAGCCGCTTCCAGGCCGTGGAGGACATCCCCCACGGCTCCCCCGAGATGACGCGCGAGTGCCTCGCCGATCTCCTCTGGCAGATCAGCACCCGCGCGACCATCGCCCTCAACAGCTTGGACTTGGGCGATGACTTCGGCCTGACGCGCTCCATGAAGTGCCTCGCCGCTGAGGTCGATACGGCCCTCGGGCTCCTCGTGCAGATCAAGGCCGAGGCTATCCGAGAGCGAGAGCGCCAGCAGGCCCGCAACCCTGAAAAGGTGTCCGCATGAGAGCAGAACCCGGCCGCTTTGGCGGGCACCTGTCCGATCTGCACAGCATGGAGACCGAGCACGACGGCGGTCGGGACCCTGCCAACGTGCATCCTTTCGCGTGGCGGCCCTTCGCCCCCACAGAGGATGCCGAGCTGGCCGGCTTCGACCGTGGACAGGAAGAGCGGGAACGCATCTGCGCAACGCCCTTCGTGTTGCGCGACCCGCGCCAGATCCCGCCGCGCCGCTGGATCTACGGACGCCATTTCATCCGCCGGTATGTCACCCTCACAACTTCCCCCGGCGGCTTCGGCAAGACGAGCCTGTTGCTGTGCGAGGCCGTGGCAATGGCGACCGGGCGTCCGCTTCTCGGCATCCGAGTGCCTGAGCCCCTGCGCGTCTGGGTCTGGAATGGCGAGGACCCGCGGGACGAAATCGAGCGCCGTCTCGCAGCGATCTGCCTGCATTACGGGATCAAGCCACGAGAGCTCAATGGCCGGCTGTTCATTGACAGCGGGCGCGACACGCCCATCAAGGTCGCGGCTCGGCAGCGCGACGCCACGGTGATCGCGCGGCCTGTCGTGGATGATTTGGTGCACGAGATCCGCGAGCGCCGGATCGACCAACTCATCATCGACCCCTTCGTCTCGTGTCACGACGTGCCCGAGAACGACAACAGCGCCGTGGATGCGGTCGCGAAGGCGTGGGGCGGGGTGGCCGAGGCCGGGAACTGCGGCGTGGAGCTCGTCCACCATGTTCGCAAGGCTGGGGCCGGGCAAACGGCCTACACCGTGGAAGATGCCCGCGGCGGCTCGGCCCTGATCGGTGCTGTCCGGTCAGCTCGCGTCCTCAACGGTATGTCGCCCGAGGAGGCAGCACAGGCCGGCATCGAGGCCGAGAAGCGGCGCCAGTATTTCCGCGTCGATGACGGCAAGGCGAACATGCAGCCGCCGGCCGAGGGCGCAGCGTGGCATCAACTCGTCAGCGTGTCGCTCGGAAACGAGACCCCGGAGGCGCCCGGCGATTTCGTCGGCGTGGTGACCCCGTGGACGCTTCCGGGTCTGTCCGACGTAATCCAGCCGGGCGACCTCCGCAGAGTGCAAGACATCATTGCGAGCGGCCAATGGGCCGACGACGTTCGCGCGAACAACTGGGCCGGCAAAGCCATCGCGCAGGTGCTTGGCCTCGATGCGAGCGAGCCCACCGAGCGTAAGCGGCTCTCAAAGCTGCTGAGCATGTGGAAGAAGAACGGCAGCCTCGGAACCGAGACCCGGCACAACACGCGGACGGGCCGGGATCAGACCATGATCGTGGTCGGGGAACTCGCCTGATGCCCTTCCACACTTCCACACTCGGACTGTGGCGAACCGTGGAAACCGTGGACCGCCACCACCACCACCACACTCCGTATGGGGTGTGGGGTGTGGTGGTGGAAATCGTGGTGGCTTCGCGAACCGTGGACCGTGGAGCCTGCGGACTGACCGTCATCACGGACGAGGAGGCACAGGCGTGATCTCCTCTGCCGACCAGTTCGGCCCGTGGGCCCCGAACCTTGAACCCGGCGAGCGGCTGGCCCGGCTCCGGAGCACGGGGGCGATCTACGCTACTTTAGCCAAAGCCATTTCAACGATCCGCGCCATGTCCTTACCGACCTCTGCGTCGTCGCCAAGGAGGTGGCGCCCCAAGGCAATCACCTGCACCACCTCACGACTGGTGCATTCCTGCCGTGCCACGACTTCCAAATCCCGCAGGTACTCGATCACCGGCTCGCGAACCCATCCATCCTTGCCGAGCGCTGGCTCGACCTTGGACCTGACAAGAGCAGCCACCGACAGCCAAAATTCGTCCGGCTCCGCACGGTCTGCAGTCATAGGGTGCGCCCCCTTTGAACTTGGCTGGGGTGTTTCGGCTTCTGGAGGGCTGCCGTCATTCACAAAGGTGCACCTAAGCTCTGCTTCTGGTGCTGAGCCGCGCGCCGCTTTGGACATGGAACGGACGGCCGCCGGTCTCTCCAGCCTCGCGGATGCCACCGAGGCCCTGCGCCGTCTCGCCTCTAGCGACCGCCGGCATGTGGTGGCGACAAACCGTCTCAAGCTCACAGTGGAACGTCGTGACCGATGTGCCCTCGGGTCACAGGCGGCGTTCGCTGACGAGGCAGCCCGCATCATCAAAGATGCCCTGCCAAGCCGCTTTCCGTGTCCGAACCGTCACGCGCCAACAGCCCTCGTCGCTGTCTCTCCCGGCCTCGATGCGACTGCTGACAAGCCCAAGGCGCATTTCGTGGCGGAGGTGCCCAGGATTGATCCCCAGCCTCGAAGCAAGCTGCTCCGGGTCAATCACCCAGTCCCCGTGTGTGTCTTTCTCGAAGTGCATGCCTTGGCCCTCCACGGGACCGGCGGCAGATACCAACTGTCACGCTTGCTGCGCAGTCTCGGCCAGCACGTGCCTCTCGGCCTTACGAACGACAGAGGCTGGATCACACCCTCGCTGATGCGCCAGCAGGAGCAGATCGGTAATCAAATCAACGATCTCGCAGGAGAACACACTGTCCGCCAAGCGCCGCTCTGCACCCTCGGCAGAGATGTAGGCATCAAGGGCAGTCTGCGCGAGCTTCGTACGGCTGACTTCCACCGTCATGAGCAGGCTCCTCGGAACTCCGGCCTACCAGGTCATGCCATCCGGCGGTTGATCCGCCGAAAAGCGACACTCGTTGATCAGGCGCCCTTGTTCGTCGAACACGCCCCGCCAAGCTGTCTCACGACATCGAACCGTAACGCGAGATCGCCCTTCGTTCCGGCCGTGCCCTGTCTCAACCCGAGTGTGCACGAGACCGAGGTTCATCTCGTCTCGCAGCAGCCGCAATGTGATGCCGAGCTTGGCCGCAAGCTCGTCTGGATCTGCGATCCACTCGCCGCGTGTGTCGCGCTCGAAGCGCATTGGGCCGCCCTCCATCAGCTCGGCAGGAGGAGCGGGCTGAGACTGAGTGTAGCACAGACAGAGAAGTCTCGTGACCATTGCGCCCCAGACAGGGCCCGCACGGCCGTGATCTCGAATGAAGCTAACGACGGCGTGGACGAGATGCACCGTGCCGAGCGCAAACCTGACGCCCTGCTCCGATCCGCCGCGGTCCTGCACCGCTTAGCACCCATCGACCACCGGCATGTGCTAGCGAATTTTGCTGCCCTTCATCAGCACGCCTGAAAAGGAACGGTTATTGACCCGCGCCAAGCAAACGCCACCCGCACTCACAGAGAACCTGACGGAGCTTCGCGCCAAGGTTCTACGCCAGCCGATCCAGGCCATTCACACTGCAGCGATCTGGGGAGCAGGCCGCGACAATGCTGTGGAGGCCATCGCTACTGTTCGGCAGGACTTCCCCGATCTGCACCCGGCCGGCATCGGGCACGATCCCTCGTACGGCTGGAACTGGGAGCCGCACCAGCTTGAACGCGAGCGAGACGGCATGACTGGACGCGGGCTAGTGGCGGCATTCGAGCGCGCTGCGCGCTTTCTCAGCTTTGCGAGCCCCTTTGCGCAGACTGCTATCAACCGCGAGCGGACCAGTCATTCTTGGATGTCTGTGGCCGAGCGGGTCACGGGCGGCAATGTGCCGAACGGCATGTTCCTCGTGGCAGCCTACGCTCTTGGTTTTCGCGTCCGGCAGGCTCCCGGAACTCCTTACGCTTTCATCAATCTCGGCGAGGGAGCCGTTGATCTGGATCCACAGAGAGGTGCCGCATGACCTGCACTGTCACGGGCCTGTGGGACATGGCTGTTCCCTGGGTGTAATTTACAGCCACAAAACGGGAAATGCAGACGATGAGGGGACCAGGAAAGCAATTTGAGAAGGGCCAGACCGGCAATCCAGCTGGCCGTCCAAAGGGCGCCCGCAACCGCGCGACGTTGGCACTAGAGCAGCTTCTGGACGGCGAGGGCGAGCAGATCACACGGAAGGCCATCGAGCTCGCCAAGGATGGTGACGGTGCTGCGTTGCGCCTCTGCATGGACCGCCTGCTGCCGGCCCGGAAGGACCGCACTGTCAGCTTCGAGCTACCGCCTATCGAGACGACGGCGGACCTGCCCCGCGCCACCAGCGCCCTGCTGCAGGCCGTAGCCGCGGGCGACCTCACGCCCGCCGAAGCATCGGACATCGGCAAGGCCGTGGACGCCCATGTCCGCGCCATCGAGGCCGCCGACCTTCACCAGCGACTTCTCCGGATTGAGGCGAACCAGCAATGACGATCCTCAGCCTGTCCCGTCGCCTTGAGAAGGTGGAGGCCAAGCGCCCGCCGGGCACATCCATCTTCATCGCTTGGGGCCGGACCCTTGAGGAGGCCGAGGGCGAGATTGCCCTGCGCCAGCGCGCCGGCACGATCCGCCATGGCGAGAGCGCCGTGGCCCTCCTCTGGCCGGATCCCGAGCCACTGCCCGCCTCCCGCCGTGTGCTGTTCGACGGAGGCCGCGGGCGCGAACCGAAAATCACCGACCGGGAGCTTGCCTTGCTGGTCGCAGCCTTCCGGGCCGAGGCCGTAGACCGCGAGCGCGCCACCGCCATCGAGGTCGGCGAGGACGTGTCCGACCTGGACGAGACGGACTTCTACATCCGGTCCCTTCGCCGCGAGAGCCGCAACCTGGAGCAGGATCTGCGTCTCCTCTGTATCGAGGAGAACCCGCGGCCGGAGGTCCACTACGCCCACACCAATGGGCGCGAACCATCGAAGTGGTGCACCTGCGCGACCTGCCAGTCCGGCGAGACCCACCCGCGGACGGCCTACGAGCAGCACGCCGCTCGGCAGGCCGCATGGCTCGCTCGCTACCTGCCTGGGGAGGCGCTGTTCGCATGAACCGCAACCTTGAGACCCGTCTGCGGAAGATTGAGGAGCGGCAGAAGCCGGAGAATGAATTCGGCCACCTCGGCTTCGGCCCCTGCCTGACAATCCTCGCGGAGAGTGACGAGGACGAGGCACAGCAGCTCGCCGCGCTTGAGGCCGCTGGGCAGTACGGGCCCGGTCAGTTCGTCATCTCACGCCGCATTGTCGATCCGCCCGCCTACCGGAGGCCGACCGCATGACCATCGCCAACCTGTCGAAGCGCTTGGAGAAGATCGAGGCGGCGCGTCACATCGGGCAGCCCATCAAGATCATCGCGAACTACCCTGTGGGGGACGAGGACGCCCGCGACGCCCTGATGAACTGGCGCCAGTGGGTGGCGGACGGCCGGGCATCCGTGAAGGGCAAGGTGCTCTGGCTGATGCAGCCGCCGCTCACGGTCGAGGAGTGGACGGCGCGCTACACGCCAACGGACGGGCACCTGCATTGAACCGTTCCACTGGGTTTTCAGACGTTCCCCGGCTGCGCGTCCCGGAAGCCCGAGACCACCTCTTGGAACAAAAGCCTCCGCCGGCTCGCATGATGACCAAACGCGGGCCCTGGAGGGCGTCCTGGCACCGAGGCTGCTACGAGGCGGCCATGTCGCTGAAAACCGTCGCCTCTTGTCTCAGAATGCTCCGCATAGCCGGCTGGCTGTGTGTCGGTCTGCTGGTCTGGCTGTCCTGGATCCCAAGGGAGTGGGAGATGCGGACGGGTCTAGCGGGCCAGATTGAGCACACCGTCGCCTACTGCGGCGCAGCAGCCATCTTCGCCGTCGCCTATCAGGAGCCGCAGCGCTGGCGGATGGCGGCCGGGTTCGTTGTCCTGGCGGCCGTCCTAGAGGTAGGTCAGCTCTGGGTTCCGGGCCGGACCTCACAGTTCATCGACTTCGCGGCGAGCAGCGCAGGTGCCGTGGCCGGCGTTCTGATCGGCCGTGTTGCTATTGAGGCTTTCGTTAGTTGGGTGATGCGCTCAAGCCGCTGAGTGCGCCAGATCCGATGCGGTGCGCCGAATAGGATCTAAACTCCGAGCAGCATTAACAGTTTAGCATCCATTTCCGATCACCCTGCGGATTAACCTAGGTCGCCGTTTGTGCCAACCGGCTCTCATCCTGAAGCTCTCAAAGTCAGGTGCGAGTTCCAGTGCCCGCGGAGCCGCCCATCGGAGCCGCAGCATGTTCGGCAAACAAAGCACACTCGCACGCGAAGCTATCGCCAAGCTTGAAGCCCTCGACAAGGCACAAGCTATCATCGAGTTCAGCCTCGACGGCACCGTGCTCACGGCCAACGAGAACTTCCTCACGGTCGTCGGCTACTCCCTGGTTGAGATCCAGGGCAAGCACCACAGCCTGTTCGTCGAGCCCGCCTACAAGGAGAGCGCCGAGTACCGCGACTTCTGGGCCAAGCTGCGCCGGGGCGAGTACCAGGCCGCCCGCTACAAGCGCATCGCCAAAGGCGGCCGCGAGGTCTGGATCAGAGCATCCTACAACCCTGTCCTTGACCGGGCGGGAAAGCCCTACAAGATCGTCAAGTTCGCCTCAGACATCACGCGACTGGTCGCCGAAGAGGCAGAGCGGCAGGGGCAGATCGCGGCTATTCACAAGTCGCAGGCGGTGATCTCTTTCAGCCTCGACGGGGTGGTGCTCGACGCCAACGAGAACTTCCTCAAAGCCATGGGCTACACGCTGCCCGAGATCGTCGGTCAGCCCCACCGCAAGTTCGTGGACGCGGACTACGCCAGCAGCCCGGAGTACAGCGCGTTCTGGGCCAAGCTGCGCCAGGGCGAGTACGTGGCCGGGCAGTTCAAGCGCATCGCGAAGGGAGGCCGTGAGGTCTGGATCGAGGCGAGCTACAACCCCATCCTCGATGCGAGCGGGCAGCCCTACAAGGTCGTGAAGTTCGCCACCGACATCACCGCACAGATGAAGCTTCTGGCTGACCTGAAGCGGCTGATCGAGCAGAACTTCGGCGAGATCGACAGCGCCATCCTGCGCTCCAACCAAGAAGCTAGCGAGGCCACGCAGGCGGCCGGCAGCACGGCCGACAACGTTCAGACCATGGCGGCAGCCTCTGAGGAGCTTGCCGCCTCGGTAGCTGAGATTTCGCAGAGCATGGCCAAGTCACGCGCTGCGACCGACGAGGCGCACGGTCAGGTGAGCGGCGCGGCTGAGTTCACGCAGAAGCTGGCGCAGGCTGCGACCGCGATGAGTGGCATTGTTGGTCTGATCCAGAACATCGCCGGGCAGATCAACCTGCTGGCGCTGAACGCCACCATCGAGAGTGCGCGCGCGGGTGAGGCGGGCCGTGGCTTTGCGGTTGTGGCGCAGGAGGTGAAGAGCTTGGCCGGCCAAGCTGCACGCGCGACCGAGCAGATTGCGGGTGAGATCGACAACGTTCAGGCGGTGTCGCAGCAGGTTGTGGGCGCGCTTGCGACGATCCAGGGCTCGGTCGAGCGGATGCGCGACCACGTCATCAGCGCAGCAGCGGCTGTTGAGGAGCAGAGCGTGGTCACGCGCGACATGTCGGGTAACATGCAGGATGCGGCGAGCGCGGTTGGCGCGATTGCGCAGAACATCCTGGCGATCTCAGGCTCGGTCGGCAGCGTCTCGCAGGCTGTGGCCACCACGAAGGATGCAGCCCGCGTCCTGGCGCGCTGATATCAGCAAGCTGAAAAAGGGCCTCCATAAAATCCAGCCAGCGAGTGGGCACCTCGGGCCTTCTAAGGTCCGTTAGAGCAAGACCTATTGGAACACCGCGGCCACCCCGGGGATGCATCAGCTGGCAGCTCGTAAAAGCGTCCGCCGATCAGGTCCGACGCTGAGAAGTGCCGTGGGAGCTGACCTCTTGGGCATGGGCCAGAAGCTCGCGCAGGTTCTGAAGCTCCGCCAGCAAGGCCGCGCGCTCCTCACCAAGGGCCTCGATCAGCCGGGCAGCCCTCTCCATCTCGGCGGTCGCCTTCCGCCGCTGGGCGAGCAAAGCCGGATGAGATGGCCGGCGGCCCTTGTCGAGGATCTCCGTGAACGGCACCTCCAGGAGAGCCCGACCCGCGCTGTCGGCGATCTCGAAGCGGCAGCGTCGCGGATCGACCTTCTTGCCCGACAGATCGGCCGCCATCGTCGGGATCGCCTGGCACGCGTCGAGGTAGGCTGCCTCGATCCCGATCAGCTCCAGCCCGATGTCGTCGCGTTCCAAACCGGCCGGTGTGCGTAGGTGGAAGTAGAACCAGGGCATCGGCCACTCGCGCTTGCTGCACTCCAGATCAGCTGGAGAGCGCACAAACGTTTGCCGCACGATGGCCGATTGACACTCACCTGTGTGAAGCTCCGACCGCGTTCGCGCCGCTACGCTGCCGATGTCCGCCCGGGAGGCAGGCATGCCGCACCACCTCATCCGCAAGCTGGGGCAGTTCACCCGCCTCTCACCCGAAGACAAGCAGGCGCTTGAGGTCGCGAGCCAGAAGGTGCGCCTCTTCGAAGCTCACCAGGACATTATCAGCGAGGGCGATGAGCCCGAGCACGTCAACCTGATCCTGGAGGGATGGGCCTGCCGCTACAAGCAGCTGGAGGACGGGCGCCGGCAGATCATCTCGTTCTTCGTGCCCGGCGATCTGTGCGACCCGCACGTCTTCGTCCTGCGCGAGATGGACCACTCGATCGGCACCCTCACGCGGGTGCGGCTAGCCGAGATCCCGCGCGACGCCATCCTTGACCTCACCGATCGGCATCCACGGATCACCCGGGCGCTCTGGTGGGAGATGCTGGTCCAGGTGGCCGTTCAGCGGGAGTGGACGGTCAACCTCGGCCAGCGCAACGGCCTGGAGCGGATCGCGCATGTTCTGTGCGAGCTGTTCATTCGCTTGCGGGTGGTCGGGCTGACCAACGACTACACCTGCCTCGTGCCTGTCACGCAGGTCGATCTCGGTGACGCAACGGGCATGTCGAACGTGCACGTCAACCGGATGCTGCAGGAGCTGCGCGGCAGTGGGTTGATCATCCTGAAGGGGCGCCAGCTGACGATCCCGGATCTGGAGGCGCTACAGCGCGTGGCACTGTTCAACACGAACTACCTGCACCTCGATCGCGACGGGCGCCACCTCGATACGAACGGGCCGGATCAGCCTTAGGCGTGAGGATCGGCGGCACCGGCAGCTCATCCTGGAAGCCTTGGGCGACCAACGATCCTGAAGCAGGCTCCGGCGGACGCTCCATAACACCCAGCCGGCGAATGGCTGCTGCGATCACCGAACCGGGATCTGCAACGCTGCCGGGCTCGTATCGCGCGTACTGCTCCTGGTTGCGCCTGTGCGACCGCCCTCCCGCGGGCGGGCTACTGGTCTCAGATCCCTGAGGTAAGCTACGCGTTTATTTTTTTGATGAGGCTTTCCAGTTCGTCCAGGGCGGCGCCGATCATGTCGGCTTGAGCCTTGATTTTTTCAGCATTCAACCCCGCAGCGGCATCCGACGACCACCAGATGCCGCTGTCGGCCGAGCGGAGCATGTCGGTCAAGCGCTGGTGCTGAAGCGCTAGAGCGTCTAATGCGGTCTGATTGTCCACGGCGCTGTCTCCTGCTTGGCGCCGAGCATATGCCAGCGCCAAAGGATGCGCGAGCGAGCGGAGCCGACCAGATCCCTGCCGCCTACTCGTCGGCCTTCTACGTCAGGTTCCCGGCGGGCGTGGTCGGCGTGAGGTGGAAGTGCTTGCACTTGCCCGTGACGACTTCCGCCAGCCCATCAATCGCATCGACGATGCCGTGGTCCGCTGGGTAAACCGGTGAGTGGATCAAAGATCTTGCAGGGGAGGGGCGACCTCATCTGCCCATCAGGCCGCGTCGAGCCATGTAGTCGACATGCTGACAGTCGCCGTGAGCACGACATCATCGCTCTCGTCGCGCACCGTCGCACCAAGACGGCTGTGCATGTGTTCAAGCGGACGTTCCCTCGCCACGTCGCACAGCAGCCTCAGCGCGTACTCGCTCACCGCGTCCGGACCCACACACTCCTGCCCGCGGGTGTCGCGCGACGAGAACTTGCTGTTGTGAAGGTCGAAGAAGTAGCGTGCCATGTCGCTCTCCGCAGGTCGTCGGCGGGAGCACACGCATCTCTCAGCGGCTGATTGCCAGGGCTCGGATCAGCGGTGAAGCCATCCTAGACCCTGCTCAGCCACATAGCCACGCAATTCGCCTGAGCAGGCTGTCATCCTCAAGCCTCTCGGCTTCGGCGCAGAAGATGCAGGTAGTTCGGATTGAAGTGGGCGAAGGCTTGCAGTCGGGCAACATCCGGAACCGTGAGGATGCTCTTGCTCAGAACGATCAAGCCATCCGCGCGCAGCTGCTGCAGGGTGCGGTTCATGTGCACGTCCGAGATCCCCAGCGCGTCGGCCAGCTCGTTCTGCGTCAGCGGAAGATAGCAGCTGTTTGGTGCCGCAAGTCCGACAGCCTGGAGCCGCACCAGCAGTTCGCAGAAGAGGTGGGCTGTCTGGGCTTCTGAGGAACGCTGGCCCATGCCGGTGAGCCATTCCCGCAGGATGCCCTCATCGACCAGCGTCGCCCACCACAAGGCGCGGGTGATGCGGGGATGGTTCAGGGTCAGTTCCGCAATGCTCTCGCTTGAGATCGCCACCATGGTGCACCGGCTCAGCGTGCAGATGCTGTGATCCATGAGGCCGAGGATGGCGACGTGCAGATCGCAGAAGTCGCCCGGGATCAAGAAAGCCAGGATCTGGCGCTTGCCGTCCGGCAGGACTTTGTAGCGGCAGGCCAGTCCGCTCATGACGAGGTGGACCACCTCCGGCCGCTCACCTTCACGAATGAGGTCCTGCCGTGCCTCGACGTCACGTGTTCGAGTGCACAATTCCTCCAGCGTAGCTCTGTCCGTATCGGAGAGAACGGCACCGCGTTCGAGCTTCAGGATCAGCGGATTTGACGCTGGCCGAAGTGGTGGTGAGCCATTGGCGAACTCGGACATCCACCAGCTAGATAGTCAAACGATGCGAGGGTCAAATCGCCAGTCGGGCGCTCAAGTGAGCCTGCAGAGCCCAGCCGCGCCTCTTGTCCGATGTTGAAGGCACGCCGCGCCTCATCAAGGTCATGCAGTTCGTCCGACGTCAAACCAGACACTCTCCAGGACATTGGAGCGCCAGTCTGCACGGGCTGGGGCCAACTGGACGATGTGCATGATGGCTTCATCGAGCGCATCGAGCCCACCAGTCGCATAGATGTCCTCCCCGAGCCGGTGCAACTCTGCCCAATAAGCTGTATCGACCGAGTTGACGAAATGGCAGCTGAAGTCCGGACCTAGTTTCGTTCTCCCGGGCTCCTTCCAGGTGGTGAGGATCCCGCCGGCGCTCACAGCACTGAAGATGGAACCTGCGGCTTCGCCATCTGCGATGGTGTTCAGCAACGCGTCGGTTGCGTCTTCAGCCAAGGCTGCCCGATCGCGTCGCAGGACTGCGTATTCCAAGTTGCCCGCCATGTGCGATCCTTATGCGAGCTGATGAGCAAGCTCTTCATCCTGGCGCGAGCGCGTTGCTGCATCGAAACCGCGTGCCGAGCACCATGCGGCGAAGGCACGCTGGCGCGCCTCGTATGCTAAGCGCAGAGCGCTGCCCGGCTCACCCTGCCCGCTTTGTTTGCTCGCCACTCAAGAACTCCCCAGTGACACCAGATGTTACAGTGGCAAGAGGGCCATGTGTTATTCGAGCGATGGTAATTCATAGTTCTATCTTCGTGGCGCCTTGAGCTTGGCCCACTTCTCGGCCCTGTACACTCTCGTCCAGCCACAATACGCGTTCGTGCACGCAGGTCTTTGCCTACCAGCGTAAGTCCATACCCATGATGAAGTATGTTGCGCCGAGGCCAGCCAACAAGGTCGCGACAAAAGTTTGGTTGAGGCGGTCATCAAGCCACGACGTTAAGTAACTGTTTGTCATTGACGTCACCAATGGACGGAAATCTCTGCTGAATGATATGCAGTGCGGAGCCTAGATCCTCCGTCTCACGCTGATAGATTAGTTGAGTTCGTGGCCGCGAGGGGCATACATCCTGCGCAACTCTTCCGGCGAAATAGTCCGATCACCGACCTGGATCCAAGGCAGCCGCTCGTCTGATCGCGGAACGTTCATGGCATAACGAAATGCATCGCTGAAATGGGGCCAATCCTCTGTGCCCTGAGCCACGTCTACTGACTTCACCGTGAATGATGCGGCGTCGGGGATAAGCCCCTCAGGAAGCCAAATTAGAATTGCAGGGGCTTCCTGATCAAGTTCGCTGCTCATAGCTCATTCCCATCCGTGAGTTATTAGAATTACTACTCGGGATTTTTTGGACTGTAAATAATCTACACTTGACGAAAATATCTGATCATCGATTATATGTGAAGCCAATTATTATAAGAACGACATTCGAAAGTTGCCCCGAAATTTGGAACGACACACCGAGATACCGTGGGCCCAACCGTTTCCCGGGATGCAGTGTTCTTCGATGCTTTGGGATTTGCTGGGCTCGGGCTTTGAGCCAATTCGTCGCCAGAGTAGGCGGGCGCTACTCCATGCTGGTGCTCCTCAAGTGAGTTGGTCAGCCCATCTCGGCCTTCAAGGTCACCACGAGGCGCGACCTTTGCAGCATTCGCGGGCGTGTCACTGCCTTGCGCGAGCGCGATCGGAGGAGCCAAGCTTAGCATGAGGCTGGTCAAAACAGGAACGATCGTGGCGCGCATGGCGTCCTCCAGCTGTCCTTAAGCAGACCTATCCCCACAATACGTTGATAGTCCGGCGCGTTATGCGAAGAAATAATTTACTTGAACATCATATCGTGTATTTTTGAAGTGATTCAAGGACCAATTAAAATAATACTACTTGTATCATTTGTTATTATTTTGGTGTGGACCGACCTCAGCTTCAAATGAATGCAACCGTACCGATCGGTTCGCGACGATGTTGCACGCCAAGAGGATCAAGCCTCATGATAAAGGTGCCCAGCATCGGCGCCGCATTTGGGCACGATGTTCAATGCACCATGGTTGGCACGCTTCTTAGCTGGGCTCCCGCCGACGCGGGCAGAACAATCTGCTCGTGCTTCAAAGGCCAAGGCCGCCTACCTTGGGCGCTCACGAAATTGCGTTCAGCACCCCAGAATAGCTAAGTTTATAGGAACAAAAATGAAGATGTAGATCTTAGTTCGGTGCTGATCGGAGAATTTAGCTGTGAAGTATTTCCTCATGTCATTTGCATTTTTCGGAATTCTGCCTGCTGCGCTTGCCCAAGCCCCGATTGGGGGCCGCCAAGGTGCGGCACAATCGCCGAACATGGCCCCGAGGCACGAAACCGTTCCGGATCGCGTCAGGGCGCGCGATCCTGGCCCTTCGGGCACTATGAACGTGCGCAGCCAGTTGGCTGATCCGCCTGAGGCTAAAGCTTCCGGGCCAACCCTCCGCGTAAGGCGGCGCGACGAAACGCAGCGGCCAGCGCAGTGAAGGTGACCGCTGGCATGCGCAATAGCCGTCCGCTACTCGACGGCAGCCGGATCGATCAACTCATGGATCTTAAAACGCAGCCTCTGGCAAAGGATGCTCGGAGCCGAACCACCGAAGCTGTTCGAGCGGTCAGGCTAACTTCGTGAAGCAGCGGGCCCGCCCGCCAGTTTGCAGCTTGCCTGGGAGGCGATCTCCTAGAAACAGTTTTGGCGGCGAGCCTATGCGTATTCCGAACCGTAAGCTGGGGTGTTCTGCAGGCGAGATGAGTGATGGATCACGAGCTTGAACGCTTTGACGTCAGAGCGGAAGACGGTGCCGTTCGCGTGATCATCGCTTGGCAGACCTTCGCACGAACCGGTGGTCTCAGCGGGTCGCACATCCTGAAAGATCAGCGTCGGTACTCTCTGCTCAACGGAGCGGCAGTTAAATATCTCGGAAATGATGTCTTCCAGGAGACAAGCAGCGGGGAAATCCTCCATCGGATCAAAGAATGACGGCTGATCCGCTGGTGCATTCAAAAAGCGACAATGATGCCGCAATCCTCGCATTCGCACCCAGATGAGACCTTCGTTAATGCAAGGGTGCATCCTTCAACCAGGGTGCTTCCGGGAACATGATCTCCTCCACGAGGAACCCGGCGCCGTCGAACGTACCCTGCCACGCTGCGCTGCCGGCTCGAATGGTGATCCGAGACCAGCCCGCATTCTCGCCGCTGCCTGCCTCCAGAAGTCCTTTGAGAAGGCCAAGTTTGACCTGATGCTGAAGGTAGCTGGCTGAGTTACCGAATTTGCCGGCGAGTTCGTCGAAATCGACGATCCAATCGCCCTGCTCATCTAATTCGAAGTGCATTGAAAAACCCTCCATCAGCTCGGCCGCAGATGCAGGGCTGAGAATGGCTCTATCATATCCGTGAGAAGATGTATGCCGGAGAAATGCTCTCTCAAAGGCCACCTTACTGAAGTTTTTCTGTCAGGCTGCTTGCGGCGGCCGGCAGATGTGTGCTCGCAGGCGATCAGCGCTGTTCCTCACGAACAGCATCATAGAAACCCGCTGCCCGAGTGGTCCTTGAAGGCGTTGGCGCGGCGGATGTAGCCCACCACCGTCCGCGGGTCGCGGTGTCCGGACTGATCCATGATGCGGGCGAGATCCGCCCTGAAACGGATCTTTCCAACGCTGTGCGCATCAGACCTGCTTGGGCGCAGACGACCCGCTGCGTGCCTGTCAGACAAGGTGCCCGTCGCCAGCCTGGATGTCGAAGTTCTGGAAGGCGTTCAGTACGACGTCTCCGACTTGGCTCCCCATGACCAAGCCGGCTTCGGCCGAGTAGGCAAAATGAACGCCGGCATAGATCCGGCTCATCGCCTCCTCCTGGGCGGCCTGGTCGAAATTGTCGAAGTGGAGAACTACGTCCCGCACCGTCTCGCTGGTGGCCGAGAACGGGATCGGCCCGAAGAAGTCGGTCATCACCTTCGCGGCAAGCGCCCCGATCACCGAGTGGCCGGACGTGTACTCGGGGTGGTCCGGCGTGACTGGCAGGAGCGGCAGCCAGTCGGCGTCCGCCCGCGTGGCGCGGTTTCCGTCCTCGCCCGCCTCGTGGATCGCCGTGACCGGCCGCCACGCCTCGTAATGGTACTTCGTCTCCCAGCACGCCGTGATCGCGTCCGCGAGGCCGACGTTCAGCATAGTCAGGAGATAGGCGCTCTCCAGTGGTGAGCGTCCCTGCTCGGCGAGGATGTTGTCGGCGATGTCGCTCCACTGCCCGACGCGCGTGTAGCTGTCCTCGTCGTTCGACCACCACAGGGCACTCAGCGTCTGCTCCGGCGTCCGCACGCTCGAGTTCACCTCGCCCAGCAGCTTCACCTGCTTGAAGTCGGCTGCGTACTCGGCACTTGTGAGGTCAGGCGGCGGCCCTGGCCGGAACTGGTCCGCGCTCGCCAGTACGAAGGGCTTCACGTCCCCCCAGTCCGGCTGGATGGCGAGCGTGTAGTCCGGCGGGGTCGGCCGGTACTCGCCCGGCTCGTGCCCCGCTACCAACTCGAGGTGAGCGAGTTCCTCCGACCCATCGTGCGCGCGCGCAGCGATTATCGCCTCGGCGACCTTCGTGCCGAAGGCCACACCACGCTCTTCCGCTCGTCCGTCGTGGATCTCGTCGAGCCTCGCCTCGTAGGCCCGGTCGAGGGCTTGTTTGTAGCTCGGGAAGAGCTCCACCAGGATCTCGTGCGCTGCCGCGCTGACGGCCGCGTCCGTCGAGATCCCGGCCGGCGCCTTCAGGTTCACGAGAAAGCCAGGCTGGTTGTTGATGGCCTGGAGCACGTCGAACATGGCGATGCTCTCCATCGCGAGCGCCCGTGAGACATAGGGCGCATCCTCCGGAGGCTGTGTGATCGACGCGTGCCGAATGGCATCCAGAGCGACCTGGTTCCAGTCGAGGACGACGTTGTCGAACTCAGGATCCGGGTCGGGTACATCGTGCCACCCATCGAAGGGGGGCTGAGCCTGAGGCGCCTTCTGATGAAGCTCGCGCGAAGTGTCGTCCGAGTTCCGAGCCTGAGCCCAACGGTCTGATCTCATCCGGCGCATTCCTCTTTCCGCAGACACATGGCGGCAGGGTGGGCATCAGCGCAGTCGGGCAAGAGATCCGATCTACGCGGTGGCACGATCGAGGCTGGCTGAACGGTGCAGGGGCGCGGATCCTGGCCGAAGGCAGGGCCTAGGAAAAGAAAAAAGTTACACTTCTGAGGACAAGTTCCATCATCTGTAAGCATATTTCGTATAAAGGAAATCTTATACGCTTTTGTGTGACCTAGTTGTGCTCAATAAGCTTGCGACCTATTCGTTGGTACGCGGAGCTACATTGCCCAAATTCAGGCTTCAATTCTTTGGCCCGCTCTCTGGCGCAAGCGAAAGCCTGCCCATCATCTGCAACTGCTCACCGCATTCGATGGCGCTGCTCGGCGTCAGAAGGATCGAGAGCACAGCTCCGCTCACGAGCCGGACGTCGAGGATCGGACGAGCACCGTGATCGATCGCGCCAACTCTCCAGCTTGCGGCGGGCAGCCGACCATTCGAGATCTTCGAGCCCGGGGGCACAGACGAGCATCTTGGGTCGCACAGAACGCTCGCGGCTAGGAGGGCCTGACCCAGGATGGCAGCTTGATTGGGACTGATCGGCAGGGCGATGTTTTTGCCGCCGGCGTGCACCTGGATCTGCACGCTGTTTGGAGGGCCGGCCTCAACGGAGAGTTCAACCGTTGGCATCATCCTCCCTCCTCCGAAGTCTCGGGGCTAAGCGTCAATCATCCTGATCCTCTGTCTGCAGGCGCATCGGTGTCCACTCCAATTCGCTGAACACCTCCGGCTCGACCGTTCGATCCGGCGCAAAGCGGTGGGCATGCTCCGCCAGCAGAGCCCGGGCCTTCTCAATGGCGGCGTCCTTGCTCGCGCAGCGCTCCTCCACGTAGTCGATCTCCCGAGCTTCGTGGCGCGCCTCGTCCCAGTGCATCACCCGCACGCAGGCGTACCAGGCGCCACGGCCCGTCCGGTAGCGTGCCCGGATCTCACGCCGCAACTCCGCTTCCGCTCCCGCCGCCTCGCAGTAGGGCCGCTCACTCACGTACAGCCGTGCGCAGCGGCGCAGCTCGTATGCCAAGCCCTTCAGCGCCGGCTCCGTCAGATGCTCCATCGCCAGCGAGATGTCCGTGATGCTGGATAGGATCTTGTCACGCGCCCGCTGACCCTCCCGCGGCAGCGGCGGCACCTTCGGCGCCGTGCTGCGCACCACCCGCACCGGCTCGCGCTCCGCATCAACCCAGGGCCAGATCGCGGCCGTGAGGCGGTCCAGATCCTCGGCCGTCACGTCCCAGAAGCGGCGGGCCCGGCGCTGCCGCTTCTCGATCTGCGGGCGCAGGTCCACCACCTTGCCGCGCGGCTTGGGCGGGTCGAGGTCGCGGAACCAGAGGTTCACGTCGTCCAGCTCGATCTCCCCCTTTTCGTCGAAGGTCCAAAAGCGGCCGCGGGCGTCTAGAATGCGCACCGGCTTGCCGTCCTCGTTCTCCAGCACGACTTCGATGGCGCGCTGGGTGGTGCCGGCATAATCCGGCAGCGCATCGGTGCCCCGGTAGATGCCGCTGACCACGCGCACCGGCACGTGGCGCAGGCTGCCGGCCTCTTCGAGCAGGTACCAGCGGACGGAGATGGACATGAGTGCTGCTCCCGTTTCGGCTCAGGCGAGCGCGTAGAGGAGGAGGAGCCCGGCTGCGGTCAGCACGTTGCCGCGTCCCGCTTCGTGCCCGGCTCGGGCGAGCAGATCGCGGTGCCAGCGGCGCAGGCGGCCGAGACCGCGGGCGACAGCAGGCAGTCCGAGGGCGAGCGCGGCTCGCATGGTGAGGCGGGCCTTCACGATCGTGTCTCCAGAGGCTGGTCGAGTTCGCCGTCGCTGGCGGAGCCCTGTAGCCAGACGATCTGGCTGTCGTGGCCGTCAGGTGCGCCGAGGGAGGGCTTAGCGTCGGCGCTGTCCTCCCCGTCTGTGCCGCCATCCATGTCGTCTAGAAGGGCGATCAGGCGGTCGGCTGTGTCGAGGGCAGCTTGGGCTGCGTCCTCAATGACAGCCCGCACGTCGATCTCGGTGGCAGGGCGCTGCCGAGGTGGGAAGGGATGGACCGTGCCCATGATCAGGCTCGCTTCGCCTTCGCAGAGGAAGCTGCCTCTGACCGAGCGAAGGCCCGTTCCATGGCAGCCGGCGTCTTGGCAGCGATGGCAGCGGCCTTCTCCCAGTTGCCGCCCGCTATGGCCTTGCGCATCAGCCACTCGCCCTGCTGATCGGCCTCGTTGCTATCGGCGGGCTCGCGCTGGGCAATCTCCTCCACGATCGCATCGAACATTGAAGACAGCCGGTCGCCCTCCTCGATCAGGAGGTCTTTGCCGGACTGCGGACCTTGGTCGCCCGTCTTCGGCCAGAAGGCGCCGATGTGGAAATGCCGGGAGCCCCCGTCGTAGAGGTCAGCAAGAGCGAACAGGCTCTCAAGCGGCACAAGCGAAAGATTGGGTGCGGCAGACGTACCCGACCGCAGCTCATTCGCCACCGGAGACGAGAGCGGAACCTCTGGCGGCTTGGCGGGGCACTCCGCTCGTGCCTGCTTCATCGCCCAGGCCGGGATGCGTCCGATCCGATGCAGGGCAGCTTGTTCCCGCTCCCTGAACTCAGGCTCGTCACCGAAGCCCATGAAGCCGGGGGGTAAAGCCGCTCCGGTAACGGAGAGCGCGGCACGCACGAGTACGGCCTGCCGCAACGCCTCAGGGGTGTCGGCACAGACCGTCCCTTCCAAATACAGCGCCTGGGCGACGGCGAGCACGCCGAGCCCGTCCAGCGTCCGAGGAGCCGGGAGGTCGGCCACCTCATCCAGCAGGTTCCACAGCCGCCACGCCACGTGCTGGCAGGCTTTGCTCTCGATGGAGAAGGGATCGGCCACATTGTCGATGGGCCTGCAGTCGCCGGCTTCCGCATGGGCGGCGAAGATCGGCTCACGGTAAACAAGGTGCGGGTCTGCTTCCGCAGTTGCGGCCGAGCGATCGTCAGATCGAGCGGCCGGGCCGACTGGCTCGCGCCGCATGACGCGGGCTGCGGTGACCTTCAGAGCCGCTGCGCGCTGACCCAGCGTCGGCTTGGGTTCGGTACTGCGGGCAACGCGAGAGAGCGGATTGCGCATCGTGCAAACTCCTGAATGAGGCTGGGTTGGGGAGGTGAGGTCAGAGGAGAGTGCCCAGGCCAGTCAGCACAGCCCCCCCGCGATCAGTGCGACGCAGGCGACCATTTCGCCGGCTCGCGAAAGAGCCCGCAGGACCGGAGCGACACGCCCGCGCGGCGGCTCGACGGGGTGGAAATCGACGTTGAGGTACAGCGCGGCGTCGGAGGCGCGAGCGAGGACGGCGGCGTCCGCGATCTTGTCATGCTCAATGTGCCAGCGCAGGTGGCGCAGCAGGGCGACGGCGCCGAAGCGCGTGGCGTAGGGCGTGGCCACAAGGCGAGCCAGCGCCTGATCCATCGCGGCGCGGGCCGACCGCAGGTTTGTTTCCGATGCGACCTGCCACATGCTCCAGGCCTCGTCGTGGCCGTCGATGGCCGCGAGGACAGGGTCAGCATGGAAGGGGACGTGCTCGATCACGGAGGCATAGGCGTGCGACATGGTCCGGGCTCCTGCATGGGCTCGTGGCGGTAGGCTGCAAGTGAGAGGGGGTGGGTCCCTTTTGGACGCCGATCAGTTCGGCGACGCGCGGGGCTCGCTCAGGTCGGCGAAGCGGGCGCGCAGGGTGCGGCAGTGGGCGAGAGCCCAAGCGTGCTGCTCACGGACGGCGGGCTCGCCGCGAGAGATGCGGATGCGGTACGAGGCCGCGAGCCGCAGGCAGGTGGCGTGATCCTCACGGGCATCACGAAGGCGGACGGCTGGCACGCGGAAGGGCAGGGGCTGCAGCATCGTGCGAGCCTCAGTGCGCAGCGGCGCGGCGCTGGACCTTGGCGGCGGCCCAGGCCTGCTTGAGCGCATTGCCGATCAGGGCGCGGTAGGAGCGGCCGGCAACGGCAGCCATCTGCTCACGGACGATCGCGACAGCGAGGTTCATGATGGCGCGGCGGTCGTAGCCGGCAGCGGTCGCGAGCGGCTGGGCAGCGGCACGAGCGAGAGCGGCGCGAGCCTCGCGGTAGGCGCGGACGCCCTCCTCACGAGCCTGCTGGCGAGCGATGCGCTCGGCCAGGGTGGCGGGTGCCACGACGACGGCGCGATCAGCGCGGATGTCAGTGAGAGCAGCGGACCAGGAGAGGGAGCGGCGGGAGGACATTGCAAACCCGTTTCACTAGGTCTAATTCCTAGTCAGGTATGGCTGCTTCTGCCCCTGTCGTCAACAGTGTACTATGAAAAAATCCTAGTTTGGCAGGATCGGTTCTGAACATGCTCACCACTGGGAACCAGCTTCGGGCCGCGCGTTCGCTCGTTGGTATGGATCAAGGCACGCTCGCGGAGCGGGCTGGAGTAAACATCAACACCATAGGTGCGATGGAAAAACGAGGCGCTGCAGGTCTTGTAAGCGGCCTTGATAAGATACAGGCCGTGATGCGAGCTCTTGAAGCAGAAGGCGTCGAATTCCTGAACCACGGGCGACCTGGTGTGCGTCTGCGTGAGCCGCAGCCATGACCCCACGCCAGCCTCTCGGGCTCATTAATAGCACTGTTTTGCCGCTTACAGAGCACCTGAAGGCGAAGGGCTATCTGAAGTGAGTTCAACGATCCTGCTGGCGTGACCGAAGAAGCGTTGATGCTGCCCTTCTTCCAAAGCCCGGTCGGAACGATCGTCTTCGCTGGCACCATCGCTTTGGCCGCGATGGGCCTCGTCGTTGTTCTGGATGCCTGTGTGCCGCAATGATCCTGCTGGCTCTGCCGTGGAAGCGATGAGTTCGTTCAACAGGGTACAAGAGAGTGGACGATTGATCGCTCAAGCCGGCGTCGCCCTGATGGCGCTCGGGCTTTTCATTCTGGTGCTGACATGGGCGACGACATGACCGAACTCAGCCGCTTTGTGCCGCCCTGGCGCGTCGTCGAGCTTGAAGACGCCTACCGGGTAGAGGACGCGACCGGCCTCTCCATCACCCACCTGTGCTTCACCGAGGATCCGGAGCAACTCGCCTTCACTGGGCCCCTGTCGAAAGCCGAGGCCCGGCACGTCTCGGCACGGATCGTCGAGATCTCAGACTTCGAGGTGGCGATGATGGAACTCGTAGACCTGCGCGACGAGGTACAAGCTGCCGGAGTACGGACGAGCCGATGAAAGCCGCTCGCCTGGCGTCGTCTTCATCGAGGAGAATGCGCGGGGCAGGGAATGCGGCTAGGGATGGCGGAGGATGCCCTACACACTGCTCCGCCTCGCAGCCGGCAGCTACGATCTTCTGCTCGACGGAAAGATCATCGGTAGTGTCGTGTGCGAGGTGGGCGCAGCCGGACGCGCCCGGCGCTGGCATGCAGAGTTGCTCGGTCATCCGCACCCATTGAAGCGTCCTCTGCCCTTCAAGGAAGTTGAGCACAGCTTTCAGAGCTTGGAGAGGGTCCTGGAGTGGCTGGGCAACGCGACCGTAATCGAGCCACAGTGAGGTTTCTCGCCCGCAGCTCCACGGCTCGTGGGTAAGGCATCTCACCGGATTGAACCACCGGCCCCGCCGCCGGTTGTCCAAGCAGCATGTCATCCTCATGAACTTCAGCCCGCCCGGTTCGCCGTGGCGGGCGTTTTCGTACGCTTGGCACCTAACTTCAGCGGGTGTGCGGCCGGCTCTATTCTCTCAGTCTATCTCAGCCGTGAGCCCCCCGTTCGCGGCAGGCCCTGCCGGTGACTTGCTGAGGCGCAGGTAGGGCGGTACCTGTGAGACCCTTCTCTTGCCCCGCAGCCTCACGGCTCGCGGGGCCTTTCGTTCATGCCCGCGGTGGCTAGCGTCATCACCATTGAGAAGAGTGGCAGCGGGACGCGCGTGAGCGAGGCAGGGGCGAACGCGAGGCGGTCCTGACGGTTGGTCGCTAGCAGGCACGAAGCTCAGAGGTGATCGAAAGATGCAGCAAGACACTCCTGACGTTGATCGGACGGCACGCACAATCGCCGAGAGCGTCTTTGCGGCCTACATGCAGCAGGCTGAGGGCGGCAGACACTCCCAGACGGAGCAGATGCTCCTGACCCGGCTTGTGGAAGCAATTCGGCCAGAGGTCCCAGGAGCAACGGCCCGCGACATCATCGATGCAGCCAATGCTGCCCTGGATGCTTGGGAACAGCAGAGCGGCGAGGTCCGTGGCCCACGCGTCAGCGCCCTCAACCGCGCCGACGGCACGGTCGGAATGGATGTGGCTGGGGCGTGAGGAGCCAACCCCCATCACCGAGCGCCTGAAGGCGAAGAGGTATCTGAGGTCAGTTCGGCAGGCGGGAGAAACGACGATGTGGACCGCCGAGGTGGTCGACCAGCTTGAGGTCCATCAAGATCAGTTCTGGGTGCGGTCTCCCTGCGATCTGGAGGAGCATGAGTTGATACGCCTCCACGGACCCGCCATTGTTGATGGTGCGGTGCGCGACGTGGTTGGCGTGATCTCCTACGCAGGTGGCTCCGCTCCGACCAAGAAGGGTGATCTCATCCTGATCCAGGTCATGCCGCTGACGGACTGAGCAGATCGCGCATGCCAAACGATGCCGTGCGCGAGAGGTCAAGCGGCCGACAAGGCAGTCACTGGCGTCATCTTCATCGGGGAAAATGGCGAGGGACCAGGGGTGCGGTTTAGGAAGGCGGCTCGACGGATTGAACCACCAGCGCCGTCGCCCGTTGTGCAAGCGTCACTATCACACGAGACACCTTCAGCCCGCCCGGTTCGCCGCGGCGGGCTTTTTCGTGCGCACGCTCTAGGTCTCCTGCTCTCGAATGGAGGAGATCCGATGTCAGACCTCCCTAGCCACATTGTCGATCGCGTCGAGACCCGGGCCGCGAAGGTCGCCGACCGCCAACGTGTTGCTCAGGAAGCACGGGCAGAGCATGAGCAGCAGCAGCGAGCGCGTGACGAGAAGACCGAACGGCTCAAGGCGATGCGGCTGGCTCGTGACGCCCAGACCTAATTCTTGCGCCTCGCACTTCACCTTTGCGAAGGCTGGAGGTGGCGAAGGGGCAGAGTGTGCTCAGGTCGGCCTCTTCACCGACATGGTTTCGCCAGTGGATGACTGCCCCCTGTCCCTCGCCGGCGAGGTCATTCCCAGAGACGGTCCCTTCCTTAGCCCCGCAGCTTATCGCTCGCGGGGTTCTTTCGTCTTGCCGTCCTCACCTCCGCGTTGCACCTTGGCCATGAGGACGTCCCCGACCTACTCGCCTTAGCCCGCCTAGCGCGTGCGCCCGGTTCGCCGCGGCGGGTTTTTTCTTGCAGCGGTTCACTTTCGTGAACGTGGAGCCGGCGATTTTCAGGCACGGTGGCGGGGCTGGAGCAGGTTCTCTCAGGGTCTCTCCGGTACGTCCTCGCCGGTTAATATGCCCCCTATGCCGGTGGGGCCGATCGTCAACTTGAAGCAAAGATCACGAGAGCCCCGCAGCCTCAGGCTCGCGGGGTTTTTCGTTTCAGTGCGCCCGGTTCGCCGCGACGGGCAGCTTTGTATTTGCTTGTACAGTTGGGATGACGGCCATCAGGCTGTCGAATTTGCCGCCTCAAAAGTCCAGATGACCTCTGCCTCTCAACCGCACCGCTCGCTGCAAGAGCGAATGATCGAAGTTATGCTGTTCCTCCTATCGCAGAACGCGCGGCCGACCTGGCGCGATTGGTATGAGGCTGTCGACGACATGTTCGGCGAGTTCAGCGAGCCTGAGAAGCATCGGATGGTTGAGGCCGGAATTGCGCTGATGGAGCGTCGTCGGAACCCTGCGCCTGCGCCACGGCTGCGAGCGGCCTAAGCTGCCGTCGCTCGGTCCAACGGGCGGCTCATTTCTCGCGCCTCACACTTCACTTTTGCGAAGGCCGCGAGTGAAGAGAAGGCAGAACGTGCCGCTGTCGGCTTCGACACCCGACATGGCCTCGTCGGCGGCAGTCACACACCCAATCACTGTCGACGGGGCTTCTCCTCACATCCCCCTTCGCCCCGCAGCCCTAGGCTCGCGGGGCTTTCTCTTGCCGCGCTTCACCTGCGTGAAAGCGGCGGCCGCGCGGTCGGCCATCATCGGCGTGCTGGACGGCGCTCTCCAGCACGGCCCCGCCGGTACAGTTGCCCGTCCCGACGTCGACGGGGCCGTACTCCTATCGTGGTGGTCATTGCCTTGCCCCGCCGCCTCACGGTGCGCGGGGTTTTTCGTTGATGGGTTCGGTTTGGAGCGACCCGCGAGCGGGGGGAGTTAAACCATAGGCGGTGCGCCGCCCGGGAGAACGCTGTGTGTGAAGTTTTCGACCTTCTGGACGCTGACCAGCGCGAGAAGGCTGCGCAGGCTGGGCTCGCCGATCTCCAAGCTGCCCTAGCCTCCCGAACGCCGGAAGAGCGTGCTGCCTTTTGGAAGGCGATCAATATCTACTACGTTCCACCACCCAAAGGTGAGGACGTTGAACCGCGCTAAATCACGTCACCGCCTTCTCGCGGGGCTGAGTTGCCGAGGTCGAGGAAGCCGCAGCGATCAAGCGAGCACCGTACGCCTGATCATGTGTTGAGGACGGCAGAACTCCTCTGCCGACGAGACCGCTTATGCCCTGGTACTTCTTCGACATTCTGCACGACGGTGACGATGTCACCCGGGATCACAAAGGCGTCGAGTTCCCAGACATGGACACAGCTCAGGAGCATGCACTGCAAGTCTGGGGGCGGATCATCCAGGAGCGGGCCGCCGGCGGCCGGGATCCTCAGCACTGGAATGTTGCCATTTTGGACGTACATGGGACCGTGCTGGCTCTCGTGCCCATGCCGACAGGCCCGGATGGCGGGCCTCCCGCGATGGGCTGATGCCTAGCCTTCCCGCACTCCGGAACATGGCTGGCTTCTCGGCCGTCACCTGGTCCCCCGCCTCACCACCGGCCGGCCCTGCGCCGATATCAGCCTCCACGCTGCTCCTCGTCGGCCACAGCCTCGACAGCAGCGATCACGTTCTCCAGCTCGGCGATCCGGCACAGCATGCTGTCGGGCGGAAGCATGTCGCGTTCGGCTACCTCCAAGATGAGGTCGCGCTGGTGGGACTTCAGGCGATCGAGGAGGGCTTCGAGCTTTTGCATCGGCGAGCCTCTAGCTGCGGCAGCCTGTTCCAACAACTGCGCTCCCTCAGCTTTCCGAACGCAACATCGGGGCTAACTGGCCCGCCGCCACTTCGGCAGCGCCTTCGTCCCACCCCGCTCGGCCAGCCCGCGTCGCTCCAGCGCCCCGCAGATCCGAACTTCACGTCACCGTCGCTGGCTGCGCGGCCGAGTTGCCGAGGTTGTAGCTTGTTGCTTGCCGAGTGGCTGGAGAACGGTCACCTTCTCCACATGGGCTGGCGCTTCACGACCCCGTACCAAGAGGCCAAGCGGGCAGAGGCCGAGGGTCATGCCCCGCCGCCGCTCAACTGGCGCGGCGAGGCGCGGTTCTGGCTCAGCCGCGAGCCCTACACAGGCGGCAACCGCGTCGTGCTGCTGCAGCTCGTCATCACGCTTGCTGTCGGCATCATGGCGATGGTCAATCTCGTCTCGTGGGCAAGGTACGAAGGCGGCTGGGTTGCGGCTGCTTCCTCTGCAACCCTCTTTACCGTGATGGTGTACCCCTACGTCCGGCACCGCATTGAGCGGGGATACTGGCCCGACTAGCGCCCTTCACCGGCGTAGAGGCCGGCGCCCACCGTCAGCCGACCGGCGTCAGGAACCGGCACGGGAGCCCGCAGCCGCGGCGCTCCACCCTCAAACGACCGCCGCGCTCGCGAGGCGTTGACGCCGCCCGTGATGAGCCGCTGCCCAGCCTTCTGCCCATAAGCGCCGATGGCGGCCCCAGGACCGCCGATCTTGAAGGCAACCGCGCCCGTTAGGACATCGAGCGCCCGCGCCACTGCGCCGGCCGCACGCTCGTTGCCCGGCTTCGCCTTGCCGTTCGGCAGGATCGTGGAATTCAGCGCGGAGGCGAATTGCCGGAAGGCGCCCAACTCCTGCGGGCTGAACATCTCGGTCGCCACCCCCTTGCCGGCCCCGTCCGTAAAGGCGTGGACCCGTTCCACGATCTTGGCCGCACTCATGGTCGGCTCCGTGAGACGCTGCACGGCCGCCTGCCGTAGACCCGCCCATTCCAGGCTCGTCTCCCCGAGGAAGGCTTTCGCTGCCCGTGCTTCGTTCACCGCACCGACGCGAGCGCCCGGCACGCCAGAGCCGAACAGGCTGCCAGCGATGGCGTTCGGGTCGAAGCCGTGCCGCTCGAGGCTCTGGACCCAGCCTGGCGCCGCCGTCTGCGCCTGTTCCGTCTGCGCTACTGCCGCCCGGAGGCGCCCCAGGCCCTGCCTCTGCTCCGGGGACAGGAAGCGGCTGGCGAGATCCCGGCCCTCGCCGCGTAGCAGGTAGTCGAGGCGTTGCCCGAGCCCGCGACCGTCGCCGCCGACGTAGCGCGTGACGATGGCCTGCTGCACGGCCCGCCAAGTGTCGCTGTCCTGCCCTACCGCCGAGCGCAGCCGGTCAAGGGTCTGTAACTGCCCGCTGGCAATGCGACCTGTGGTGGTGCCGAACAGCATCGAGATGGCTTCGTTCGGGCTCGCATCCCGCTCCACGATCTTCTGCAGGCGCTGCCCAGCCACGTCGCCAGGACCGCGAGGAGCGAACGCCTGCCGGTGCTCACGGAATAGCCCGCGAGCCTTGCGCATGGCCTCGGCCGGCGCTGTGTCGCCGATCGGCAGGGACGCGGAGGTTGCTGGCCCGACGCCTTCCCCCAACTCGGGGAATGGCACGTCGTCGGCGCCCCCCGCCGGCCGGGGTGCTGCCTCTCGCCGCATGATGGCGCGGTCATAGGCGCCGATCGCGTCGTCAGTCTCGCCGCGCACGACAGCCTCGGCGGCATCGCGAAGGGCCGCGCGGTCAAGATCCTGAGCCCGCAGGCCGTAGCCCTCGAAGTCGATTTCTAGCCGGCGGGCCTGCCGGTCCACCATCCCTGAGAAGTCAGCATTCTCGTCCGCGACCCGCTCAGCAGCGCGGGAGGCATCCACGCGGGCCTCGTCCTCGACACGGTAGCGCGGCCGACCCGCACCCGTGCGTTCGGCTCGCAGGGCGTCCATGATGAGACCGGACACGTCGCGTTGAGAGGCGCCGCCGGCCTCGTCGGGCGTGAGATAACCAGCCTCGACGAGCTTTACCCGCCACTGATCAAGCGGCACGCCGTTGTACCGGGCGAGCGTGCCAGCGCCGGGATAGTACGCCCGGTTCAGATCCATCGCTCGCGCATCGTCGGTCAGGGCGAGGCCGCCATTTCGGGCGATGTACCGGCCCAGGGTGTCCGGCGAGCCCAGGGGCGCCTCCGGCATGACCACGGCATCTGCCGGCACATCGCCCGTCCGAGCACCGAGGGAGCCGCCGATTTCGTCGGCAGCACCAGGTGCACGCACCTGGTCGCCAAACTTCCCGATGCTCAGAAGGTCCTCAATCCGCTGGTCGAAGCTCTCGCGGACTGCGTTCAGAGCCGCGCGGTCGGTCGGGTTCTGCGCCGTCGCCGGGTAGTACCGGCTGAACCGCTTCCGGATCTGCTCTGTCTGCTGAAGGGTCGGTGTCTCGCCCTCACGCAGGCCGAGGATGCGCGGCAGGTTGTCGAGATCCGCGAGCGCCCGGAAGGCGGCCGGCGTGTTCACGTCGTCAACGGGGATCTCGGGGCCGAGCGAGCGCCGAACACGGGCGCCGACATCATCGAGCGCGCCGGGCGCGAAGTTGCCGGGGATCTGGGCCACCTCGTCGTATGCTCCGCGATAGGCCCCCCGGCTGCGCTCTGCAGCCTCGCGGGCGCCCTGCACGGCCAACGTCGCCCCATCGAGCACATCGCCCGCTCCCGGTCCCTGGACGGCCTGTAGCGCGTCCTGTTGCGCCCGCTCGGCGGCAGCGGCACGGGAGGATGCAGCATCGCCCGCGAGCCGGGCCCGATCGGCAGCGGCTTCAAAAGCCATCTGCGGATTGTCGATCAGGGGCGAGCCCTGTGCGGCCATCGTCTGAAGGCGCCCGCGAGCGGCATCGATCTGGCCCGCCTGCGTCTGCGCAAAATCCTGCCCGATCTCCTGCGCCCGTGCGCCGCGGCCACCGGACAAGGCCGCCTGTTCGAGATCTACCGCGCGAGGATCAAGCGTTGCCTGCGCCCGCGATAGCGTGATGCCCTGATCGACTGCCAGAGCCTCGCGGGCGGCACCCTCCGAGGGTCCCTTGACCGTGAAGGCAGACATGATCCGCTGTTCGAGGGCGGGCGTCATCTCGGCGGGATCGATCCCAGCACCCCGCAGCGCGTCACGGGCCGGTTCGGTCAGTTGGCCCGTCTGATCGCGGAAAGGGACCCCACGGCGGGCAAGAGCGCCGTAGACTTTGGCGCCTGCTTCCAACAGGCCCCCAGCACCAGCACTCAAGGCGCCCCCGAGCAGCCCGCCCTCAATCAGGGCGCCACCCGTCTTCTTGTCGAAGAACTCGGATGCGCCGCCATAGAGGGCACCTGTCCCGAAGTTCGCGACTGCGCGCCCCGCCCAGTTGGCTCCTTCCGCCGCACGGATAGAGGGCAGTGCGACGGCGCCGCCAACGATGCCTCCAACCGTGCCGGCAAGAGCTGTCTTCGGGAACTGCCGCGCAAGCGCCTCCTCCTGGTCGCGGGCAAGGTCGTAGTTCTGCGAGAAGGTGCGACCGTTGCCGATGAAGGGTGCCGACGCGATGGCGGCGCCGGCATTGCGCGGGATGTTCAGGCCGAGCGCATTGCTGCCCCGGATGACGGCCGCAGCGGCTTGGTTCACACCATCCGGCTTACCCACTAACGCCTCGTCGGCCATGCGCCGCAGGCCCTGGCCCAGGCCCTCGGACGTGTCGAGGGTGCCGGCCATTGGGCCATCCCCGAACCGCTCATCGAACGACGGCGCAGCGTCCTGCCTGAAAGGGTTGGGAGCCGCAGGCGTCTGGCCCTGATCTCGGGGAGCGGCGCGGCCTGACTTGAACGCGGCGAATTCCGCCGGATCGAAGCCTCCCGAGGTCGGGGCCGCGGGAGCCGGAGACGAGGAGCCCGCCTTGAAGGCCGCGAACTCGGCAGGATCGAACACGCCGCCGGCCATTCAGTACCCCTCCTGCTGAAGCCGCTCGTAAGCCTGCTGCTTGGACATGCCCGAGCCCATGAGCTGCCCGAACCGATCGGCCGCGGACGAAGCGCCAGGGCGGTTCGAGGGCGACGGCGCCGGCAGAGCACGAGCACCACCGCGACCGCCCGAACCCTGCGGCCCGCCGTCCGGCTTGAAGTATGTCTGGCCCCGCATCTCGGCCGCGCGCTGGCGGTTCAGTTCAAGCCGCCGCTCCGCCAGGGCGATGCCGCGGTCATAGATCCGCTGGCGGGCCGCGTCGGGCAGCGAGGACGAGCCCTGAATGTCGAGGAGGATCTTGCGCTCTCCCTCAGTCGGCGCCGCGCCGAAGATCGCCTTGAGCTGGCCCAGCGCGTTCGTGGTCACGAGGTTGTCGAGGTCGATCGTCGCGAGACCTTCCTTGCTCCCGAAGTAGCCGGTGACCTGGCCGCGGGCGCCCGCAGTCGGCCCCTCGTAAGCCTGCTTGGACAGCCGCTTGGCCTGTTGCAGGTTGCCGATGACGCTTTCCGCCGTCGTCACTGCGTCGTCGGCCTCAAGGATGGCCTTCTTGTCCGAGGCCGAGAGCGGCTGCTGATCCTCGCGCGGCATCTTCCCGGTCAGCACGTAGGACTGGTACGCGGGCGAGCCGGGCGTGAGGCCGAGCCCTTCGGCCGCCTGCCGCCGGGCGTCCACATCATCCGAGACGTTGCTGCGGCTGCGGTCCGGCGCCGTGATGCGAATAGCGTTCGTCTCGAGATCGTAAACGCTCTCGCCGGGGCTGAGCTTGGTCGGGCCGGACTTCTCGCGAGCGTAGGCCGCGGGGTTCGCTGCCCGCGTCATGCCGTTGGCGCGTGCGAACATGAACTCCTTCACGCTGTCGGGCATCTTGGCTTCATCAAGTGCCTGCTTGAGCATCATCTGCGCGATCTCTCGCTGCGGCGCCGGCAGATCCGGATGCCCAGCCGCTTTGAGCAGGAAGGGGATGCGCTGCGCTAGCGGGGATGAGGCGACGGCAGCGGCCGGCACGTTCCCCACCATGGGTGCGCCCGGAGCCCCGCCAAGCGGAGCCGGAGGCGTTCCAGCGTCCACGGGGGCGCCGGGCAGGGTCATCGTGCGCGAGGGGATGGACGCTCCCAAGTCCCGCGACGGCGGCAGCACCTCGCCACGCGGCGCGGTGGTCGCGCCCAAGGCGCTCTGCTGCAAGGGCGGCCCCTGGCGATCGGGACCGCCGAAGGGCGCGGGCTGGCTGGCAGCCGGATCGCTGCCGGGGATGTAGAACGCAGCCTCGCGCCCACCGGCCACCGGCATGTCCGCCTGTGCGCTCTGGGTTGGGTACATGCCCATGCGCGCTTCCAGCACCTGCGTCTGCGCCTCATCGTCGGCATAGGCGACCTGAGACCGAGCCGAGGCAGGGGCACCACCACGCCCACCACCGAAGCTGCGAGAGAAGTCCGCGAACACGTCGCGGGCGCTCTTGGGCGAGCCGTCGCGGTTGAAGAACACGGCCCGGTTGGCGCGGACCTGATCCGGCTTCGCAAGGCTCGCGGCCGGCGCATCAGGGTTCTGCATCGAGCGGGCAATGAAGGCAGGGCCGCCCTGCTGCCCGAGGAAGTGCACGGCGTAGCGCGTGGCGTCGTTCACCGGCAGGTTGGCGCGGGTCAGGATGGCTTCGTT